>JAUSAX010000076.1 GCA_030652315.1 Afipia sp. | reverse complement strand
TCAAGCCCAACAAGCTGAGCGCGAAGCAGCAGGCTGCTGCGCGCGAAGAAGCCGTGATGTGCGAGGCGCCCGGTTGCAAGAACAAGGGCGGACATCGCGCGCCCAAGGCCCGTGGCAATGAGAAGGAATATTGGCATTTCTGTCTCAACCACGTCCGCGAATACAATCAGGGCTACAATTTCTTCCAGGGCATGGCGCCCGATGCGGTCGCCAGCTACCAGAAGGATGCGCTGACCGGCCATCGTCCGACCTGGAAGATGGGTGCGAACAGCGGTAAAAAGTCAAAGACCGAGCTCGACATGGACGGGGCTTTAGATCCGCTCAAGATGTTCGACGAGATGAACGGGCGCGGCAAGTGGCGTCCCGGTCCGGGCAGTGCCAGTGCGGAGCCGAAGGCGGAAACGCGAAAGATCTTCAATGCCGAGAAGAAGGCGCTGCTGGTCATGGGCCTCGGTCCCGATGCGACGCTCGAAACCGTCAAGGCGAAGTACAAGATGCTGGTGAAGCAGCATCACCCCGATGCCAACGGCGGCGATCGCTCGACTGAGGATCGCCTGATCGAGGTCATCAAGGCCTACAATTATCTCAAGACGGTCGTGCGCGGCGCGTCCTGAGCGCCGGCTTGTTCGGCGTAGCTGATTCACGCTTGTTCTTTGAAGCCGTCTTCACCGAAATCGGCTTCTTCGCCGAAGCTGACTTGTTTTTCGAAGCGCCCTTGCGCGCGTGATAAGTCAGCGCCAGCCCGATGCAGTGGCGCAGCGCTTTTTCAGGAATTTTGGCCACGGCATCGAACAGGATGCTCCGGTTGCCGCCGTACTCCATCTGCGCCGGATACAGCTCGCGGAATGTTGCGACCAGATCGGTCTGGCAGTGGAAATACATCGCGACGCGGTCATCGGCCGGTTTCACGCGGTCGATTCGGATCGTGCTCCCGCTGCCGGACTGAGTGGTGAGATAGCTCGGCTGGCCCCATTTCAGCGTTTCCTCGAGCGGGCCGACGCCGTCGATATTGGCCGCAGTCTCCAGGATCATCGCGCGCAGCATCAGCAGCTTTGCGCGAACGATGTCCGGATAGGCGTCAAACACTTTTGCGACATTACGGTCGGTGAAAGGTCTGCTGCGTTCCGTGTTTCGCTTCACCGAAGTGGCTCGCGTCACCCAACCCTCCCGTTAGCCTCGCGCCGGCTGCGCCAGTGATACACGCCGACTGCGATGATCCCGATGGTGATAATGCCGCCCACCAGCGGCAATCCATAGTGTTCGATTTTCATGCCCCATCGCTCCGCAGCAGAGCCGGCGAGCGCGCCCGACAGCACATGCGCCGATGCCCACACCAGAACGGCGGCGGCATTGACCGGATAGAAGCGCTGCGGCGGCATGCCGAGCGCGCCGGCGGTGATCGGCACGACGGCGCGGACCGGAGGGACGAAACGCGCCAGAAACACCGCGAGCGTCCCGTAGCGATGGAAGAAGGCCTCGCTCTTCGCCACGAGCAGCGGGTAATTCGACATCGGCCACGAGGTCAGCACCTTGCGCTGGCTGGCGCGGCCGATCCAGTAGGCGAGCCCGTCCCCCAGAAGCGCCCCGGTGACCGCTGCCATCAACACCGGCGTCAGGTGTAGGCTGCCGGCGGGCACCAGCGCGCTAAGCGCCAGGATCACGGTCGATCCCGGGACCAGGGACCCCAGGATGGGGACGGCCTCAAGAAAAGCGGCAAGGAAAATCGCTGCATAGGCCAGCAAGGCATGAAGCGAGACAAAACCGATCAGTTGATGAAGGTGCGAACTCACCTGAGGTCCGATGCTGGCGCGATTCCAAGAACACCACCATACACCGGTAAATCCGGGGCAAATCGTCGATTGGGGGCCTTCCGAATCGGCGTGGTCCCCGGCAATCGCAGGGCAGACCTACCAAAGCTGCGAAAACGGCTTATCTCAATGAAAATACGATGGAACTTTCATTGCGCAGTGGGCTTCTGCCATGGGCATCTGTCTGCTACGTTGCAGCACGCACCCCACCCGCAGCAAGCACGTCTGGTTTCGGGAGCATCCGGGACCACGGAGGATTGATGACCGCCGCCATGACCAAGTCGCAGGAACCCGCAGGCCTCCCAGACATGAAAGTGTCGGTTCGTCAGGTGTTCGGGATCGACAGCGACCTCGAAGTCCCCGCCTATTCCAACGGCGATCCGCATGTGCCCGATATCGATTCGGATTATCGTTTCGACCGCGCCACCACGCTCGCCATTCTCGCCGGCTTCTCGAAGAACCGCCGCGTCATGGTCACGGGCTTCCACGGCACCGGCAAATCGACCCACATCGAGCAGGTCGCAGCTAGGCTGAACTGGCCCTGCGTGCGCGTCAACCTCGACAGCCACATCAGCCGTATCGATCTCGTCGGCAAGGACTCCATCGTCGTGCGCGATGGCAAGCAGGTCACGGAATTCCGTGACGGCATCCTGCCGTGGGCGCTCCAGCACAATATCGCGCTGGTGTTCGACGAATACGACGCCGGCCGCCCGGACGTGATGTTCGTGATCCAGCGCGTGCTCGAAGTCTCCGGCCGCTTGACGCTGCTCGACCAGAACAAGGTCATCAAGCCGCATCCGGCGTTCCGCCTGTTCTCGACCGCCAACACGATCGGTCTCGGCGACACCTCGGGCCTCTATCACGGCACCCAGCAGATCAACCAGGGCCAGATGGACCGCTGGTCGATCGTCACCACGCTGAATTATCTGCCGCATGACGAGGAAGTCGAAATCGTGCTCGCGAAAGCGAAGCACTATCGCACCGACGCCGGCCGCGACATCGTCAACAAGATGGTCCGCCTCGCGGATCTGACGCGCAACGCTTTCGCCAACGGCGATCTGTCCACGGTGATGAGCCCGCGTACGGTCATCACCTGGGCGGAAAACGCCGAAATCTTCGGCGACATCGGTTTTGCGTTCCGCGTCACCTTCCTGAACAAGTGCGACGAGCTTGAGCGTCCGCTGGTGGCGGAGTTCTATCAGCGCTGCTTTAATGCGGAACTGCCGGAGAGCTCTGTGAACGTGGCGTTGAGCTGAACCACTTTCCCTCTCCCCTTGTGGGAGAGGGTGCCAAGCAGCCGAAGGCTGCGAGGCGGGTGAGGGGGTTCAGGACAGACGCTCCCCCTCACCCGGCTCGCCTC
The DNA here is from genome assembly GCA_030652315.1 of Afipia sp. Classification (GTDB taxonomy): domain Bacteria; phylum Pseudomonadota; class Alphaproteobacteria; order Rhizobiales; family Xanthobacteraceae; genus Afipia. The sequence continues at coordinate 50,695 of JAUSAX010000076.1, read as the reverse complement.
CGCTGCGCTTCGGCGATCCACCCTCTCCCACAAGGGGAGAGGGGCAAAGGGTACGAGATTGAAGCCGCAATGAGCACGTCGAATATCAAGTTCAGGACCGGGTCGAAGGAATCTCCGACGGAGCCGTTCAAGCGCGCGGTGACGTCGGCATTGCGCGCCATCGCCAAGCAGCCTGAACTCGAAGTGACGTTTGCCGCCGAGCGCCCGGGCCTGTCGCCCGGCAAGGCGCGGCTGCCGGAGCCCGCACGCAAGCTGACCCGCAAGGACGCGGCCATCGTGCGCGGCCATGCGGATTCGATTGCACTGCGCATCGCCTGTCACGATCCGAAGGTTCACCGCAAGCTGGCGCCCGGCAATCCGCAGGCGCGCGGCGTGTTCGACGCCGTCGAGCAGGCCCGCGTGGAAGCCATCGGCGCCAAGCGCATGAGCGGCGTCGCCAAAAACCTCACCGCGATGCTCGACGATCATTTTCATCGCGGCAAATTCGACGAGATCACCGACCGCGCCGACGCGCCGCTGGCCGATGCGCTGGCGATGATGGTGCGTGAACGGCTCACCGGTCTCGCGCCGCCGGCCGCGGCGCGCAAGATGGTGGACCTCTGGCGGCCTGTCCTTGAAGACAAGATCGGCGCGCGTCTCGATGTGCTGAAGAATTTCACCGAGGATCAGACCCGCTTCGGCGACGCGATTCACGACGTGCTGCAGGCGCTCGAGCTTGGCGACGACCGCAACGCGGATCAGGACGAGGACGACGATCAGGACGAAAACCGCGACGGCGAGAAGGACCAGTCCGGCGCGGACGGCTCGCCGGAGAGCGAATCCGCGGAGGAGATGAGCGCCGATCAGTCGCAATCCTCCACCGAGGAGATGTCGGAAAACGCCATGGAGAGCGCGCAGGCGTCCGCCAGCGACGCCTTCGACGACAGTGAAATGGGCGAGGACGAGACGCCCGGCGAAGCGCATCGCCCGCCAGGCCGTGGCGGCAACGAGCCGCGCGGGCCGGAGTATCACGCTTTCGCGCCGAAGTTCGATGAGGTCGTCTCGGCGGAAGATCTTTGCGAGCACGACGAACTGGAGCGGCTGCGCAGCTATCTCGACAAGCAGCTCGCGCATTTGCAGCACATCGTCGCGCGGCTGGCAAACCGGTTGCAGCGCAAATTGATGGCGCAGCAGAACCGCGCCTGGGAATTCGATCTTGAGGAAGGCATCCTCGATCCCGCGCGGCTGTCGCGCGTCGTGACCGACCCGTATCACCCGCTCTCGTTCATGCACGAGAAGGAAGCCACCTTCCGCGACACGGTGGTGACGCTGCTGCTCGACAATTCCGGTTCGATGCGCGGGCGGCCAATCACTGTTGCTGCGACCTGTGCCGACATTCTGGCGCGGACGCTGGAGCGTTGCGGCGTCAAGGTCGAGATTCTTGGCTTCACCACGCGGGCGTGGAAAGGCGGTCAGTCGCGCGAGGCGTGGCTGGCGGCGGGCAAGCCTGCCAATCCGGGCCGCCTCAACGATCTGCGCCACATCATCTACAAGTCAGCGGACGCGCCATGGCGGCGCGCGCGCAAGAACCTTGGCCTGATGATGCGCGAGGGTCTGCTCAAGGAAAATATCGACGGCGAGGCGCTCGACTGGGCGCACAAGCGCCTGCTCGGACGCTCGGAGCAGCGCAAGATCCTGATGATGATCTCGGACGGCGCGCCGGTGGACGACTCGACGCTGTCGGTCAATCCGGGCAACTATCTCGAGCGGCACCTGCGCCACGTCATCGAGGAAATCGAGACCCGCTCGCCGGTCGAACTGATCGCGATCGGCATCGGCCATGACGTGACGCGCTATTATCGCCGCGCCGTGACCATCGTGGATGCGGAAGAACTCGGCGGCGCGATTACGGAAAAGCTGGCCGAGCTGTTCAGCGAAACCCATGTCGAGACGTCGTCGCCTTCGCGCCGCCGCAGACTCCACTCCTGACATCATGACCACCGACATCAGCCGCCGGCGGTTTCTGGGGGGCGCCGCGGCTGTGCTGCCCGTGTGTGTGGCCGGTTTGGGTGCAAGCCCCGCTGCTGCGCAGGCGGCAATCGCCGCCGTCGAGGTCAAGGCGCGCCCGATCGAATCCTTCGATCCGCGCGATCCGACCCACATCCGTTATGGCGCGCTGGAATTTCGCAGCGGGCTGATCCTCACCTCGCCGTTTCGCGGATTCGGCGGCCTGTCGGGCTTGCGGCTCGACAAGAAGGGCGAGCAGTTCATCGCCATCAGCGACAAGGGCAACTGGTTTACCGGACGCATCGCCTATCGGGGCAGGCGCATGGCGGGACTGGCCGACGTGAAATCCGCGCCGATGCTGGACAGCGACGGCAAGAAAGTCACTGCGCGTAGCTGGTTTGACAGCGAGTCGCTCGCGCTCGACGGGTCCATGGCCTATGTGGGCTTCGAGCGTGTCAATCAGATCATGCGGTTCGATTTCGCCAAGGGCGGCATCCGCTCGAGAGGCGAGGTGATGCCGGTGCCGCCCGGGATGAGCGAACTGCCCTTTAACAAGGGACTCGAAGCGCTCGTGTTCGTCCCGAAGGGGCAGCCGCTTGCGGGGAGCCTGATTGCGATTTCGGAGCGCGGGCTCGATCCGTCGGGAAATATCCTGAGCTTCCTGATCGGTGGACCGTCGCCCGGTCAGTTCACGGTCAGGCGCACGGACAATTTCGACATCAGCGATGCGGTCCTGCTGCCGTCCGGCGATCTGCTGCTGCTGGAACGAAAGTTTTCGCTGCTCGAGGGCGTCGGCATTCGCATCCGTCGTATCCCGATCAAATCCGTTATTCCGGATGCAGTGATCGACGGGCCGACGATCTTCGAGGTCGATCTCGGATACGAGGTCGACAACATGGAAGGCCTCGACGCGCATGTCACCGACGAGGGCGACACCGTGCTGACCATGGTGTCCGACGATAATTTTTCGATGATCCAGCGCACGCTGTTGCTGCAATTCACGCTGGTCGGGGAATGAACGGGTCTGGTCAGGCATGCGGCAACATAACGCTCGTCATGCCCGGCCTTGTGCCGGGCATCCACGTCTTCTTCCCGGATGTGCCGCAAGACGTGGATGCCCGGGACAAGCCCGGCCATGACGACGAAAATTGCCAAACAAAAAAGCCGGGCTTTCGCCCGGCCTTTTGAAATCGAATATGCGATCGAACGATCAGCTCGCGACGGCGAGCTTCTTCTTTTCGATCTGGCGCTTCAGGTCGACCGCCTTCGGCGACAGGTCGTCGGCGCTGGCCTTGATCAGGAACGCGTCGAGGCCGCCGCGGTGATCGACCGACTTCAGCGCATTGGTCGAAATACGCAGGCGCACCGAGCGGCCGAGCGTGTCCGAGATCAGGGTAACGTTGCACAGGTTCGGCAGGAACCGGCGCTTGGTCTTGTGGTTCGAGTGGCTGACCTTGTGACCAACCTGAGGGCCCTTGGCCGTCAATTCGCAGCGCCGAGACATAGCGTAATCCTTTGGCGAAATCTTGTGTCGCCCCGGACCACCGGAGAGGGGTCGCGTGGGGGGTGAAACCGTCCATTTCAGGAACGGCGGAGCTATAAGGGGCTAGCCGCCCAGCGTCAAGGTTGGGAGGCGATTTCAGCGGCTTATCTTGCAGATCCAGTGGCGGGCCGCCGTCGGCGAAAATGACAATTTTCCCCGTTAAACCAGTGATTTCATAACATATAATCGACGTAATCCCTGACCAGACAAGTTACCACAGGCTTTCGATAATGACTTTCGCGGCCTTGTGCGGGATAGCCGTCCCGCCGACGCCGTGCCCCGGGGGCGCCGGTCAATCGCCGGTCATCGTGTGCGAGGATTTTCGTCGGTGGACATGCCCCGGTTCCTGAAATTCGCCTTGAAATACTCCTGGATAGCCGCTCCAGCGCTTTGTCCGCTGGTCGCGCTGGCGGTCGGCGCGGTTCTGCCCATGCCAGCCAACGCCCAGGGACGTCTGGACGCCAAATATGAAGCCTCGCTCGCCGGCCTCCCCATCGGCAAGGGCGCCTGGATCGTCGATGTTTCCGAAGATCAGTATTCGGCCGCCGTCAGCGGCGCCACCACCGGGTTGATGAAATCCATCGGCGGAGGCAATGGCACCGGAACCGCGCAGGGCCGTATCACGGCGGGTCAATTCGCTCCGCTCAGCTACGTCTCGACCGTCAACTACGGAAAGAAAGCCGAAGTCATCCGCATCGCGCTGGGCGGAGGCAACGTCAAGGATTCCACGATCGAGCCGCAGCCGCCGGAAAGCCCGGATCGCATTCCGGTGACCGACGTGCATCGCCGCAACGTGCTCGATCCGATGACAGGCGCGCTGCTGAAGGTCGCGGGCACCGGCGATCCGGTCGGCCCGGAGGCTTGCCGCAAGACGCTACCGGTGTTCGACGGCCGGATGCGTTACGATCTGCGGCTCGAGTACAAGCGCATGGAAACGGTCAAGGCCGAAAAGGGCTATCACGGGCCGGTCGTCGTCTGCGCGGTCTATTTCACGCCGATCGCGGGCTACGTTCCGGATCGTGTCTCGATCAAATACGTCGCGGCTCAGCGCAACATGGAAATCTGGTTCGCGCCCATCGCCGGAACGCGCGTGCTGGCGCCTTTCAGGATCACGATCCCGACGCCTCTCGGCACCGGCATGATCGAAGCGACGGAATTTGTTTCGGCGCAAAAGACCGCCAAGACGAACTCGACGAACTGACCCGATCGGTCCGGGTCCTGCGGCCACCGCCGCGCTGATTCAGTCGCGAATCTCACCGTGAATCGTGTTGACTCTTCGGCCAATCCGATTCGACTCCGAACTTAACGATTTCATCCCGATCGCGACATGCGCGGAGCATCTTCAAACCCCATATAGTATCGTTAGCCGACGGATTGTGCGACATGTTGGGGTGAACGCGACACTTACACCGCGAGTCAGCGATTCGGGCTTCTTTCGTTCCGTACCCGTTCCAAATCTTAAGTTGCGACGTGAAATGCGTCGCATTGTGAGACACTTCCAGTCACTGCCTGCGGCGTCCGCGTCGTGTGCGTCATGCGGACTTTCTGATTATGCCCTTGTCGTCTTCTGCTCCGCTGTTTTCGAATGAGCGTGCTCCCGGCGCCGGTGTCACCGCGGTGCTCGGCCCGACCAACACCGGCAAGACCCATCTGGCGATTGAGCGGATGCTGGCGCATTCGTCCGGAATCATCGGCTTGCCGCTGCGGCTCTTGGCGCGTGAGGTCTACAACAAGATCGCCGCGCGGGCCGGTGCCGATGCCGTTGCGCTGATCACCGGCGAGGAGAAGATCAAGCCGCCCAGGGCGCGGTACTGGGTCTCCACTGTCGAGGCGATGCCGCGCGATCTCGATGTGTCGTTTCTCGCGGTGGATGAAATCCAGATCGCTTCTGATCTGGAGCGCGGTCACGTTTTCACCGACAGGATTCTGAACAGGCGTGGGCGCGATGAAACCCTGCTGCTGGGCGCGGCCACCATGCGGCCGATTATCGAGCGGTTGCTGCCCGGCGCCAACATCGTCACGCGGCCGAGGCTGTCGCAGCTCGAATTCGCCGGTGACCGCAAAATCACGCGGCAGCCTAGGCGCACCGCGATTGTCGCGTTCTCCGCCGACGAGGTTTACGCCATCGCCGAACTGATCCGGCGTCAGCATGGCGGTGCCGCCGTGGTGCTGGGCTCGTTGTCGCCGCGCACCCGCAATGCGCAGGTGGAGATGTTCCAGTCCGGCGACGTCGATTATCTCGTGGCCACCGATGCGGTGGGGATGGGTCTCAACCTCGACGTTGATCATGTGGCGTTCGCATCCGACCGCAAATACGACGGCTATCAGTTCCGCCGGCTGACCCCTTCGGAATTCGCGCAGATCGCGGGCCGCGCCGGCCGCGCCACGCGCGACGGCACGTTCGGGACCACGGGGCGCTGCGCGCCATTCGAGCCGGAATTGGTCAATGCGCTGCAGAATCACACCTTCGACAGCGTCAAGATGCTGCAATGGCGGAACACGCGGCTGGATTTCTCGTCGCTGGGCGCGCTTCAGGTGTCGCTCGCGCTGGTGCCGAACCATGAGGTGCTGACGCGCGCGCCGATTGCCGAGGACATCCGCGTGCTCGAGCACGCGGCGCGCGATGAGGACGTCCGCGACATGGCCAAGGGCTCTGCCGCCGTCGAGCGGCTGTGGGAGGCCTGCCAGATTCCGGATTACCGCAAGCTCGCGCCAGCCGCGCATGCCGAACTTGTCACCACGCTGTATGGGTTTTTGATGCGAAAGGGCCGGATTCCGGACAACTGGTTTGAAGCCCAGATCGCGCAAACCGACCGCACCGACGGCGATATCGACACATTATCGGCCCGGATCGCCCAGATCCGGACCTGGACATTCGCGGCAAATCGTCCCGATTGGCTGGTGGACCCCGAGCGCTGGCAGGGAATTGCCCGCGCCGTCGAGGATAAATTGTCAGATGCCCTGCATGAACGGCTAACTGAGCGTTTCGTTGATCGCCGGACCAGTGTATTGATGCGGCGCTTACGGGAAAACACGATGCTGAATACTGAGATTGGGAAGACGGGCGAAGTGATCGTAGAGGGCCATATGATTGGCCGTCTCGATGGATTCATGTTCGCGCCGGAGTCGGCGGAGGCGGGCTCTGATGCCAAGGCCTTGCAGGCTGCTGCACTGAAGGCACTGGCGGGCGAGATCGATGCGCGCGCCGAAAAGCTTTCGAAGGCGCCGGACGATCAGTTCGTACTGACATCCGACGGGACGTTGCGCTGGACCGGCGATGCCGTCGCCAAGCTGGTCGCCGCCGATGATGTGCTGCATCCCCGCATCCGGATCATTGCCGATGAGCGCCTGACCGGCCCGTCGCGCGAAGCTGTGCAGACGCGGCTCGATCTATGGCTCAAGACGCATATCGAAAAAATTCTCGGCCCGATGTTCGAACTGTCGAAGGCCGAAGACATCACCGGCATCGCGCGCGGCATCGCCTTCCAGCTGATCGAAGCGCTCGGTGTGCTGGAACGGCCGAAGATCGCAGCGGAGATGAAGGATCTCGATCAGCCGTCGCGCGCAAGCCTGCGCAAGTACGGCGTGCGGTTCGGCGCGTATCATATTTTCTTCCCCGCGCTGCTCAAGCCCGCGGCGCGCGGACTGGCGTCGCTGCTCTGGGCGCTGAAGCGCGATGACATGGACTGGTCGGCGCTGACCGGCGGGCAGCATCTGGCCGCCAGCGGACGCACATCTTTCCCTGCAGACAAGGCGCTGGATCAGGAAGCTTACCGCACGCTCGGCTACAAGCTGTGCGGCGACCGCGCGGTGCGCGTCGATATTCTGGAGCGCCTTGCCGACCTTATCCGGCCTGCGCTGTCGTGGCGTCCCGGTTCATCGGGTGAGAAGCCGGCAGGCGCATTCGATGGCCGCGCGTTTGTCGCGACGCAGGCCATGACATCGCTGACCGGTTCAGCTGGTGACGATTTCGCCTCGATCCTGAAGGCGCTCGGCTACCGCATGGAAAAGCGGCCGCCACTGCCGGTCGAGGTTGCGCCACCTGCGGCGCCCGCAGAGGCACCGGTGGAAACTGTTGCTGGGTCTGAAGCTGTTCAGATCGATGCAACTGCGACCGACGCTGCTGCGACGGAAGCGGTTGCTGTCGAGCCGGAGGCGGCTGCGGCAACGGAGTCGATCGCCGACATCACCACCGAACCTGAAGCCGCTGCCGAAACAGTGGTTGCGGAGGCGACCGCAACGCGATTGCCGGAGATTGAGTTTGCTCCTGCCACGGAAGCTGCCGAGCCTGCAGTTGAAGCTGCCGTAGTTGAAGCTTCTGCTGAGCCTGTTGTTGCGACCGAAGCTGCTGCACCAGACGTTGCGGCGGCCGAAGCTGTGGCAACCGAAGTAACTGAAACCGCTCCTGCAGAACCGGTGCTGGTTGAAGTCTGGCGGCCGGGCGGGCGTTCCGACGAGCGCCGGCCGCGTCATGATCGCAGCCGCTACAAGGGACCGGATAAATCCGCTGCACCGGCAGGCGAAGCCGCCGCCGATGGCGACAAGCGTGAGCGCCATGGCCGTCACCGCCGCGATCGCAACAACGAACATCGCCGTCCGCGCGGTGACGCACCGGTGGTTGCCGCGGAAGGCGCTGATGCCGCACAGGCGCGTCCACCGCGCGACGACAAGGGCGGCCGGCCGCCGCGTGAACATTTCAAGGGCAAGGACCGCAATCAGGATCGTGGCCAGGATCGCGGCAAGGGCAAGTTCGACAAGCGCGGCCGGGACGGGCGCAAGGACGATCGCGACCGCAGTGGCGGCGCGCTTCGGACCTACGCGACCAGCGCCGCTCCGCGCGAGCGTGATCGCCCGGCGGATCCGAACTCGCCTTTCGCAAAGCTGGCAGCGCTCAAGGAGCAGCTCGCGGGTAATCGCAAGGAATGATTTGGATCGGCAGCGCCTCGACAAGTGGCTGTGGCATGCGCGGGTCGTGAAGACCCGGACAGATGCCGCGGCGCTGGTCGCCAAGGGGCGCGTCCGAATTAATGGAGCGCGTCAGACCTCGCCGGGGCACGCGGTGAAGGCAGGCGAAGTCCTCACCATCGCGCTCGACAGCCGGGTGCGGATTCTGAAGATCACCGGGTTCGTGGATCGGCGCGGAGATGCTGCTGCCGCGCGGACCATTTACCTCGATTTGCAATCGCCTCCGGAATGACTATTTGCCAATAATCGTAGTGCCGCCGTCCCTTGCAGCGCCGCACATCCTGCGCTACGCCAAACCTGAAAATGAGACTGTCCGGAGCCTTGGATGACGTACGTCGTCACTGAAAGTTGCATCAAGTGCAAGTACATGGACTGCGTGGAAGTTTGCCCCGTGGATTGCTTCTACGAGGGTGAGAACATGCTGGTGATCCATCCGGACGAGTGCATCGACTGCGGCGTGTGCGAACCGGAATGCCCTGCGGATGCGATCAAGCCTGACACTGAACCTAGCCTCGAGAAATGGCTCGAGGTGAACGCGGAATACGCCAAGTCCTGGCCGAACATCACCCAGAAAAAGGACGCGCCGGACGACGCCAAGGAATTTGACGGCGTCGAAGGCAAGTTCGACAAATATTTTTCGGCCAAGCCGGGTTCCGGCGACTGATTTGGCCTGCCGGGCGTCCTCGATCTGGGAACCAGCCGCCCTGTATTTCGGATAACTTTTAACCCTACCGGCGATGAATACCGCCGCTGAGGCCGCCCATGGCGTGCCGCAGTCCATAAATCATTGATTTTTGCGGGAAATGTGCTATTTTGGGCACATTCTAACGCCGAACCCCTTTTGCCCGCGTTTAGGGTCCCGATGGGTTCCCGAGAAACCATTAAACAGGGGCGTGGCGATTTCCACGCATAGGCGCTGTGTCAGACAAATTGCGTCATAAAAAGAACTCCAAAACAAACGACAAGGGTTCCAAGGATAAGGGCACCAAGAAGACGCTCGCGGCGAGCCGCAGCGCGTCCAAGAAGGATGCTCGCGCGTCCGCCACACCCTCAAAAAACAAAAGAAGCACAATGCCGAACAAAACTGCCAAGACGTCTGCGAAGGCCCCCGCAAAGCCCGTTGCGAAGCCCTCGAAGACGGTGACGAAGCCTGCTGCGCCCAAGGCCGCCGTGAAGACCGTTGCCGGCAAGCCTGCCGCGAAGCCGGTTGCTGCTGCGCCGCGCGTGGAAGAGCCGAAGAAGCCTTTGACCCAGCGTCAGGGCTTCAAGACCAATGAATTCGTGGTGTATCCGGCGCATGGCGTCGGCCAGATTCTTGCGATCGAAGAGCAGGAAATCGCCGGCGCGCGGCTTGAGCTTTTCGTGATCAACTTCATCAAGGACAAGATGACGTTGCGGGTGCCGACGGCGAAGGTCGCCAATGTCGGCATGCGCAAGCTGTCGGATCCGTCGCTCGTCAAGCGCGCTCTGGAAACCCTCAAGGGTCGCGCGCGCATCAAGCGCACCATGTGGTCGCGCCGCGCTCAGGAATACGAAGCGAAGATCAATTCGGGCGACATCGTCGCGATTGCCGAAGTGGTGCGTGACCTGTTCCGCTCCGAATCGCAGCCCGAACAGTCCTACAGCGAGCGGCAGCTTTACGAAGCCGCGCTCGATCGCCTGTCGCGCGAAATCGCCGTGGTTCAGCACGTCACCGAGACCGAAGCGGTCAAGGAGATCGAAGCGAACCTTGCCAAGAGCCCGCGTCGCGGCGCCAAGGCGGATGCTGACGCAACTGCGGATGCATCGGCTGATGACGCGGATGATGGCGACGACTCGGTGTCTGCCGACGAAGCCGCCTGATCGGCTCTCGACAACAACAGGAATCAAAAAGCCCGGCCATCGAGCCGGGCTTTTTTATTCGTCTGTCCTTGAGATATTTTCTTGTCAGGCGCGGCCTCCGAAGACGGATTCCTTTTTCGGAGCGGGTTCAGTCCACCACGATCTTCACGCGGTCGCGCGGCTTCAGGGTCGAGCGGGAATCGAGACCGTTCAGGACGCGGAAACGGTCGACCGGGCGATCGATGCCCTGCATCCGGTGGGCCACCGATTCCACGGTATCGCCCGGCTGCACGGTGACGACCTTGATCCGCAGCGGCCGGGCCGCCTGGATCTCGGCCAGTGTCAGGCGCCGGAACGAATTCACCGTGTCGCGGAAGCTGCGATCGCCTTCCGGGGTTTTCTTCTTTGCCGCGAAAATGAAGCGATAGACGTCGCTGCCGAAACGCAGGGCGTAGATTCTGAACTGCCACTGATCGCCGCTGGCCGTCGCAGTCGCAGACGGGAAGCCGTTGATGCTAGTGTCTTCGGTCGACGTCTTATCGACATTCTCCATCCAGCCGGAATTGAGATAGTCGCCAAGCGTCTGTTCCGCCGGAACCCGCACCACGTCGAAGCGCATCGCCTGTGCGCCGCCTTCGCGCACGCCGACGACGGCCTGCGCCGTGTTCTCAAGCACGAATCCGTCCGGAACCTGGAATGTGAAGCCGAGCTTCGGATGCAGGAAGCGCCGCCCGCGCACAAAGCCTTCGCTGGGATCTTCGCCATAAACAAGATTGTCGATTGCGGCGAGATAGGCATCGCGATCACGTTCGCCGCCTTCCGGCGACGAGTACTGACGCGCGCTGGACTGCGCGTTCTGCACGCGCTCCGGTGTCGCCGGGTGTGACGACAGGAAGTCCAGCGAGCGCGGATCGGCGGGCGCACGGCCGGCCTTCAGCGCGGCGTTGCGTTCCATTGCGGTGAGAAAGCGGGACGCGCCGAACGGATCGAACTTGGCGCGGGCGGCGATGCCGACGCCGATGCCGTCGGCTTCGAATTCCTGCGCGCGCGAGAAACTCGCCATCGTCAGTTTGGTTTTCGCCAGCGCCAGCGCATTCATATCGGAATCGCTGCCCATGTCGGCGACCACACGGGTCACGACGGCAGCCTGCTTGGCCTGATCCTCGCGGATCGCCGCATGCTTGGCCAGCACGTGCGCCATCTCATGCGCGAGCACTGACGACAGTTCGGACGTATCGCTGGCGAGCGCGATCAGCCCGCGCGTGACGTAAAGCTGTCCGGTCGGCAACGCGAAGGCGTTGACCGCTCCGGAATTCAGGATCGTCACCTTGTAGGCGAGATCGGGCCGCTCGGAGGCCGCGACGAGGCGATCGACGGTTTTGGTGATCAGGGCTTCCAGCCGCGGATCGTCGTAGGATCCGCCATAGGACGAGAGAATGCGGCTATGCTCGCGTTCGGTGGCCGGGGTCTGCGCCGCTGGCTTGTTCGGCTTCACCGCAGCGAAGCTTGGGCTCGATGCAGTCTGGAATCGGCCGAGGTCGCCGCAGGCGCTCAGACCCAACGACGCGCACAGCACCGCCGCCGCGAAAACGCGGCGGGAGCTCCGTGGGTCTCGTTGGCTTGCAGATGCCGCCACGTCTCTATTTACCCTCATCCTCAGGCACAAATTCCTTTACGGCCAGATCGCCCGAGATCGTCCTGGCCGCGCCGATCACCTCGAGCTGCCCCGCGTGGGTCATCTCGATCCTCGGCCCGCCGCGCTTCTCGATCCAGCCCCGAACTCGAACTCTCTTGTCCTTCAGGGACTTAAGGTCAATTCCAGCCGCCTCGACAGACGGCATCATGCGCCTTGAAATAGTCACGGCAAAGTCCCGTGTCCATCGGCGTCCGAAATTGACATAAAATGTCGCGCCCGCCAGCCGGGCCGACGAAACCGTCCCCTCCACCACAGTAAAGCGTCCCAATCGAGCCAAAATATCGTCGGTTCTTTCCGCGTTTTTTAAGGCAGCGGAACCGGTCCAGATGCCGCGTCTTGCCGCACGCGCGGAGGCCTCGGCGGCCAGCAGCGCACGGGAACATGCCTGGTCGCTGACGGTGGGCGACGCCAGGGCTTCGCCACCCGTGAGCATCGCGAACTGAACCGGCGTCACCGATCCCTTCAGAGCGACAAAAGCCGGCTGGCGCCCGTAGCGATCCGGCGTGTCGTCAGTGCCGTGCAGCGAGACGTCGCGGCTTTTGATCAGCGAGGCCAGCATCGCCTTGCCGCGATCAGCGCTGTCTGGAGCAAGCTCGATCCCGGCGAGGCGCACCTCGCGTCCGTCCTCAAGCCGAAAGGTTTTCGCGTCAAGCACGCTGCTCACGCGGCCATCGCCCTGCAGTGCGAACTCGCATGCGGCAAGCGCCGGTTGATCGCAAGTGCAGATGATCAACGCGACGCCTATCGCAAGTCCTGCGATACGCTTCCCGCGTCTGCTCATCAGCATCCCGCCATCAGAGGCCTGCCTGATTGCGCTCCATGTCCTTGCGAAGCGCGCCAACGTAGCTCTTGAAATCCACTTCCAGAGTATACCGGGCCGAGTTCAGCCATGTCCGCTGCTTCTGCGCGTGGTGCGATCTGACTTCGCGGGCCATTTCGGCGGCAGAAGGGAGCGCCATTCTATCTGCAAGAGCCGCCGCGATCCATCGTGCCTGCACTTCGACCAGCGGAATTGTTGCGCCGATCGGCTGCACCAGACCGGCGAAATAGAGCCCCGGCTGGCCGGGCGGCGTCATGCGTCGGTAGAGATCGACCATTTCGCCGTCCGTCACTGAAAACAGCGACGGCGTCAGGAACGGGAACGTCGTCTTGTACCCCGTCGCATAGATGATGGCGTCGAATGGCGCGCGCGAACCGTCCGCGAATTCGACCGCGTCGCCCGCAAGCTTCACGATATTCGGTTTGATGCCGATCCAGCCGTGGCCGATATAGGGCAGCAGCTCCTGGCTGATGGTTGCATGCTCGCGCCACATCGGATGTTTCGGCTTCGGAATTCCGAACCGGCGCTGATTGCCCACGGCGAAGAAAGCCAGCCGCGCCATGATCATGCGCGTGAGCAGCGTCGGGAACTTCAGCTTGCGGGAAAAGAATGCTGACCAGCGGTCGGTCGGAATTCCCATCATGTATTTCGGCATTACGTGAGCGCCGGTTCGCGTCGAGAGCGTGACGCTCTTTGCGCGCTTGCAAAGGTCGACCGCAATATCGACGGCGGAGTTGCCGATGCCGACGACCAGAACGTTCTTGTCGTCGAACGGCGCGGCCGTGCGGTACTCGCTGGAATGGATGGCGACGCCGTCGAACGTGCCGGGAAATGACGGCCAGCGCGGATTCCACAGATGCCCGTTCGCAACCACGACGGCGCGGTAGTCGCGCGCGCGGCCATCGCCGGTCACAACCCGCCAGCGCTCGTCACCGGTCTTCTCGACCGATGCTACTTCGGTATTGAAAGCGATCGCGGAGCGCACCTTGAAATGATCCGCGTAGGATTCGAGATAGGTCAGCAATTTCCGATGCGACAGAAAATCCGGCTGATCGTCGGGAATGGGGAAGTCCGGATAGCCGAGATTGTTACGGCTGGTGTCGATGTGGAGGCTGCGATAGGCGCAGGACAGGCCGTTGTCGTTCTCGTAGCGCCACATGCCGCCGAGATTCGACCCCTTCTCGAAGCAGTCGAATAACAGTCCCTGGTCGCGCAATGCCTTTGCGACCGCGACGCCTGACGAGCCGGCGCCGATGATGCAGATATCCGGTGAAATTGCCGCCGTATCATGCATTGCCGAGACCAGCGATGTAATGCCGTACGATGCTTTCGAAGCTGTCATCGCTTGAAATGCCGACGGCGGAAGCTGCGCGCGAAACAAAGCCTTTGGGCCAGCTCTCGACAATGGCTTCCAGCGTTGCGTCAGGCGCGAAGGTGATTTTTCCGAGGCGCTGCGGGTCCACGGTTCTCTTCAGCGCGGCAACGATGTCCGCCAAGCTCACCGTCAGCGCAGGAAGGTTGATCGCGGTGATGCCGTTGAGTTTCGCGGACGTGACGTCATGAATCGCGATCAACCCCGCCACGACGGCGGCAACCGACACGACCGGGATGCGTGTCTCGCTTTTCAGCGGCACGGTGACATCGCGCCCTGCGACGGCGTCGCGAACGATGGCTGCGACGCGATCCGAGACAGACGACGTCGGCGGGCCGGGATGAACCAGAACGATGGGCAGCCGCAGCGATCGGCCTTCGATCTCGCCGCGCCGGGTGGCGTCCGCAAGCATCAGCTCTGCGATCGACTTGTGCGTGCCGTATGAGGTTTGCGGATGCTGAACCAGATCGTCGTCCACGACGTCTGGCAGGGCGCCGCCAAACACGGCGATCGAGCTCGGGAAAATGAACTTCGGCGGCGCCGTCTGCGAGCCGACCAAGGCGATGAGCTGTGCGAGCGCGGCGACATTCACATGCAGCGCCCGGTCAGGCTCGTTTGCCGCCGCGCTGGTGAGCATGGCGGCGAGGTGGAACACACTGTCCGGCCGCCAATCCGCGATGCGCCGCAGGACGGCGTCATCCGATATGTCGCCCTGGATTCGTTCGACCCGGCTCTCTGAGCCAGTGGGCAGATATGAATCGACCAGCAGCACGCGATCGATCGCGCGCGGGACTCCGTGCCTGTCGATGAATTGCCCTGTGCTCAGCAGTGCGCGCACAAGTTCGGATCCGATAAATCCACCCGCTCCGGTAACTAAAATCCGCATGTCATTCCGTCTGGCGAAACGCGCGCCCGCGAAACGGGGCTGTCGGTACGCAAATTTGTAATTTCACCGTCGTGAGTCAAGGGCGGGGGCTGCATGGCCTTGTCGCTGACGTGTCATTGCGCCATGATGAAACCAATGAGACGTTGCCGGTAATGGCGCGCCATTAACGGGAGACGACATTGAAGAAAATTATTGCAACGCTCATTTCATCCGCGTTCGTGCTCGGCTCAGGCGCGGCTATGGCTCAAGGCAAGCCGCCGCTGAAGCTCGGCGCGATCCTCGACATGTCGGGTCTTTACGCCGATATCACCGGCGTCGGCAGCGAGACCGCAGCCAAGATGGCGGCGGAAGATTTCGGCGGCGAAGTGCTCGGCCGCAAGATCGAGATCATCGCTGTGGATCACCTGAACAAGGCGGACCTGTCGTCGAGCATCGCTCGAGACATGTTCGACAATCAGGGTGTCGAAGCGATTGTCGATGTCGCGGCATCGGCCACTGCGCTTGCCGCTAACGAGATCGCCAAGACGCGCAACAAGATCATCATCTTCAATGGTCCGGGCTCGGTTCGTTTGACGAACGAGGCGTGCGGTCCGTATTCCGTGCACTACGTCTTCGATACGTTCGGGCAGGCCAACTCCACCGGCCTTGCGGCCGTGAAGGCGGGGCTCGACTCCTGGTACTTCCTTCAGGCTGACTATGCGTTCGGACAGGATCTTGAAAAGGATACGTCCGCCGTCGTCACCAAGATGGGCGGCAAGGTGCTCGGCACGGTCAAGCATCCGCTCAACACGTCGGACTTCTCGTCGTTCCTGCTGCAGGCGCAGGGATCGAAGGCGAAAGTCGTCGGTCTTGCCAATGCCGGCGGCGATACCATCAATGCGATCAAGCAGGGTGCGGAGTTCGGTTTGATGAAGGGCGGGCAGAAGATGTCGCCGCTGCTCGCCTTCGTCACTGATATCGACAGCATCGGGCTTGAGACCGCGCAGGGTCTCGTCTTGGCCGAAGCCTGGTACTGGGATTTGAATGACGAGACACGCGCTTTTTCGAAGCGCTTCATGGACAAGATCAAGCGCGTGCCGACCTCCGCTCAGGCCGGCGTCTACTCATCCGTTACCCATTATCTCAAGGCGGTGAAGGAAGCGGGCACCACCGATTCCGCCGCTGTGATGAAGATCATGAAGTCGACGCCGATCAACGACATGTTCGCCAAGGGCGGCAAGATCCGTGAAGACGGCCGCATGACCCACGACATGTATCTGTTCGAGGTGAAGAAGCCGTCGGAGTCGAAGGGGCGTTGGGACAACTACAAGCTCCTCGCCACCATTCCGGGCGACCAGGCCTTCCAGTCGCTGGACGCATCGCGCTGCCCGCTGATCAAGAAGTAATTTCATCATAATTGCATCAAGCGCCGGCTTCGGCCGGCGCGTTATGCTGTCCAACACAGGAGGTCTCCATGAGTAACACGGTTTTGCAGAGTCTCGATCGCGGTCTGTTGACGATCACAATGAACCGGCCCGAGCGGCGTAATGCGATCAACGCGGAAATGTCGGCGGATCTCATTGAGGCGGCGCGGCGGGCGGCGGGCGACACGGAGGTCCGCGCCGTTCTCCTGCGCGGTGCCAACGGCACGTTCTGTGTCGGCGGCGACGTCAAGTCGATGGCCGAGAACAAGTCGGAGCTCACATACGAGATGAAGCGCGCCAACCTGCGGCGTAGCATGGAAATCTCGCGGCTGCTGCATGAACTGCCGAAGCCGGTCGTGGCGCAGATTGACGGCGCGGCGGCGGGCGCGGGCCTGTCAATCGCGCTGTCCTGCGATCTGCGCGTCGCCGGTGCATCGGCCAAGATCACGACGGCGTTTGCCAAGGTCGGCTTCTCCGGCGATTACGGCGGGACCTATTTCCTGACGCAGATGCTCGGCAGCGCCAAGGCGCGCGAGCTTTATCTGATGTCACCTGTTCTCACGGCGCAGGAAGCGCTTGCACTCGGGATGGTCACCAAGGTTGTCCCGGACGCCGATGTGGCCGATGCTGCGACTGAACTTGCCATGTCGCTGGCGCAGGGACCGACCGTGACGCTGGGCTACATCAAGCGCAACATCAACAACGCGGAAACCCTATCGCTGGAAGCCTGCTTCGACGCCGAGTCCGCGCATCACATCCGCTGCTCGGAAACGGCTGATCATCGCGAAGCCGCGAAAGCCTTCATGGAAAAGCGCGCCGCGGTGTTCAAGGGGCACTAAGGTGTGATCCGAGCGCGGGCTTTCGGGGATCATGCTCGCCGAAAGTCTCGTCTATCAATGAACAAGAGCGACATTGGAGCGCCGGCATGACTGCAACAACAAGGATGCGGCAAATCTGTCTGGTCGCGCCGCACCTTGAGCCGGTTGTCGGCGACATCGCGGCGATCATGGGGCTGACGGTCTGCTACCGCGATCCAAATGTCGCGCGTTACGGCCTGGAGAATGCGCTTCTCCCGGTCGACACCATCCTGCTTGAGGTCGTCGCGCCGTTTCAGGACGGCACTGCCGCCGGGCGGTTCATCGACAAGACCGGCGGTCGTGGCGGCTACATGGCGATCCTGTCCTGTCCCGATCCGCGCGAACGGCAGAAGAATGCGGAGGTCATCGGCGTGCGGACCTCTCACGTCATCGATCGTCCGCCCTATCTCGGCGTCCAGCTTCATCCGCGCGATTGCCGCGCCGCTTTCATCGAGTTCAATCACACCGCCGATAGCGACAACATTCGCGGCGCCTATCCGCCGGCCGGCCCTGACTGGGACAAGTCGATCCGCGACGATGTGACGACGGCGCTGACGGAGGTTATCCTGACAAGCCCCGATCCGCGTGGGCTCGCGGATCACTGGAGCCGCATCATCGGCGTTCCCGCAACCGGCGCCGAGATTGTCCTGGTAAATTGTAGAGTTCGGTGTGTCGAAGGCGACAGCGAGATCATGAGCGGGCTCACCTTTCGTGTCCGCGATCCGGCCGCCGTGCTGCGCGCAGCACAGGCGCGAGGACACGCGGTGGCGGGAGATTCGTTCGGTCTCGGCGGCGTCGATTTTCGTATCACCGCGTGAGCCAAGATGTCGAAACACCCGCTGGACACGTTCTTCTCGCCAAAAAGCATCGCAATCATCGGCGCGTCGCGGGACGACAAGAAAATCCCCGGCATGTTGCTGACGTTTCTGCGCAGGAATGGATTTGCCGGAGAGATCTATCCCGTCAATCCTTCCTGTGACAGCATCGGCGATCTTCGGTGCTATCCGTCGATCACGGCGATTGGCGCGCCGGTCGATCTCGCCATCGTGATCATTCCGGCGCGTGCGGTTCTCGTCGCCCTGCAGGAATGCGCGGCAGCGGGAGCGAAGAACGCGATTGTGATTTCCTCAGGCTTCGCGGAGGAGGGCGGTGAGAGCGCCGGCATGCAAGCCGACATCGCACAGCTTGCGAAACGCACCGGCATGCGCATCTCGGGGCCGAACGCCGAAGGTTTCTACAACGAGCCGCAGCGCATCGCGGCCACCTTCAGCCCGACGGTCGATGTCAATCCGGATGCGCCGCGGCTGTTGGCGACACCGCGCCGCGTCGGCATCATCGCCCAAAGCGGCGGCATCGGGTTTGCGATCTACAATCGTGCAAAGGCGATGGGCGTCGCCGTCAGCAACGTCATCAGCACCGGGAATGAGTCCGACCTCGCCGCCGGTGAGTTTCTCGACTACATGGCGCAGGACGCGAACACCGACGTGATCCTGATGTTCATCGAGGGCATCCGTGATCCCGAGATGTTTGTTTCGGCCGCATGCCGCGCTGCCGAGGCCGGCAAGCCGGTGATTGTCGCCAAGGTCGGCCGCTCCGGCGCGGGCGAACGCGCGGCTGCGTCCCACACCGCCAGCATGGCAGGCTGGACGGCGGCTTACGATGCGGTGTTCGCCAAATACGGTTTCATCGTCTCCAACGATCTCGATGAGGCGGTTGCAATCGCCGCCGCGTTCGCCACCGCACCGTTGCCGCGCGGCGATCGTGTTGCAATCGTCACCGTGTCGGGCGGCGCGGGCGCGTGGGTGGCGGATACACTTGCGGCGGAAGGCCTGCAGATTCCGGAGCTTTCCGAAGCGCTGCAAACGCAGGTTCGCGCGCTGATCCCGTCCTACGGTTCGCCGCGTAACCCCGTCGACATCACGGCGCAGGCGGTTCACAGCGGCGGCTTGCAGAAGGTCGTCGAACTGCTCGAGCAATCCGATGGCATCGACGCGATCGTCGTCGTGGTGTCGCTGGCGAGTGAAACGCGCATCCCGGTCAAGCGGGACGAAATCAAACCGCTGATCGATGCCCAGCGAAAGCCGATTCTGTTCTTCACCTACACGTTGCCGTCGCAGTTCGCGCGCACGGAACTGGCTGCCTCCGGTATCGTGGCGTTTTCGGGCATTGCCGCGCTCGGCCGGGCCGTCAGCCGCCTTGTATACCGGAGCAGGTTTGCGCTTTCGCTCCGCGCAGAGGCTGCTTCACCGCGTCTGACGCTTTCCGAAAGCGCCGTACCGGAACGCCTCTCGGAGCATGAGAGCAAGGCGCTGCTGCGCGGCGCCGGGATTGCGGTGCCGCAGGAGAGTCTGGTGCGGGATCAGGCCGAACTCGCGGCCGTGCTTTCCGGCATGGATTTTCCGGTGGTGATGAAAATCCAGTCGCGTGATATCCCGCACAAGAGCGAAGCCGGCGGTGTGCGGGTCAACATCCGTAACGCCGATGACGCGGCGGCGGCTTTCAGCGATTTGATCAAAAGTGCATCCCGGTTCAAGCCGGGCGCCGAGATCCAGGGCGTGCTGGTGGGGCCGATGGCGCGGCAGGGCATCGAGATGATTGTCGGCACCGTCAACGACGCGACGTTCGGCCCGATCGTGATGGCCGGGCTTGGCGGCATCGCGACCGAACTGTTCAGGGACGTGGTTTATCGGCCGGCGCCGGTCGATGAAGCGGAAGCTGCCGCGATGATCGGCGAACTTAAATCAGTGGCGCTGCTCCACGGATTCCGCGGGGCCGCGAAGGCCGACACGGGCACGCTCGCAAGGCTGATCGCGCAGATGTCCGAGCTGGCCGTCGCATTGAAGGATCGTGTGTCGGAGATCGAGATCAATCCGGTTCGCGTGCACGAGGAAGGCGCGGGCATCACCATCGTCGATGCGTTGGTTGCCGGAAAGGTCGCCGCTCCAGGCTGATTTCGCCGGGCGGACATTGGTGCGGCCGTTGCGCATCTGCCATTCGCATACGGAGGCGGCCGGAAAATCGCTGTCGCGGCCGGAAATTGGCCGCTAGATTGCGCGCGCAACGACAGCCTCGCAAGAAGGACAAGAGATGGCCAAGGATGGATTGACGGTAATTGTAACAGGCTCCGCATCGGGTCTCGGCGCGGCGTCCGCCGCATTGCTGGCGAAGCAGGGCGCGCGCCTCGTCATCAACTATTCGTCGAGCCAGAAGGAAGCCGAGCAGACCGCGGATGAATGCCGAAGCGCGGGCGCCGCCGACGTTGTGGTCGTGCAGGGCGATGTGTCGCGCGATGAGGATTGCAAGAAGATCGTGGCCGCCGCGGCGCCATGGGGGCGGCTCGACGGCCTGATCAACAATGCGGGCACGACCAAGCATGTCGATCATGGCGATCTCGAAGGCCTGTCGGCGGAAGACTTCCAGCGCATCTACGGTGTGAACACCATCGGGCCATTTCAGATGGTCCGCGCGGCGCGCGCGCTGCTGGAGGCCGGTGCGAAGCATTCCGGCCGCAGCTCGTCGGTTGTGAATGTCTCGTCGATTGCCGGGATCGCCGGCATCGGATCTTCAGTCGCCTATGTCGCAAGCAAGGGCGCGCTGAACAGCATCACCCTTTCATTGTCGCGCGCGCTCGCGCCGCTGATCCGCGTCAATGCAGTTTGCCCCGGCTATATCGATACGCCGTGGTTCACCAAGGGCCGGGGTCCCGAACTGGCCGGGAAGATCCGTAACATGGTGACGGAGCAATCGCCGCTTCAGATCGCTTCCACTGCGGGAGATGTTGCCGAGCTTGTCTGCTTTCTCGCCAGCCCGGCTTCGCGCAGCATCACCGGAGAAATCATGCGGATCGATGCGGGCGCGCACCTCGGACCAGCCGTTCTTCCAAAGCGGACCTGATCCTGCGTCCTGAGCGCAGGACGAATAATCCTGCTGCTCAGACCTTGTTGCCGGGGTCGGACACGACCCCGCGGGCAACCAGTCTGTTCCAGATAAACAGCACGACCAGCGCGCCGATGGTGGCGGTGATAAAGCCGGCGCCCTGACTCGGGCT
Source organism: Afipia sp. (assembly GCA_030652315.1). Taxonomy (GTDB): domain Bacteria; phylum Pseudomonadota; class Alphaproteobacteria; order Rhizobiales; family Xanthobacteraceae; genus Afipia. Next base: position 29,298 of record JAUSAX010000076.1, on the reverse strand, counting down.
GTAGAAGCCGATAGCCTGACCGATGAAGGTTGCCAGAAACGCGCCGACGATGCCGAGCACAATCGTCAGGATGAAGCCTGTCGGATTGTTCGGACCAGGCGATAAAAGCCGTGCAATGAAACCCGCGACCAATCCGACAAAAAGAACGTAGAGCATTGCTGGTATCCTTCGTGCTTGAATTCAAAGAGACGCTTGCCGGTCAGCGTGGAGCGAAACATCACTCCACGCTGTCGTGACGCCAATCAAATCCAGCGCGAAGCTTCGCGCTCGGTCGGCAGCCGGCCATCGGGCGTCAGCTGATTGATGACGTCGGGCAGCTGTCTCGCGAGACCCGCAAGCAGTTCGTCGCGGGACATGCCGGTTTGCGACGTCAGCGTGCTGATCTGGTCCGCACCGAGCGCAGAGGCGAGGTCGCCCGGCGAGATCTGCTTGTTGGGACCGGGGCTGACCCACGAATTCGCGGTCTCGGTCTGGCCCTTTTCCTGGAACTGCTTGAGCAGATCGTTCAGGCCGCCGCTGAGAACGCTGCCCGCTGCGCCGCCTGCCAGCAATCCGCCGAGGGCTCCGCCGAGCGGGCCTTTCATCAGGTCGCCAAGGCCACCACTAAGCCCGCCGGTGCTGGCCGTTGTCGTTCCGGGCAGCGGCGTCGGTGTGGATGGCGCCGGCGCGTTGCCCGCCGGGTTCGCCCCGGACTGGCTTCCGCCAATGTGTTTGACCGCCTTGTAGGCAAGAAGGGCAAGGATCGCCATGGTCATTGGCGACATCCCGCCGCTGCTTTCGCCCGGTGTGCTTGGCTCGCTTGGACCGCGAGGTCCGTTCTGCATGCCGTTGAGAATGTCGAGCAAACCCATCGTTATCTCCTGTCGAACGCCCACCCTGCGAGAAGACTAGTGTTTCGGTATGACGGTTACAAGGCAGGGTGGCGGTGGCGCGCGCGCTCTGGTATGGAATCGCGAAAGTTTTAAATGCTCTTGCGGCTATCTCCGCGAGGGATGCGACCGGTCCCGTAGCTCAGCCGGATAGAGCGGCGGTTTCCTAAACCGCAGGTCGGAAGTTCGAGTCTTCCCGGGATCGCCAAAGCTTTGATTGCGCTTAAGGCAATAAAGTCAACCACTTCTTGTCTGTCCGTAGTTTGTTCTTTTTCCAAAAATCGTGTTGCCTCGTTCATTCCGTCAGGAATTCCTATGACTGGCATTGGTGGCAACGGCTGCCGCGGCGGTGCGGTTTTCGACGCCGAGCTTTGCGTAAATCTGCTCAAGATGCTTGTCGACCGTGCGCGGGCTGAGGCCCAGGATCTGCGCGATGTCGCGGTTGGTCTTGCCTTTGCTCAGCCAGGACAGCACTTCGCCCTCTCGGCTGGTTAGCCCTAGCTCCTTGCTGAATTCCGCTGGCGAATCCGAACTGGTGTCCCGCGCCAGCCGGAGCAGGAATTCGTTCGCGCCGAGCCGGCCCATGTATTGCAGGCGAAGCTTCTCATCACGGAACGAAATCGCGGGCGGCGATTTTGATTCCGCCATTCCCCGATAGATCTGGTCGAGCCAGTCGAGCCACGGCTCCGGCAGTTCGAATTTTTCGTCGGCGCCTCTGGCGCGCGCCAGTTTTTCCGCCTGCGGGGTTGCCCAGATGATGCGCCCGCGATGGTCGACCGCAAACAGGTAGCGCCCCGACACGTCCAGTGCGGCGCGCGCACTTTGCGTCAGCCGCGCATTGGCGAGGTGTACCTTGATCCGAGCCAACATCTCAACGATGACGGTCGGCTTGGTCACGTAGTCGACGCCGCCGGCCTCCAGCCCCCGCACGATATGTTCGCTTTCAGCCAGACCCGTCATGAAGATGACCGGCACACCGGCGAGCTTGGCCTCGAGCTTGAGACGGCGGCAGGTTTCGAAGCCGTCCATGCCGGGCATCACGGCATCGAGCAGGATGATATCCGGCACGATCTGTTCGCCGATGCGCAGCGCTGACGCGCCGTCCAGCGCGACCATCACGGTCATGCCGGCACCGTCCAGTGCGTCCGTCAGCATGCGCAGCGTTTCAGGCGAGTCGTCGACGATGAGAACAGTGTCGCGGGATTTGCCTTCAATGATCATGGCGCTGCACATTCTGGAGGGTTGCCATGTATTGCCCGAGATCGAACCGCTCGACCAGCGAGCGCATCTGCGACACGAAGGGCGCGTGCTCCGGATGATCCTTGTCGATCTGGTCAAGTTTGCGATGAATGGCGGTGACGTAGCCGATTTGCCCGAGATCGATCAGTTCGTTGACATACTGCACCGGCGGGCTCGGATCCTTGTCTGCGTTCCATGCGGCGGCTGCGGCTTCCATCGTCTGAACCGGACCGGGCTCGTGCGACCATTCGATCTTGAGCAACTGGCCGATCAACTCCAGCAGGCGCGGCACGTCGATCGGCTTCATCAGGTAACCGTCGTGGAACGGCTGCGCCAGCGGCGCGCCATGTGCTTCGAGCGCGCTCGCTGAAATCATCAGGATGCGGGCGTTGTGGTGACCGGCGGTGCGGAGGCTTTCAGCGACTGACCAGCCGTCGATTTCCGCCATGGAAATGTCGAGCAGAAACATGTCCGGTTGACAATGCTGCGCCAGATTGAGACACGTCGCGCCGTCGGGTGCGCTCAGAATGATGAAGCCGAGCGGGGCGAGGATTTCGCGCAGCAAGTCGCGGTGAGTCGGATCGTCGTCGGTGATGAGAATGGTTTTGCGCGGGCCGTGATAGCCGTAGATCGGGGCGTTGATCGCCTTGATGCGAGTCGGATTGGTGACCTCGGACAGCAACATCTTCACCTGGAACGTGCTGCCTTTTCCGACAGTGGAAGTGACGCGGATATCGCCGCCCATCACGCCGGCGAGTAGCTTGCTGATGGTGAGGCCCAATCCGGTACCGGTTTGCGGCTGGGCGATGCCGAGTGCGCCACGTTCGAACGGCGCAAAGATCCGATCCAGATCGTCGGCATGAATGCCGGGGCCAGTGTCGCGCACCTCGAATTCGGCGACGGGACTGCGGTAATGCACGATAAAATGAACGCTGCCGCTCTGGGTGAACTTGATGGCGTTCGACAGCAGATTGATCAGAATCTGCCGCAGCCGCTTCTCATCGGCATAGACGACCGGGGGGAGGGTCTCCGGCCGCTGAAACACGAATTCGACATTCTTCGCTGCCGCCTGCAGGCGGAACATGCCGACAAGCTGATCGAGGAAGGCGTGTAGCCGTACCTCGTCGCGCGACAGATGCAACCGTCCGGCTTCGATTTTCGAAATATCCAGCAGTCCGTCGATCAGGCCTGACAGATGATCGGCACTGCGGCGAACCACGCGGACCTGATCGCGCGGCTTCGGCTGGAGAGTCGCGTCCTGTTCGAGCAACTGGGCGTAGCCGCTGATGGCGTTGAGCGGCGAGCGCAACTCGTGGCTGAGGCCGACGACATATCGGCTCTTGGCGAGATTGGCGGATTCAGCCACCTCCTTGGCGCGTTGCAGCTCGATATCGGTTTTCCGGTGGGCGTCGATTTCCTGCATCAGCAACGTGGTCTGCCGCTTTGTTTCGGCCTCGGCTGCCTGACGGCTTTGTTTGGCGAGAACGAACAGCCACGCCACAACGCCGATGATAATCGTCAAGGCGAAGAAGACTTTCCAGAGCACGTCCGAAAGCTGGATATGATCCACCGCAATCACTGTCGAGGACTGCAGGTAGATCAGTCCGAGCGTCAAGCCGACAAGGCCGGCGGAGGCGGCAAAGACGCCGAGGTAATGCCCCAACTGCGAGTTGATGCGCGCATAAATGGCTTGAGGAAGAAGCTTGCCGAGAGTTTCTGACAGCTGAGACTGGATGCGTGCATGGGGCTTGCACAGATCGTGGCAGCGGGCATCCAATGAACAGCACAGCGAGCAGATCGGTCCTGCATAGGCCGGGCATGAGGCCATGTCTTCCGGCTCGAACGCGTGTTCACAGATGCAGCACTTGATCGATTCAAGATTCTGCCAGCTCCGCTTCGGCTTGCGCGCGATGTAGTACTTGCCGCCGGTCGCCCACGCGATCACCGGCGCAGTCAGGAAGGCGACGGTCAACGCCACGAACGGCGCGAGCGCTTTCGCGGTGGTTCCGAAGAAGCCGTAGAACGCGCTGATCGACACGATGGTTGCGATGGTCATGGCGCCGACGCCGACCGGATTGATGTCGTAGAGGTGCGCGCGCTTGAACTCCATGTGTTGCGGGCGCAGGCCGAGCGGCTTGTTGACGATGAGGTCGGCGACCAGAGCGCCGACCCACGCGATGGCGACGTTCGAGTAGAGCGCCAGCGTTTGCTCCAGCGCTTTGTAGACGCCGATTTCCATCAGCAGCAGCGCGACCAGCACATTGAACACCAGCCACACCACGCGGCCCGGATGACTGTGCGTCAGCCGTGAGAAGAAATTCGACCATGCGATCGAGCCCGCATAGGCGTTGGTGACGTTGATCTTGAGCTGCGAAAGAATGACGAACGTGCCGGTCAAAGCCAGCGCGAGGTCCGGCTGTGAGAGGACGTAACGAAACGCTTCGAGATACATATGCGCGGGTTCGGCGGCGTACTCGGCAGTCACGCCGTGCTTGAGCGCGAAGAAGGCGAGGAACGATCCGGCCAGCATTTTGATCGCGCCGGGCACGATCCAGCCGGGACCGGCGCTGATCATTGCGATCCACCATGCGCGCTTCGAGGTCCGACGGTCGCGCGGAAGAAACCGCAGGAAGTCGACCTGTTCGCCGATCTGCGCCACCAGCGCAAAAACGACGGACGCCGCGGTCCCGAACAGCAACAGATCGAGATGTCCCGACGGATTGCCGTGCTCGCCCGGAAACGCGGTCCACTCCGCAAACGAACCGGGGCTTTTGATGGCGATGGCCGCGAAGGGCAGAATATGGAGCAGGATCCAGAACGGCTGCGTCCACAACTGGAAGCGGCTGATCAGTGTGATGCCGTGGGTGACAAGCGGGATGATGACCACCGCGCTGATGAGATAACCGATCGGGCGGGGGATACCGAAACAGAGTTCCAGCGCCATCGCGAGAATGACGGCCTCGATGGCGAAGAAGATGAAGGTGAAGGAGGCGTAGATCAGCGATGTGATCGTCGAGCCGATGTAGCCGAAGCCGGCGCCGCGGGTAAGCAGGTCGATATCGACGCCATATCTGGCGGCATAATAGGCAATCGGCAGTCCGCAGCAAAAAATGATGATGCTGACCACGAGAATAGCAGCGGTGGCGTTGGTGACGCCGTAGTTCAGCGTGATCGTGCCGCCGATAGCCTCGAGCGCCAGAAACGAGATCGCGCCCAGGGCTGTGTTCGCCACGCGTGCCGCAGACCAGCGCCGCGCACTCTTCGCCGTGAAGCGAAGCGCGTAGTCCTCAAGGGTCTGGTTTGCAACCCATTGATTATATTGGCGCCTGACGCGGTCTATCCGTTGTCGCCCGGCCACTTTGATCTCCACTGTCACGCGTTGTGCGTCCTGATTCCGTTCCGAAAAATCTACGTCGCGCTTTTGCGGTGCCGTATGCGCGATTTCGCGTATCTGTGCGCTGCACAATTCGGGCCATCTTTTCCCCATCAAGGCGCGTTGTTCAGCAAAAAGGGGTGGCCATGTCAGACGAAAAACATCAGGGCTTACAGTCCGCGTTCCGGCGAAAATTGCTTATGGGGATGGCGGCGCTGCCCGCCATGTCGCTGGTTTCGCGGCCATCATTCGGCGCCGGACCGGCAACATCCGCCGTCAACACCACGGGTCTGGCGGTGACCGACACCGAGGTCACGGTCGGAATCCTGCATTCGGTGACCGGCACCATGGCGATTTCCGAGACCGGATCTGTGCAGGCCGAAAAGCTGGCAATCGAGCAGATCAACGCCATGGGCGGCGTGCTCGGCCGCAAGATCAAGTTCATTCAGGAAGACGGCGCATCCGATTGGCCGACCTTCGCCGAGAAGGCGAAAAAACTGCTCGTCAACGACAAATGCGCGTCGGTCATGGGCTGCTGGACGTCGGCATCGCGCAAGGCTGTGCTGCCGGTGTTCGAGCAGTACAACGGCATGCTCTACTACCCGACGTTCTATGAAGGCCTCGAGCAGTCGAAGAACGTCATCTACACCGGCCAGGAAGCGACCCAGCAGATCATCGCGGGCCTCGACTGGGTGAACAAGACCAAGAGCGCGAAGACATTCTATCTGCTCGGCTCGGATTACATCTGGCCGCGCACGTCCAACAAGATCGCGCGCAAGCACATCGAAGGGCACCTTCAGGGCGCGAAGGTTGTCGGCGAGGAATACTTCCCGCTCGGCCACACCCAGTTCAACTCGGTCATCAACAAGATCAAGCTGACCAAGCCGGACGTGATCTACGCGATCATTGTCGGCGGTTCGAACGTCGCGTTCTACAAGCAGCTCAAGGCGGCGGGCATCGACCTGTCCAAGCAGACGCTGCTGACCATTTCGGTCACTGAGGATGAAATCGACGGCATCGGCGGCGAGAACATCGCGGGCGCGTTCGCCTGCATGAAGTACTTCCAGTCGCTCGACAACCCGAACAACAAGGAATTCGTCGCCGCCTTCAAGAAGATGTGGGGCGAGAAGACCGTGATCGGCGACGTCACCCAGGCTGCGTACCTTGGCCCGTGGCTCTGGAAAATGACGGTCGAGAAAGCGGGCAGCTTCGATATCGACAAGATCGCCGAAGCCTCCACCGGCATCGAGTTCACCAAGGCTCCGGAAGGCTACGTCAAGATCCACAAGAACCATCACCTGTGGTCCAAGACGCGAGTCGGTCTCGCCGGCCTCGATGGCCAGTTCAAGGTGGTCTACGAGACGCCGGATCTGATCGAGCCAGATCCGTTCCCTAAAGGCTACCAGTAAGAGCGCTATCAGTAAGCGTCTCTCTCATAGCTGAGCTCCCTGGTGTGGATCGTCATTCCACGCCCGCAGCCCTCGCGCCGCGGATTCGTCCGCGGCGCGAGACTTCCCCGGCGGAGATTTGAAATGTTCGGCGACTATTCGATTGGCGATCTCGGCGCGATCTTTGCGATGCAGGGCTTCGCAGGTCTCATCCTCTTCTCCGTTTACGTTCTGATGGCGCTCGGTCTCGCGATCATCTTCGGCCAGATGGGCGTCATCAATATGGCGCATGGCGAATTCATGATCCTCGGCGCTTACGTCACCTGGATGACTTCGAATTTCTTTCAGGCTTATCTGCCTTCGCTATTCAGCGGCTACTTCTTTCTCGCGATGGCGCTCGCCTTCCTTGCATCCGGCGCGCTCGGCATGCTGGTGGAATGGGCGCTGATACGGCATCTCTACAAACGCCCGCTCGATACGCTGCTCGCGACCTGGGGTTTGAGTCTGATCCTGCAGCAGGCCTACCGCTCGATCTTCGGCGCGCGTGAAGTCGGCGTTGAGCTGCCGCAGTGGATGCTGGGCTCGAAGCAGATCACCGACACCATTGAAGTCCCGATCAACGGCATCTTCGTGATGTGCCTGACACTGCTGATCACAATCTCGGTCGCGTACATCATGTACAAATCGCGCTGGGGCCGTCAGGTGCGCGCCGTGGTGCAGAACCGCGTGATGGCCGGCGCCGTTGGCATCAACACCGAGAAGGTCGACCGTTACACCTTCGGTCTTGGTTGCGGTATCGCGGGCATCGCAGGCTCAGCTTTCACCATGATCGGCTCAACCGGGCCGACGTCTGGCCAGCTCTACATCGTCGATACGTTCCTTGTGGTCGTGTTCGGCGGCGCGGCCAGCCTGCTCGGCACTATCGCTTCGGCTTTCACCATCTCCCAGGCGCAGTCCACCATGGAGTTCTTCATGTCGGGCTCGATGGCCAAGGTTCTCACGCTGCTCGCGATCGTCGGAATCCTCATGCTGCGGCCGCAGGGGCTGTTTGCCCTCAAGGTCCGGAAGTGAAAAAGGCCGAAAAAATGTCCAAGAAAGTCTCAGAGCGAACTGTCGCCGCCAAAGCCGTCAACGACAATCCGCGCTTCGCGAATCGCTCCGAACTTATCGGCATTCTGGTGCTGGCAGTGCTGCTGGTCGTCGTCCTGCCGCTGACTCTCGACAACTTCCGGCTCAACCTGGTCGCGAAATATTTGACCTACGCCTTCGTCGCGCTCGGTCTGGTGCTGTGCTGGGGCTATGGCGGAATTCTCAGCCTCGGGCAGGGCGTGTTCTTCGGCCTCGGCGGCTACTGCATGGCGATGTTTCTCAAGCTGGAAGCATCAAGCGTCGCGAACACCAAGATCCAGTCGACGCCCGGCATCCCGGACTTCATGGACTGGAATCAGATCACGCAATTGCCCCTGTTCTGGAAGCCGTTTCACAGCCTGACGTTCACGATCATCGCGATCATCGCGGTTCCCGCGATCTTCGCCTTTATCATCGGCGCCGCCATGTTCAAGCGCCGCGTCGGCGGCACGTACTTCGCCATCATCACCCAGGCGATTGCCGCGATCCTGACCATCCTCATTATTGGTCAGCAGGGTTACACCGGCGGTGTCAACGGCATCACCGATCTGCGCACGCTGAAGGGCTGGGATATCCGCACCGACAACGCCAAGTTCATTCTCTACTTCGTGGAAGTGGCCTGCCTGTTCGGCTGCATCGGCATCGCCCAGTTCATCCGCCATTCGAAGCTGGGACGCATTCTGGTCGCGATGCGTGAGAAAGAGGACCGCGTCCGCTTCTCGGGTTACAGCGTCGCCAATTTCAAGATCTTCGCTTTCTGCGCTGCAGCCGTGTTCGCGGCGATCGGCGGCGCGATGTTCGCCCTGCAGGTCGGCTTCATGTCGCCGTCCTTCGTCGGCATCGTACCGTCCATCGAGATGGTGATCTATGCCGCAGTAGGCGGGCGTCTCTCCATCCTCGGTGCGGTCTACGGCACACTTCTCGTCAATTTCGCCAAGACCAGTCTGTCGGAATCGTTTCCTGAACTGTGGCTGTTCGGCCTCGGCGGGCTGTTCATCGCGGTGGTGCTGGCCTTCCCAAACGGTCTCGCCGGAATCTGGCGCGACCATATCCAGAGCCGCATCGACCGCCTGATCTCATCGCGGAAATCCAAGTCAGGCGGCAGCAAGAACGGCTGGACCGGCGGCTCAGTCGCCGACGGCGCCCCCGCGGAATAGGAGCACATCATGCTTGTCGGTCATCAACCCAAGGAATTCCTGCTCGCGGTCGAGGCCCTGACGGTGTCGTTCGACGGCTTCAAGGCGGTCAATGATCTGTCGTTCTATGTCGATGAAAACGAGATCCGCGTCATCATCGGCCCCAACGGAGCGGGCAAGACCACGGTGCTCGATCTGATCTGCGGGAAGACCAAGGCGACATCCGGTTCGATCCAGTTCCGCAATCAGGAACTGACCAGGATGAAGGAAAACCAGATCGTCCAGGCCGGTGTCGGACGCAAATTCCAGACGCCGTCGATCTATGACGATCTGACCGTGTTCGAGAATCTCGAAATCTCCTATCCACGCGGCCGCACGGTGTTTGGTGCTTTGACATTCCAGCGCGATGCGACGGTGCGCGACCGTGTCGAAGAGGTCGCGGAGATGATCTTCCTCAAGGATCGCCTCGGCATGAGCGCCGAACTGCTCAGCCATGGCCAGAAGCAATGGCTCGAAATCGGCATGCTGCTGATCCAGGACCCGGACCTTCTGATGCTCGATGAGCCGGTGGCCGGTATGAGCGTCAGCGAGCGGATCAAGACCGCCGAACTGCTTAATCGCATTATCAAGGATCGCTCGGTGCTGGTGATCGAGCACGACATGAAATTCGTCGAGGACATCGCGCACAAGGTGACCGTGCTGCATCAGGGGAAAATCTTGTCGGAAGGTTCGATGGAGACGGTCAAGAACGATCCGAAGGTTATCGAAGTGTATCTCGGCCACTGAGCATGGTCCCGAAAAGCGGGAACCGGTTTTCGGATCAGATCATGCTCAAAAAGAAATAAGATAGGGACTACTGCAATGCTCGCGATCTCGGACCTTCACGTCGCATACGGACAGAGCGAAGTCCTGCACGGCCTCAACGTCTCCGTCGCGCCCAACGAGATCGTTGCGATCATGGGCCGTAACGGCATGGGCAAGACCACGCTGATGAAATCGCTGATGGGGATCGTCCCGACCAAGAGCGGTTCGGTCACCATGGAGGGCAGTGAGCTCAGCACGCTCAAGAGCTACGAGCGCGTCGCCAAGGGTCTCGCCTATGTCCCGCAGGGCCGCATGATCTTCTCGACCATGACGGTGAAGGAAAACATTGAAACCGGGCTGGTTACCTCCGGCGAGAAGGAAGTGCCGGGCGACATCTATGAGCTGTTTCCGGTGCTGCTCGAGATGAAGGGCCGGCGCGGGGGTAATCTCTCCGGCGGCCAGCAGCAACAGCTCGCGATTGCCCGCGCGCTTGCGACCAAGCCGAAGATTCTGCTGCTGGATGAGCCGACCGAGGGCATCCAGCCGTCGATCATCCGTGAGATGGCGCGCACGCTGAAGCGCATTCGCGATCAACGCGGGCTGTCGATCATCGTATCCGAGCAGGTTCTCAGTTTCGCGCTGGACGTGGCCGATCGCGTTCTCGTGATCGAGAACGGCGAGATCGTCCGCGACGAGAAGCGTGACGGCATCGATGCCGGGCAGATCGCGAAATACCTTTCAGTTTAACGACGTCGTTTGTAACCAAGGGGAGCATCTCAATGCCAGATACACTGATCAAGGTCGATCTCAACCAGTCTGCCTACGACAACGACAAGATTCACAATCGCTGGCATCCAGAAATTCCGATGGTTGAGTGGGTCAGTCCGGGCGATGATTTCATCATCGAGACCTATGACTGGACCGGCGGCTTCATCAAGAACAACGACTCGGCCGATGACGTTCGCGACATCGATCTGTCGATCGTGCACTTCCTGTCAGGCCCGATCGGCGTCAAGGGCGCGGAGCCGGGCGATCTTCTGGTGGTCGATCTGCTCGACGTCGGCCCGATGAAGGAGAGCCTGTGGGGCTTCAACGGCTTCTTCTCCAAGAAGAATGGCGGCGGCTTTCTCACTGACCATTTTCCGCTGGCGCAGAAGTCGATATGGGACTTCAAGGGCATGTACACGTCGTCGCGGCACATTCCCGGCGTCAACTTCGCGGGCCTCATTCATCCGGGTCTGATTGGCTGTCTACCCGATCCGAAGATGCTGTCGATGTGGAACGAACGCGAGACGGCGTTGATCGCGACAGATCCGACGCGGGTGCCGGGTCTTGCTAATCCGCCGTTCGGTCCGACCGCGCATATGGGCCGCCTGAAGGGCGACGCCAAAGCGAAGGCCGCGGCCGAAGGCGCACGCACCGTTCCGCCGCGCGAACATGGCGGCAACTGCGACATCAAGGATCTGTCGCGCGGCTCGAAGATCTATTTCCCGGTCTACGTTTCCGGCGCCGGTCTTTCGATGGGCGATCTGCATTTCAGCCAGGGTGACGGCGAGATCACCTTCTGCGGCGCGATCGAGATGGCCGGCTGGCTGCACATCAAGGTCGATGTCATCAAGGATGGCATGGCGAAGTACGGCATCAAGAATCCGGTGTTCAAGCCATCGCCGATGACGCCAAACTATAAGGACTATCTCATCTTTGAAGGCATCTCGGTCGATGAGGCTGGCAAACAGCACTATCTGGATGTGACAGTTGCTTATCGGCAGGCGTGTCTGAACGCCATCGAGTATCTCAAGAAGTTCGGATACTCCGGCGCGCAGGCCTATTCCATTCTCGGAACGGCGCCGGTGCAGGGACACATCTCGGGCGTCGTGGACGTACCGAACGCCTGCGCCACGCTATGGCTGCCGACGGAAATCTTCGACTTCGACATCATGCCGTCGTCGGCAGGCCCAATCAAACACATTAAGGGCGGCATCGATATGCCGCTGTCGCAGGACAAATAATCCCCGCGAAGAAGCGCGGAGGCGGTGCGTACTCTGCCGCCTCTGCCTTCGCGCGTCGAGCACAAGACAACAGGACAAACCGAGGGAGACGGCTGTGCCGGTTTACGAATATCTTTGCAACGATTGCGGACCATTCACCGATATGCGGCCGATGGCCGAATGCGACGAGCCGCAGGATTGTCCGCATTGCGCTGCCCGGGCGCCGCGGGTCATTCTCACCGCGCCGCGTTTCTCGTGCATGCCGGCGGAGAAGCGAAAATCACATGCCATCAACGAGCGCAGCGCCAATGCGCCGAAAACGCTCGGCGAGTACAAGGCGTCGCATAAGCCGGGCTGCGGCTGCTGTTCGACCAAGCCGTCGCGGCTGGTGACGAAGACCCGCAGCGGAGCCAAGAGTTTTCCGACCGCTCGGCCGTGGATGATCAGCCATTAGCATGACGACATTATTTGGCGCGAAGCGGTCACTCGCGAGCATCCGCTTCTGACCCATCTGCGACATTGCGTCGTTGAAGAGCCGCCACCACCTGCCCGTGATCGAGGTGGCCGATGGCCATCCTTTCAAGAGCAACCGACGCGAGGACTTTGCCCAGATGCGAGCGAAAATGGCCAAGTCCGCCCCTCGACCACCGTTCGGGAGTTCTGAGGCGACAGTAGCTGTCCGAACCTCACGTCTATCTTGCGCGAAAGCCGAGAAGCCGCGAGTATCCAAGCCAGTTCAGGAATCATACGGGAATCCATACAAATGCGGTTTGATGACGTTATCCTCGGTCGACGGAGCATCCGCGGTTACAGACCTGATCCAGTCCCAAAAGCGCTGATTGAGGAAATCATTGGTTTGGCGATGCGCGCTCCGTCGTCGATGAACACCCAGCCCTGGAATTTCTACATTATCACGGGCGAACCGCTGGATCGGATCCGCGCCGGCAACACTGAGCGGATGGTGGCAGGCGTACCGCAGTCGCGCGAGTTCCGTACGGGTCAGGCCTTTGCAGGTCAGCACCGCGACAGGCAGGTTGGCGTCGCCAAGCAACTGTTCTCCGCAATGGGGATCGAGCGCGATGACAAGGATAAGCGGCAGGACTGGGTACTGCGCGGATTCCGTCAATTCGACGCGCCTGTATGCGTGATTGTGACCTATGACCGCGTGCTAGACGGCAGCGACGATACGCCGTTCGATTGCGGCGCTGTGGCGACCGCCCTGGTCAATGCCGCCTGGTCTCGAGGACTGGGCGCGGTGATTAACAGCCAGGGCATCATGCAGTCACCGGTGGTGCGGGAGCACGCCGGAATAGCCGACGATCAGGTCATCATGAAAAGTATCGCGCTGGGCTGGCCGGATGAAAGCTTCCCGGCAAATGCGGTCGTGTCCGAACGAAAGTCTGTCGATGAAGCTACGGTGTTCGTCGGTTTCGACAATTAGGCGCGCGCACGCGGGAGAGTCAGCATACTGACAAAAGCGCTCATATACTTTAGGGCGGCGAAGGCGCTCAGCGTCATCATTCCACTGAAGCTTATCGCCCGCGACGATGAGGTGATCGAATAGGACAGAGCCACCTTCCTAAATTGGCGCAAGGCGAACATTGGCGCATGTCGATGTGCAACCGGAATAGGCCAATGATCATCCGGTCGCGGATAGTGGGCTTGGCCAGAGATTTCTAATGCGACGAAAACTATCAACGATCATCGAAATTGCTTCATCATTCGATATCTCATCCCTGAACCAACGCTCTGCTGCGGGCCAGAAAATCGTTCGCCCGACAGCAAAACCCCGAACGAGCGGTTCGCTTTCTGCGCCGGCGAACGCAATTCCGAGATCGCTTTCAGGCATATCCAGACCAAGCACGAGAATGCCTCGCGCATGAGGATCGTTCGCACGGATGGCATTGCCTACAGCGCGCCACATGCCCGGATTTGGCGAGGGTGGAAGCTTCCACCAATCCGGCATAAGTCCGATTTTGTAGAAATGTTCGACGGCTGCGACGATGCTGGTTTCAGTCGAAACGCCACGAGGCGGAACGATTTCCAACAGCCATTCATGACCGCTGGCTTCCGCCGCTCGCTGTAGCGCCAATAGGCTGTTGTCCTGGGCCTCTCGCAGCGGTTGCCGGTCTCCGGCATCGTAGATCGCGAGACACTTCGCCACGTGACCGGCTGGCCAGGATCGAAGGGCGAGTGCCGGGTCGCGTTCTCCTTCAAACGCAAGCGGCCGGCTGCCTGGTTCTTCGACGGGCCGGCCAATCCAGGTGTTGCTGCCGGTTAGCCGGTCCAGGACGTCTCGTCCGAATTTTTCATCAACAAGAACACCGAAATTATCGAACTCTTTGCTGAGTCCGATTGCGGCGTTTGCGATCAAATCCTTGAACGCGCGGATGCGATCGTGACCGGTGCCTGCACCTGCCGCGAGATCTTCGAACTGGCGACGATGATCGAAGGCAAGGGCAAAGACTGGCGCATTCGCACGGCGCCCGGTTGTCATCCTATGCAAACGCTGAAGTCGGCGGTCTTTGTGGACTTGCTCCATTTTCGTGGCGCGTTCGAGAAAATCGTCCAGTTCGATCCGTGACGGCATGGCAGGTGCGCAGGCATGTCGTGACACGACGAGCGCCCCACAGGCATTGGCTATCCGTCCCGCTTCGAACCAGCTCTTACCGGAAATCCATCCCGTCAGCAGGCCTGCCATGAACCCGTCGCCGGCTCCCAGAACATTGAAGACTTCGACGGGAAAGCCGGGGCAATCGATGGCTTCATCGAAGCGATCGGGAATTGCGGCCTCAAAGATCGTTGCGCCTTGAATCCCGCGCTTGACCACAAGGACAGCGTTCGTCAGCGAACGCAGGCGCCGCAGCGCTGCGACGGTGTCAGTGCTGCCGCCGGCGATATGGATTTCCTCTTCGGTGCCGACGACCAGATCACAAAGCGGAACGATGGATTGGAGATGTGCGCTGACCTGCTCCGACGAGATGAAACGCGTCTCGCCGTCGCCGCGTCCGGTCAGCCCCCACAACACCGGACGGTAGTCGATATCGAATACAACCCGCGTGCCGGCCGCGCGCGCTGCGGCAATCGCCGCGTGACTCGCGGCATCGACGGTCGGCGTGGAGAAATGCGTACCCGTTACGACGAGCGCCGCGGCGTTGGCGACATACGTCGGATCGACGTCGCTGGCGGAAACCGCCATGTCGGCGCAGTTCTCGCGATAGAAAATGAGGGGAAATGTGTCGCGGTCCCGAATTCCGAGAATAACCAATGCCGTCAGCCGCGACGGATCGGTGCGAATCTGCGAAACATCGACCCCTTCACGTTCCAGCGTCTCGCGCACAAATCGTCCCATATGCTCGTCGCCGACCCGGGCGATCATGCCGGTGCGCATGCCCAGCCGCGATGCGCCGGTCGCGATATTGGCCGGGCATCCGCCGAGATATTTGGCAAAGCTCGTCATATCTTCGAGCCTGCCGCCGATCTGTTCGCCATAAAGATCAACTGCCGCTCGCCCGAGCGTCACGATGTCCAGGGAGCGGCCGGCAGGAGCTTTCATCATGTCGATCTCTGCTCGCTTGTCAGGTGATGTCCAAGCGCGACCACAAGCGCTTGCGACAGTGCCATCGGTGCAACGAGGGAGCGAAACGGCCGATCTTCCATTGCGCTACGGATCTCGAACGACACCTTGGCCAGTGCTGCGATAGGGCTCAAAGGACTGTCGGTGATTGCAATGATCGGAACGCGGCGCTTGCTCGCAATATCCACGACGCCGACGACATCCGGTGAATAGTCACGGAAGCTGATAGCGATCAGCAAATCTTCGGGCGTGGCGGTTTGCGCAACTGCCTTGTTGAGGCCGCCGATACCATCGATGAGATGTGATCGGACCTCCAGGCGCCCCAGCGCGTAGGACAGATAGAAGGCAACCGGAAACGACCGTCCCTGCGCTACAATATAGATCGTACTGGCATTGGACATCAGTGTGATTGCGCGCTTCAGCAACTGCCGGTCAGCGGACTGCCCCATTTCCTGCAGCGAAGCGATGTCTGCATCGACTTCGCGTGTCAGCACGGCAACTGGATCGTTGGAACTGCCAGGAACGGATTTTTCTCCACGTACTTTCGTGATGCGCGCGCGATAACCGCTGCTGGCATCAGCAACGAGGCGGGAGCGGAAAATTTGCTGCATCTCTGAGAAGCCACCAAAGCCGAATGCATTTGCAAAACGGACAATGCTCGAAGGCTGCACGCCAATCTCGGACGCCAGCGTGGAGACGGTGTTCAGCGCGATGTCATCCGGATGATCGACGGCATACTTGGCGATCCGCTGCAGCCGGTCCGACAGATCGGCATGGCGCCGCGCGATCTCGCGGCGAAGGTCTTCATACGACTTGATAGAGGGCATCATTGGAGCGTCCGCAAAATCCGACTTTACAGCTTCAATAGAATATGTATTCTATTTTGCCAAGAGAAAGAATAAAAATTCTACAGGAAGAAACAGCAGCAAGGATGTGAGATGCGGATCGGGTTTATCGGCGTCGGGATGATGGGCCACGGGATGGCCAAGAACTTGGTCGAGAAGGGTTTTTCGACAACCGTCCTTGGCAACAGCAATCGTGCGCCGATCGACGATCTGGTTTCGCGCGGAGCGCGCGAAGGCAAGCATCCCGATGAGGTCGCGGCAGCCGCGGACGTTATCTTTCTATGCGTTCCAGGCTCTCCGCAAGTCGAGCAGGTGATTTACGGCCCGCGCGGTTTGAAGGGTGCGGTCAAGCAAGGCCAGATTGTCGTCGATTGTTCGACCAGTGAGCCGTCCTCCACCGCGCGTATCCACAAAGACTTGCAAGCGCTGTCAGTGCCGTTCGTCGATGCGCCGCTGGCGCGCACACCGCGCGAGGCAGAGGCCGGCAAGCTCAATGTGATGGTTGGCGCGGAGCCCGAGATTTTCGCACGCATCAAGCCGGCGCTCGATACGTTCGCGGAAAATATCTTCCATGTCGGTGGGCCGGGAGCCGGTCACACGACCAAGCTCGTCAATAATTTTCTTGCGATGGGGCAGGCAGCATTGATCGCCGAGGCTCTGATGGCCGGTCAGCGCGCCGGGCTCGATCTCAATGCATTTCAGAAGGTGATCACCGCAGGCGGCGCCAACAGCGGCATTTTTCAGATGATTGTTCCGCGCATTCTCGAAGGCGACGACACCGGTCTGCCGTTCCTGCTGCGTCTCGCCCAGAAGGATCTGCGCTACTACACGCATCTCACTGAAAATCTCGGCATGCCGGCGCAACTCGGCGAATGCGTGCATCAGACGTTCGTACAGGCCGCAGCGCTCGGATTCGGTGACAGCATGGTTGGCGCGCTCGTGCGCGCGCAGGAGAAGATCAACAACGTCAAAATTAAAACGAACGCCGCCGGCTGAGCCGGACGAGTGTTCAATATTGCAGGGAGGACACGTCGATGACCAAGCTCATTACGACACGTCGTAGATTTTTGAAGGGGACTGCACTCAGCGCCGCGCTCGCCGGGACCGCAACATTCTTCGGTCCATGGCAGCATGTCAGGGTTCTGGCGCAAGGCCAGAAAAAACCAATCAAGTTAGGCCTGACCTGCGACGCCAGCGGCCAGTATGGTAACAGTGGTCAGGATGACCTGCGCGGTATTCGCCTCGCGATCGATGAATTCAACGCCAAGGGCGGCGTTATCGGCCGCAAGATCGAGTGGATCACAGCCGATACCGAGACGACGCCAGCTACCGCGAGCCGCGTCGCCGAGCGATTTATCACGCGCGACGAATGCGGCTTCCTGATTGGCGCACTTCACTCAGGCGTCGCCAACGCTATCACGCAGGTCGCGGCGAAGACCGGCACCATTTACATGAACACCAATTCGTCGGCGCCGAGCGAGGCGGGCGAGAATTGCTCGCGCGTCAAGTTTGTCTGGGACGGCAACGGCACCAACTTCTCGAAGGCGACCGTCAAGGCCGCGATCCAGTCTGTCGGCAAGAATTGGCTGCTTCTGACCAACGATTACGTGTGGGGTCACACCACGGCGAACGCGACCAAGGGCTTGGTTGAAGCCAGCGGCGGCAAGATCATGGACAACCTGCTGGTGCCGCAGAACACCCGAGACTTCACATCCTATTTGCTGAAGATTCAGCAGGCGAAGCCCGACGTGGTAGCGACCGCCATCGGCGGTGACGACCTCAAGGCGTTGCGCACGCAGGTTGCGCAACTCAAGCTCGACGGCAAGCCAGCATGGATCAACAATCAGCAGGACTGGCCGGACATCTGGGGCGCGCCGGAAAGCCTGTTCGGCGTGTTCGGCACCACCTGGTATCACAAGCTGCCGCTGCCGGGCGTGGCCGAATTCGTGAAGAAATGGCAGGCGGCTTACAAGGACGGGCCGATCCCGGTACCTGGTAATGTGTCCTATAACGGTTACATGGCCACGCGGGAATTGCTGCGCGCCATCGAGCGGGCGGGCACGACCAACAACATCGCCGTCATCAAGCAGCTCGAGAACATCAAGGTCTCGGCCGCGGACCGCATGCAGCACTACGACGCGTATATGGATCCGGTCACCCATCAGATGCAGCAGACGATCTATCTCGCCCGCCGCAACATGAAGCCGGCGGACACCACCGATTACTATGAGATGGTGGCGTGGGCGGAGCCGAAAGATGCAGTCGACGATGCGGCGGCTGGAAAATGCAAGCTCGTACCATACGAGCAGGTTCCGACGTTCGAGCTTTAAGCGCATCCGCCGGAGCCCCGTGGCTCCGGCGCTTCTTGACCGGATTTCACGATGATTGACCTGTTACCGCACGTCCTGAACGGCATTACGCTTGGCTTGCTGTTTGCGCTTATCGCCCTCGGCTTCATGCTGATCGTGGGGTTGATGGAGCAGATCAACCTTGCTCACGGCTCGCTGTTCGCGCTTGGGGCGTATATCGCCATCGTCATTGTCGGCGGCGAGACGGCGCTGTCTCCCTTCTTTGGCGACTTCTTCAAGTCGATGCCGCTGGCATGGCGTTATGTCGCGGCGCTGCTGATAGCTCCGCTTGTGGTTGCGGTTGTCGGCATCGGCGTCGAGTTTCTGATGCGGCGGACTTACGCCAAGGATCCGCTGTTCGGCCTTCTTCTCACTTTCGGAATCGCGATGGTGATCGAGGAGGGCATTCGCGGCGTCTGGGGAACGCGCGACTACGTTTTGCAGGTGCCGAGCAGCATCAGCGGCGGGTTCATCTTTCAGGATCTGATCTGGTCGACCTATCGCTTTTACGCTGCGGGCTTTGCGGCTGTCGCGATCGGCATCGTGTGGCTGGTGATCGAGAAAACGCCCTATGGCGCGATCATCAAGGCCGGCGCGCACGACAACGAAATGGTGAGGGCGCTTGGCATCAATCTGTCGCGCCTGCGGCTGATCGTGTTTGCGTTCGGGACGTCGCTTGCCGCGCTCGCCGGCGTCATCCTCGCGCCGATCTGGGGTATCCGCCCGCATATGGGTGTTGATGCCGTCATCCCGGCGTTCCTGGTGATCGTGCTCGGTGGGATAGGCAGCTTCTGGGGCGCCGTGATCGCATCGCTTCTGGTCGGCGCGCTTGTCGGTCTGACCGGCGCATACGCCTCGGAGTGGTCGCTATTGTCGATGTATCTCTTGCTGATCGCGGTCACGACGGTTCGTGCGCGCGGGCTGTTCGGCAAGAAAAGCGTGTTGGAGGTCTGACGTGCTGCCAAATCCGCACGCGTCGCCGAAGCTGGTCACGCCCGCGATGATCGTCACGCTGGTGTTCCTGGCGACAGTCCCGCTCTGGATCGAGCGCATCGGGCTTTATCCCTATCTCGGCGTCGAAATCCTGATCTGGTCGATATATGCGCTCGGTTTCAACCTGTTGCTTGGATACACCGGGCTGCCGTCATTCGGTCACGGCGCATATTTCGGTGTCGGTGCCTATGCCTTCGGGCTGACGCAGTTCAACATATCGACAAACCTTTGGGTCTGTCTTGTTGTGGCGCTGGTTGCATCGATGATCGTCGGCGCGCTGGTTTCGTTATTCATCTCGCACCGTCGCGGCATCTATTATGCGCTGATGACGATCGCATTCGGTCAGGTGTTCTGGTTCATCGCCGTGAAGGCGCATACGATCACCGGCGGCGAAGACGGTCTTCTGAAAATCGCGCGGATGCCAGCCGACATCGGGGTGGCCCGATTCGATCTCACGTCGAACGGCGCATTCTATTACTTTGTGCTGGCGTGCTTTGCCGTGGTCGTCGTTATACTTTGGCGGCTGGTGAACTCCCCGTTTGGACGGACTCTCCAGGCCATTAAGCAGAATGAAACCCGCGCGACGTTCGTCGGCTACGACGTGTGGCGCTTCAAGGTCGCCGTCTTCACGCTATCAGCGGCAATCTCCGGCTTCGCAGGCGGCCTGTTCGCGATGGCGCAGACCTCCGCTTTCCCGGACGTCATGAGCCTCCATCACTCAGGCTACATCGTGATGATGACGCTGATCGGCGGCGGCCTCGTCAGCTTCTGGGGGCCGGTGGTTGGCGCCGCAGCCTATCTTCTGACCCGCGATATTGTCGGCGCGTACACGACAGCCTGGATGTTCTGGTTCGGGATGTTCTTCGTGCTGATCGTACTGTTCAAGCCCGAGGGCATCGCCGGAGTTGCGATCGATCTCAAGGCGTGGTGGGCGCGCCGCCGTGGGACGGCCCCTGTCGTCAATCCCGTCAAAGAGTCCGGAGGTTAGCATGGCGTTGTTCGAAGCCACTGGCCTGCACATGCGTTTCGGTCGCCGCGTCGTTCTGGAGCGTATCGATCTTTCGGTCGAGGAGGGGATGTTCGCCGGCATCATTGGGCCGAACGGAGCCGGTAAAACGACCTGCTTTAACGTGCTGACCGGACGCTTCCGGCCGAACCGGGGCCGCATCGTCTTCAACGGCGAGGACATTACCGGCCTCGCGCCTGAAAGGATCGTCCGCAAGGGCATTGCGCGCTCGTTCCAGATCATGACGCTGTTCGACGAGTATTCGGCGCGCGACAATGTGATTCAGGCTCTGCCCGAGATGCGCGAGATGGCTTCCCACGCGGGCCATGCCGTCGCACGCGACCGTTTTCTGTTTGAGCAAGCCGATCAGATTCTGGAGAATGTCGGTCTCGCTGCGAAGGCAAGTATCTCAGCCAAAGACCTGTCTTATGGCGACCGCCGCGCGCTGGAAATTGCCGTGGCGCTGGCCACGCGGCCGCGCGTTCTCTTTCTCGATGAACCCACATCAGGTCTCGGTGCAAGCGGACGGGCGCGGCTGAAAATCCTGTTGGGCGAGTTGAAGCGCAAGGTCACCATCGTCGCCATCGAACACGATCTCGACCTGCTGTTTTCGTTGGCGGATCGTATCTCGGTCATCCAGTGGGGACAGATCATCGCGCAAGGCTCTCCCGAGGAACTGAAATCCGATCCGTGGGTGCGACGGTCCAATCTCGGAAAACTGCAATGATCCTTGATGTGTCCGGTATTGATGTCTTCTACGGCGAAACCCAGGCGCTGTTCGGGGTATCGCTGAATGTCGAGCCCGGTGAGGTGCTGGCATTGCTCGGTCCCAACGGTGCGGGAAAGACTACGACGCTGCGTGCTATTCTCGGACTCAATCAGGCCAAGCGTGGACGCGTCCGGTTCGAGGGCATCGACGTCACGCGTAAGCCGACCCATGAGATCGCGCGACTCGGGGTCAGCTGGGTGCCAGATGACCGCCGCCTCTGTCCAACGCTGACGGTGGCCCGGAATCTGTCGATCGCGGAAAAGCGCACGCGCTTTCGCCCATGGTCGGTCAAGGATGTCAGCGGTATCTTTTCGGCGCTGGAGTATTTGATGGACCGGGAGGCGGAAACGCTGTCCGGCGGCGAGATGCAGATGGTCGCAATCTCCCGCGCGCTGCTTGGTTCGCCCGGCCTCGTGCTGTTCGATGAACCGAGTCAGGGACTTGCACCGAAGATTGTGCTCGATGTGCTGGCCACCATCGGCAGGCTCAGGGATGAAGGCATTGCCTCCATCATCGTCGAGCAGAATGCCGATGTAGCGTTGTCGGTCGCCGACCGTGTCATTGTTCTCGACAACGGCCGGGTCGCCTGGGCTGGCTCCGCCGCCGCCCTACGTGACGACAAGGCGTTGCGCCGCCAATTGCTTGGAGAATGACAATGGCGTCATCAGGTGCACCGCTTCTTGTCGTTGAAAACGTCCGCAAGACCTATACGCGCGGTTTGATCAACCGGCGTCAGACGTTTTCGCTCTCGGCCGATCTTGAATTTGCGAAGCCTCGGATTGTTGGTGTGATTGGGCCGAATGGCGCCGGCAAGACCACGCTGTTCGAGATGATCACGGGGAGCAACACGCCAACCGAAGGCCGGATCATGGTGGCCGGGCGTAATATTCAGCATGTGAAACCGAACGAGCGCGACCGGCTGGCGATCCACTACCATCAGTCATATCAGGTGCGCCGCTTCACGACATTCAAGCCGTCCGCTCTGATGCAATCCGCTGGCAGCGATACCCCGATGGTGCATCTTTTCGACGAGCCGCAGTTCAACACGCAGGACGGCTATATCGGTTTCATGCTTGAATTCTTCCGCAAGCTGCGGGCTGAGGGGCGACTGGTATTCATGTCGGTGCATCCGACCACGATCTATCACTTCGAGATATTGAAGGAAATCGCCGAGGAATTCCTGACGGTCACCGGTGGGCGTGTCAGCCGTAGCCCTGATTATGCGAGCCTGATCGCGGAGCCGGCCGTGAGGACCTATCTCGGGGGCGATATGCTGGCGAAAGCGGAGACACTATTGTGAGCATGCGAGTATGAACGCCGTGAATGCGAGTGGCCGCGTTGCCCTGGTGACCGGGGCCGCAGGAACGATGGGGGCGGCAACAGCGGTTCGGCTTGCGGCAGATGGCCATCGGGTTGCACTCGTGGACATCGCGGCGGAACGCGTCTCGGCTCTCGCGAAACAAATCGGCGATATGGCGGTGCCCGTAACGGCCGATCTTTCGACGGCGGAGGGGGCTGCACAAGCTGTCGCGGCGACCGAACGCGCGCTCGGTGCGGTGGATATTCTGGTCAACAATGCGGGCATCCTGTCGAACAACAAGATCGCCGAGACGACGCCCGAGGAATGGCATCGCGTGCTTGGCATCAATCTGGATGGTGCGTTTCATCTCAGCCGCGCTGTCTTGCCCGGCATGAAGGCCCGACGGTTTGGCCGCATCGTCAATACCTGTTCGTATGCGATGAAATCCGGCGGGCTGACGGCTGGCACCGCCTATACTGTTTCGAAGGGCGCATTGCAGGCGCTGACTTTTTCGCTTGCGCGCGAGTTCGCTGCATTTGGAATCACAGTCAACGGCATCGCGCCCGCTTATGTGAAGACGCCGATGGTGACGGAGCAACTCACTGAAGCCCAGCGTGAGGCGCTGATCGCGCAGATTCCAGTAGGGCGTTTTTGCGAGCCGGAGGAATTCGCCCACTGCGTCGCATTTTTTGTGTCACCACTCGCTGGCTTCATCACCGGTGAGATTCTCGATCTCAATGGAGGCCTCCAATTTGACTGACGCAGCGGATGCTTCGGGCCGGATCACACCCAAGATCGATGCCAAGCACGATCTGGCGAGTCTGTTCGAGCTTTCCGGGCAAGTGGCCTTTATTCCTGGCGGTGCGGGCGGACTGGGCGAAGCGATTGCCTGGGGGCTGGCGACGCAGGGGGCGGCCGTCGCAATCGGCGGCCGCGATCGTGCCAAGGCCGACCTCCTTTCGGAGGCCCTTGCAAAAGCGGGTCATCGCGCTGTCGCGGTTGATATGGACGTTGCCGACATTTCGATGATCGAGCGCGCCGTTGCCGAAGTCGCAGCGCATTTCGGCAGCATCGATATCCTCGTGAACTGCGTCGGGATTCAGATCGAACAACCGATACTGGAAGTTACGGAAGACGCTTTCGATCTGGTGTATGAGAGCAGCCTCAAGGCCGCGATGTTCATTGCTCAGGCGGTAGCCAGGCGCCAGATTGCGGCAGGCAACGGTGGACGGCAAATCCATCTGCTGTCGGTACGTTCACAATTGGGGCTGCGTAACAGGGGATACTCAGCCTACTGCGCGACGCGTGGCGGACTGGTGATGCTCGTCAAGCAGCATGCGATGGAGCTTGCGCCGCATAACATTACGGTCAACGGCGTTGCACCGACCTTTGTCTACACGGAGATGATCCGTCACGTGATGGAAAATCCGGAGTTTCGCAAGCAACTGGAAGCGCGCATTCCGCTGGGGCGCATCGCTGATCCGAAGGACATTGTTGGCCCAGTGATCTTCTTTGCAGCTCCGGCGTCGGGTTTTGTGACGGGACAGGTGCTGTATGTCGATGGCGGTATTACGGCAAGCCAGTAAGTCAGCGTTCTATGCGCGAATGTCGGTTTCTGGCGCGAAGCGGACGATCGCCGATGTCCGCTCATGACCCAAAGCAGACATCAGGGCGCAGGAATTGTCCCGGCTCGAGCTTCCTGCACTTCCAAAGCCTGACCAAGCTGTTACGTTAAAAGGCGATTTCGGCGAAACACCATGCTTGATGCAGATTCAATCGATTCCGTCTGAAGGAACCGGTGGAGTAACGCCAATGCCAATTTTCCTCGATCGACACGATCTCTCAGGCCTGACAGCTTCCGATATCGCTGAGGCCCATCGAAAAGACCTCGAAGTGCAAGATAAATACGGCGTTCGTTTCTTGACGTATTGGTTTGATGAAACGCGCGGTACGGGCTTTTGTCTCATTGACGCACCGGATATCCAAACTGCGATGCGGGTTCATGACGAAGCTCACGGTGAAGTGGCGAAAGACGTGATCGAAGTAGACCTCTCAGCTGTCCAGGCGTTTCTGGGGAGGGTGTCTGATCCGGAACCGAGCGGCGAGGAAAACAACGTCACAATCGACTCGGCCCTGCGGGCCATTATGTTCACCGACATCGTCGGCTCTACCAGCATGACAGAGCGTCTTGGGGATGCCCGATCTGTAGAGATGGTTCGGGCACATGACGCGCTGGTTCGCCGCGCATTGAAGGACAAGGGTGGGCATGTGGTCAAGCACACTGGCGACGGCATCATGGCATCCTTCGCCGACGCGGCCGCCTCCGTGCAATGCGCCCGCGCCATCCAGCAAGCGTTTGAAGCCTTCAACCTGGCAAGCAAGGAGAAGCTTCGAGTGCGAATTGGTATTGACGTCGGAGAACCGATTGCGGACAGCAACGACCTTTTTGGTGCGACCGTTCAACTGGCTGCTCGTTTGTGTCAGTTGGCTGAGCCCGATGCCATTCTTGTATCAAGTGCCGTCCAGGATCGCGTCCAGGATCGCTTGCATGTCACAAACATTGGTCCTTGCCATCTCAAAGGCTTCCTGCAGCCTGTTGATGTATTCGGAATCGAATGGCGTTAACTGTCGCGGCTGCTGACGACGTATCGAATGAGGCGACGACGTTCGCTGTTGATGCTTCCTCCATCGACACGTGGGTGCCACGGATGTGGACGCTGTTAAAGCTCCCGTTATTCAGAGGAGCGAGCCATGCAGCCGGTCACGATAATCGGTTTGACCGCCGGCTAGGTGTTGGTCTGACATCCGAATACCCTGCGTGCATCACGTGCGTCAGACTGTAGTCGAACGACTAATTGCTCCGACGGAGCCCCTCAGAACGAATGCATGCTTCGTGAATAGCTGCCAGCGCGGACGCAAAAGCCCCCTTGGGTGGCGGCCTCCTTATCATGTCGGCTATTGGCGCAAAGCGGTCATTCGTGGACCGGGGCGAACTAGCGACTGGAAGTCGGTCGTGGCCCGTCGATGCAATACATTTGCAACGCGACGAACTTAAGTGATTTAAATTATGGAGCTGAAATCCGTTTCCTAAACCGCAGGTCGGAAGTTCGAGTCTTCCCGGAATTGCCAGTTTCAAAATCTACAACGACCGGACTGTGCCGCGAGCCGTTTCGCACGGCAGAATGCGACGCGCCATGCCTGTCGCGCGAACGTCGCTGACGACGTTAGTTTCGACATGCGAAATCGACGGGCCGTCGATGGTGGATTTTCGCTGAAGACATCGTGTTCCATCTGCGTTACGAGAACCAGCCAATGCACGAAGAGGCGTTGGTTAGAAAAAACGTTTGGGAGATGAAATGTTACGCTTTTGTTTGCGAGTTGTGCCGTTTGCGATAATGGCGACCACGGCAGCGTGGGCCGAAACACCGGTGAAGGTCGGTGTGCTTGCCGACATGTCGGGACTCTATTCCGATATCGGCGGCCAGGGAGCTGTCGATGCTGTTCGCATGGCAATCGAAGACTTCAAGCCGGCCGCCAATGGATTGAAGGTCGACGTCATATCGGCGGATACCCAGAACAAGCCGGATATTGCGACCGGGCTGGCACGCAAGTGGTTTGATACTGAAGGTGTCGATGTTCTTGTCGATCTGCCGACAAGTGCGATCTCGCTCGCAGTCGGTTCTCTCGTCAAGGAGAAGAACAAGGTGGCGCTGTTTACTGCGTCGGCCAGTTCGGATCTGTCCGGCAAGGCGTGCACGCCCAACACGGTGCATTGGACGTACGACACCTGGGCCCTTTCGCACGGGACCGGCGCTGCGATCACCAAGAACGGCGGCAAGAGCTGGTTTTTCCTGGTCGCCGACTATGCCTTCGGACAGGCGCTTGAGCGCGATGCGTCGGGCGTGGTGAAGGCGAATGGCGGCACGGTGCTTGGATCGGTTCGTCATCCGCTCGACACCAAGGATTTCTCATCCTTCATCCTGCAGGCCCAGGCGTCGAAAGCCCAGATTATCGGTCTTGCCAACGGCGGCGGCGACACCGTCAACTCGATCAAGACGGCGGCCGAGTTCGGTTTGTTGCAGGGCGGGCAGAAGCTTGCGGGCATGCTGCTCTTCATTTCCGACATTCACACGCTTGGCTTGAAGTCGGCGCAGGGACTTCTTCTGACCACGGCGTTCTATTGGGACCTCGACGAGAAGACGCGTGCCTTCGGTGAGCGGTTTGCCGCACGCAACGGCGGCAAGTATCCGTCGATGACCCAAGCCGGAGCCTATTCGGCGACGCTTGCCTATCTCGCCGCCGTCAAGGCAACCGGCAGCGCAAAGGATGGGGCCGCGGTCGTCAAGGCGATGCGCGACGCCGGGCCGATCAATGACCCGCTGTTTGGCGAAACCACCATCCGGGTTGATGGCCGTGCGGTCCACCGCATGCTGTTGGTCGAGGTCAAAAAGCCGGAAGAGTCCAAGAAGCCTTTTGACTATTACAAGGTGGTCGCCACCATCCCGCCAGCGGAGGCTTTCCGCCCCCTCAACGAAGGTGGCTGCCCGCTCGTCAAATAGCCGGAAATCCCGGGTCGGCACGTTCGAGTCCTCCCGGGATCGCCATCCGCCTCGGAAGGTCGTTCATCCGCAATTGTCTCATCTCTAATTGTAGCGGCCGGCAGTCCAGCATCACGCTGGACTTGCCGGCCGCTTATGTCTCGTGTGAACGCCCGCCTCGCGCAGGTCAGTCCAGCTTCACGCCTGCCTCGGTCACGACTTTCTGCCAACGCACGGTTTCCGCAGCCACCATCGTGCCGAACGCAGCGCCCGTGACATCGGGAACGTCGGTGCCGTTGCGCTCCCATGCATCCTTGATCGTCGCCGTCTGCATGGCCTTCTGAAGTTCCTTGGTCATGCGTTCGACGATCGCCGGTGGCGTGTTCTTGGGTGCGAAGACGCCATACCAGGTCGATACCTCGTAGCCCGGCACGCCAGCTTCCGCAGCTGTGGGCACATCGGGGAACGCCGGTACCCGTTTTGGCGCCGCGACCGCAAGCGCACGCAACTGTCCGCCGCGAATTTGCGGTGCGGACGAGCCGAGCCCGTCGAACACCAGCGGCACGTGACCGGCGACGAGATCGGCCATCGCCGGGCCCGCGCCGCGATAGGGCACATGCTGAATGCGTGTCTTGGTCAGGATCTTGAACAACTCGCCCGCCAGATGATGCGTGGTCCCGGCGCCGGCGGAGCCATAGTTCAGCTTGTCAGGATTGGCGCGCAGATAAGCGACGAATTCGGCGAGGGTCTTGGCGGCAACCTTGTCAGGATTGACCACGATGACCTGGGGAGGCCGCGCGATCAGCGCCACCGGCACAAAATCACGTTCGAGATTGTAGTCGAGATTGGGATAGATCGCCGGAGCGATCGCATGATGGGCGGCGCCGACGAAGAAGGTATAACCGTCAGGCGCGGCCTTGGAGGCCTGCGATGCGCCCACGGTGCCGCCCGCACCTGCGCGGTTTTCAATCAGCACGCGCGTTCCCAGCTGCGTGTCGAGTTGGGCGGCAAGCGGCCGCGCGAACGCGTCGGTGCCGCCGCCGGCTGCGAACGGCACGACGAAGGTGATCGGCTTTTCCGGCCACGTTTGAGCCTGGGCCTTGCCGGCCACGGTCAACGAACCGGCCAGAAGTGCGAGTAAAGCGTACCGACTGAATTTCAGAGTCACGTCATGTCCTCCCGGGATATATTTGTTTGCGTCACCTTGTGGCGGCGCTTTTCTTTGCCGGATGTTTCCGGATTGGTGTTTGAGCGGGTGCATCATCATGTAACGCGCCGCCTCCGGCAATCGGGTTTTTCGCCGCCCCCAACCTTCCCGGGTCGATGGTTTCAGACCCGGTCTGACGCGGGTTCCTCGCTGGTATGAGGAATTATTGACAATATCATACTTCGCGTGCGAGCCTGCCTTGCCGGTTCAGATCGATGTGCGGGGGCATTTCAATTCAACGGTTTGGTTCAAGACGTCGCGAGGCGGCAGCGAACTGCTGTCGCTTGCGATCGCGCGCGCATAGCTCTCGCCGGACATCGGTAGCGATCGGGATCGCGCTTGCAGGATTGATCGCCGCGCCGCAGGACGCGGTTGCGCAAAACGCCGATACGCCGGCCGCATCGACGCCATTGCCGACTGTCGACGTGGTGGCGCCCCGTGTTCAACAGGCGCGTCGAACGGCATCCCGCGTGATGCCCGTGGTGGCAACCCCTGACACGGCATCGGACGCGCCGGTCGCGTCCGCCAGCGAACAGAATTTCACCGGCGAAGACGTCAACGCGCGGCCGTTTTCGCGGCCAGCCGAGGCGCTCGAAGTCGTGCCTGGTCTCATCGTCACGCAGCACAGCGGCGACGGCAAAGCCAATCAGTATTTTCTGCGCGGCTTCAATCTGGATCACGGAACGGATCTGGCGGTCTCGATCGACGGCATGCCGGTCAACATGCGCACTCACGGCCACGGACAGGGCTATGCCGATCTGAACTTCATGATCCCGGAACTGATCGGATC
>JAUSAX010000073.1 GCA_030652315.1 Afipia sp. | reverse complement strand
GTTCGTTGACGAACTGGCGGTGATCATGCGCTGGGGCTTCGATCATATGCAGCGCGATGACGACGGCGGATCGGTCTATCTGCGACTATCGACGCGGACGCTGGAGCAGCCGCAGCGTGTGATGACGCCCGAACTTGAAGGCGACATCGCGGCCGGGGCGTACTGGCTGCGCAGGCCGGGTCCGAACGCTGAACTGGTGATTGCTTACACCGGCGCCGTCGCCCCGGAAGCCATCGAGGCAACGGGGCTGCTCGGCGAGTCGCGCCGGGACATCGGTCTTCTCGCGATTACATCCGCCGACCGTCTGCTTGCGGGCTGGACGGCGTCGCGTAAACAGCGTCGCGCGGGCGGCCCACGCGAGTCGAGCCACATCGAGCGGTTGCTTGCGCCGCTGGCGCGCGATTGCGGGCTCATCACGGTGATCGACGGACATCCGGCGACGCTGGCATGGCTCGGCAGCGTCCATGGCCATCGCGTCGAAGCGCTCGGCGTCGAGAAATTCGGCCAGACCGGCACCATCAATGATCTCTACGGGCACTATGGTCTCGACACCAATACCATCATCGATGCGGCGGCGAGCCTGACCTTCGGCGCGCCGATCCGGCATCGCAAGATGGTGGTGTGACAGCAGTCAAAATTCTATCCGCGCGACGCATTGAACGTCGCGCGGTCTTTCTCAACGAACGCGACACTATTTGCCGGCGCCGCTGGCTCCCCGCTCGACCATCTGAAGCGCTTTCTCGATGCTCAACGATCCACCTACCTGGCTCGGCGGATACTCCTTGAACGTCTGAAGGAACCCACCGACGAGCGTGACTGCGGGCACCATTGTCCAAAGCTTTTCGCCCCACCAGCGGCCGTACAGCATCGATTCACTCTGATAGCGCTCCCATGGATCCTGCCGCAGGTTGGTAACGAGAGGAGCATTGGTCGATTCCTCCGTCCCCGTGAACAGGTTGCCCTTGATGGTCTTGAAGCTCAGTTTCCAGTCGTTGTATCGAATGGCAGTCAGATCGCCATTGTCCGTGAAGTAGAAGAATTCCTTCCGCGGTCCTTCAGCGACGTCGCCTTTCAGGAACGGCTGGAAGTTGTAACCGTCAAGATGTGTCTTGAAGGTTTTGTCACCGACCTTCATGCCGTTCAGGAGTTTGCCCTTTACATCGGGTTCGCCCGCCGCAGCCAGCAAGGTTGGCAAGAAATCTTCGACAGCGATGATGTCGTTGACGATCCGACCCGGCTTGATCGTCCCAGGCCACTTCGCGACCATGGGCACACGGAATCCTCCTTCGTAAGTCGTTCCCTTTTCTCCGCGGAAGGGTGAGTTGCCGCCATCAGGCCAGGAAAAGGTCTCGGCGCCGTTATCGCTGGTGAAGATCACGATGGTGTTATTGGCAATACCGGCGTCGTCGATCTTCTTGAGTATGCTTCCGACCGCTGCGTCGAGCTCCATGATCGCATCGGCATACAAACCGTAGCCACTCTTGTCTTTCCACTTCGGCCCAAGATGTGTCCACACATGGGTGCGTGTCGTGTTGTGCCACAGGAAGAACGGCTTGTTGGCCTTGGCAGAGCGGTCGATGAAATCGACGGAGCGCCGGACCAGTTCATCATCGACATCTTCCATGCAGAACTTGGCCTTGGGGTCCATGTTCGGATGCGGCGGGAGGGGACCGCCGTCCGCGATCGTCTGTTTGCCGACTCTGCCCCAGCGCGGATCGGTGGTTGGATCGTCCACCATCGTCGCTTTGGTTTCTACGATGTTGCGTGGACCAAAATTGGCGAGGAATTGCGGAGACTTCGGATACTGGGGATCGTAGGGCTCCTCCATGGCGTTGAGATGGTAGAGAATGCCGTAGAACTCGTCGAAGCCGTGCACCGTGGGAAGGTATTCATTGCGGTCGCCAAGATGGTTCTTGCCGATCTGCGCCGTTGCATAGCCGTACGGCTTGAGGAGTTCGGCGATGGTCGGGTCCTTGTCCTGGATGCCTTGCTTGGCAGCAGGCATGCCGACCTTCAGCAGGCCGGTGCGGAAAGGCGTTTGTCCCAGGATGAAAGCGGCTCGCCCCGCGGTACAGGATTGCTGGGCGTAGTAGTCGGTGAACAGCGCGCCTTCCTTGGCGATGCGATCGATGTTGGGTGTGCTTCCGCCCATCATCCCGCGATGGTAAGCGCTGATGTTCCACACACCAACGTCATCGCCCATGATGACAACAATGTTGGGTTTCGCGGGCGTCGTCTGTGCTGATGCTACGCTGCTAAAAGCAAGCGCGATAGGCAGCACCATATTTGCGAGAACTCGTTTCATGTTCGACTCTCTTTCGCGGCTGGGTTGATAACTCTCCTAAAATGCAAATTGATCGGTTTATATATGCTGGCCATTTCGAGCTGCATCACATCCGTCAGTCGATGTCGCAATAGTCAGTGCCGTAAACCGTTACCACAGGCGGGCCGGGACTTGCTGATTTTGAGTGCCTCATGTTTGAACGTCATGCTGCATCGCGGCGGCATCCGCAGTCGGCATCGGCACGAAGAGCAAGTGCGCGGCGGTCATGGCGCCCCCACACGCGCGGTCGAAAAAGCTAGCGGCCGAGAGGCGTCAGGGCGTTGCGCAATGGCGCGCTGGAGATTTGCATCAACCCTGCAAACGGCTGGCTCAGCTCCAGGATCAGATAAATCGCCCCGGCGGCCGAGAGCGCAAAGATAGTCAAGGAGCCGA
Source organism: Afipia sp. (assembly GCA_030652315.1). GTDB lineage: Bacteria > Pseudomonadota > Alphaproteobacteria > Rhizobiales > Xanthobacteraceae > Afipia. Next base: position 23,447 of record JAUSAX010000073.1, on the reverse strand, counting down.
CAACGATAGGATTTGGTTGGGCAAACAGGCTGAAGCTCATGAAGATGATGGTGAGCCAGAAAATCAGAACCACCAGGAAAGGCATCGGGATCGAGTTTTCCGTCTGCGCAAACAGGAGCAGGCGTGTTTGCGCAACATCGGTGCTGAGCTGGATCGCCCTGGATTGAAGGGAGCGTTGGGAATCGTCCTTTGGCGAAAGCTCCTGGAGCTTTGCGTAGAACGCTTCACTTGCGGCGCTCGCCTCGAAGGGTGTTGCCTTGGTGGAATCGGAGCGGTTCTCACGCCACAGTCGATCGGCCAGAACGACGACGCCACGCCGCAACAAATTGCGGGTCGCGTCTGCCTCCGGCCCGTACTGGGTCAAGAGATGATCGAGCAGAACGATGCTGGCGGTCATCTGCCTGACTTGATTAGTTTGAGTGTCGTAGGAATTTTTCGCCGAGCCGACAAGCAGGCCAAGGACAAGCGCGGCTATTGTCCCGATCAGACCCGTGCCCAGCCTGACCACATCCTTTGCATCTGTGCTCAGATGATTTTCCGGCAACGTGTTGCGAAGGAGCATACCGAGCAAAACGCCGCCTGCGATGCATACAAACGTGATGCCCGATAACGCGATTGCGTTCATGATCCATCACCATTGTGCGCTCGTCGATACTTGCGTCGCAATGCCTTGTACGGGGCTCACCTTAGTCCTGAAAACCACCTGCCGCCACGGTTAAAGAACACGGCTCTGCTGCAAACAACGAGTGACGCTCACTCGTCCCCGCGATGGCATAAACCATTCCTCAAATCCCGAGTTGACCGGAAGCTGGAACATCATCACCATTGGCTCATACGGGTTAAGGTGCTGAATGACCGAGCTTTCCAACCGCCAGTCCGACATTCTGAACATCGCGCGCGCCTCCGGGCGGGTGACGGTGGAGGATCTGGCGCGGCGCTTTGAAGTCTCGGCGCAGACCATCCGCAAGGACCTGAACGATCTGTGCGACCGCCGCTCGATGACGCGGGTTCACGGCGGCGCGATCATCGCCTCGGGCGTGGAAAACCTCGCTTACGAAGCCCGCCGGTTCGTCGCGGCGGAAGAAAAGAAGGCCATCGGCATCGCGGCGGCGGCGCAAATTCCCAACGGCTGCTCTTTGTTCATCAATATCGGCACCACGACGGAAGAAGTAGCGAGCGCGCTGACGGCGACGCATGAGGACCTTCTGGTCATCACCAACAATCTGAACGTGGCAATGCTGCTGTACCGCCATCCGCGCATCGAGGTGATCGTGGCCGGCGGCACGGTGCGGCGCGCGGACGGTGCGGTGATCGGCTCGACCGCGAACAATCTGATCACACAGTTCAAGGTCGACTACGCCATCATCGGCGCATCCGCGATCGACGAGGAGGGCGCTTTGCTCGACTTCGATTATCGCGAAGTGCAGGCCGCGCAGGCCATCATCGCCAATGCCCGCAGCGTGATGCTGGTGGCCGACAGCACCAAGTTAAGCCGCAACGCGCCGGTGCGGATCGCGCATCTGAGCCAGATCCATACGTTCGTGACCGACCTGCTGTTGCCGGCCGGGCTTCAGGCCATCTGCAACAGCCGAGGCATCGACGTGATCGCCGCGATGCCGGACAAGTCCGCGGACGTCGCCTGACGGTTCGCCTCTCGCGAGAGGCACGCATCGGACTTTCAGGTTGACCGCGTCGCGTGACGACTCCAGGCCAGCGGTTTCCGCTATCAACATCCTAATTATTTGATTTGATGTCTCTTTTTTCATCCGTCGAAGGCGGCTGTCCACAAAATCATCACGTCGCTTGCTTTCGTTTATGGTTGTGATTTAATCATAATCGAAAGCGAAATCGCTATAAGCGAAAATGGCGAGCGCCGGGGAGACGCGGTGGGACAGGTTTTCGACCTCGCAATCATTGGCGGCGGGATCAACGGCTGCGGCATTGCCCGCGATGCCGTGGGCCGCGGAAATTCCGTGTTCCTTTGCGAAATGAATGATCTCGCCAGCGGCACCTCGTCGTGGTCGAGCAAGCTGATTCACGGCGGTCTGCGCTATCTCGAATATTACGAGTTCCGTCTCGTTCGCGAAGCGCTGCTGGAGCGGGAAGTGCTCTGGCAGATTGCTCCGCACATCATCCGTCCGCTGCGCTTCGTGTTGCCACATCATGCGGGGCTGCGTCCGGCCTGGCTGCTGCGGCTCGGCCTTTTCATGTACGATTATCTCGGCGGGCGGCGACTGCTTCCGGCCACGCGCACGGTTGACCTGAGCCGCGATCCGGTCGGCCAGCCGCTGGCGCCGGGCCGCTTCACCAAGGGGTTCGAATACTCGGACTGTTTCGTTGACGACGCGCGCCTCGTGGTCCTCAACGCACGCGATGCGGCGGATCGCGGTGCGGTGATCCGCACGCGGACCCGCGCCGTCGAGGCGAAGCGTCAGGGCGATTGCTGGCAGGTTCTGCTCGAGGACACCGTCACCGGTGCGAAAAGCAGCATCCAGGCGCGTGCGCTGGTCAACGCGGGCGGCCCGTGGGTCGAGGACGTGCTGAACAGGCGCGCCGGCATCAACGCCAAGGCCAAGGTGCGTCTGGTGCAGGGTTCGCACATCGTGGTGCCGCGGCTTTACGACCATGATCGTGCCTACACGTTCCAGAATGCCGACGGCCGCGTGGTCTTTGTCATTCCGTTCCAGAACGATTTTACCCTGATCGGCACCACCGATCGCGATTACGACGGCGATCCGTCCAAGGTGAAAGCCTCGGCGGAGGAAATCGCCTATTTGTGCCAGTCGGTGAACGATTATCTCGCCAGGTCCGTGAAGCCCGAAGACGTGGTGTGGGCCTATGCCGGCGTGCGTCCGCTGTATGATGACGGCGCCAGCGAAGCCAGGGCGGCCACGCGGGATTACGTGTTCGAATACGATGCGCCGGGCGGGCTGCCGCTGCTGTCGATCTTCGGCGGCAAGATCACGACCTATCGCCGCTTGTCCGAAGAGGTACTGGAACGGCTGGAACAATATCTGCCGGGAAAAGCCAAGCCGGCGGGCTGGACCGGCACCACACCGTTGCCCGGTGGCGATCTCGACGTGTCCGCGATCCCGGCATTGGCGGATGAACTGGTCCGCGACAATTCGTTCCTGTCGCGTGCTCTCGCGCTTCGTCTTGCGCACGCCTATGGTACGCGGGCCAGCAAGGTTCTCGACAGGGCGTCATCCGCTGCCGACCTCGGACAAGTGTTCGGCGACACGCTGACGGAACGTGAAGTCCGCTACCTGATCGCGCATGAGTTCGCGCGCACCGCCGAGGACATTGTCTGGCGACGGTCCAAGCTGGGCCTGCGTCTTTCCGCCGATGAAGTGAAGGCGCTCGACGACTGGATCGCCACGCATCGCAGCGGCTTCGATACGCCGCTGAAGGAAGCCGGAGGCCGCGGATGAGCGTCACCCTCGAACAGGTTTCGCGCGAGGTTAACGGCGTTCCCTGGATTCGAGATGTGACGCTGACGCTTGAGCGCGGCACCTTGAGTGTACTGCTCGGGCCGACGCTGTCCGGCAAGACCTCGATCATGCGGCTGCTGGCCGGGCTCGACAAGCCGACCGCCGGCCGCATCCTTGTCGACGGCAAGGACGTCACCGGCTTCGATGTGCGCAAGCGCTCGGTGGCGATGGTCTATCAGCAGTTCATCAACTATCCGACATTGTCGGTTTACGAGAATATCGCCTCGCCGCTGCGGGTGCAGGGCGTGGCCCGCGGCGAGATTGAAACCCGCGTGCGAGACGCGGCGAAGCTGCTCAAGCTGGAGCCCTATCTCAACCGCACGCCGCTGCAGTTGTCCGGCGGCCAGCAGCAGCGCACCGCGATCGCGCGCGCGCTGGTCAAGGGCGCGGACCTTGTGCTGCTGGACGAGCCGCTCGCCAATCTCGACTACAAGCTGCGTGAGGAACTGCGCACCGAGCTGCCACGCATTTTTGAAGAGTCCGGCGCGATCTTCGTCTACGCCACCACCGAACCCTCAGAAGCGCTGCTGCTCGGCGGCCGTACGGTCTGCATGGGCGAGGGGCGGGTGCTGCAGATCGGCGCGACGCCGCAGGTCTACCGGCGTCCCGACACGGTGGAAGTGGCCGAGGTGTTTTCCGATCCGCCGCTCAACACTGTCGGCATCGAGAAGAAGAACAGATCGATTTTCTATTCCGGCGGCGAGCGCGCCTCGGTGGCGGGTCTTTATGAAGGCCTTAGCGACGGTGCCTACAAGGTCGGATTCCGCGCGCACCAGCTCAACGTCGCCGGTGCATCTCCCGGCAGGCATGCGTTCGTTACCACTGTCAGCGTCACCGAGATCACCGGTTCGGAGAGCTTCGTGCATCTCAAGCGCGAAGGCTATAACTGGGTCGCGGTGCTGCCAGGCATTCATGAATTCCTGCCGGGGCAGGAGCTGGACGCGGCGCTCGACCCGAACGATCTTTTTATCTTCGATCAAACCGGCCGGCTCGTCGCCGCGCCGACGGCAATGTGAGGATCCAGCATGGCCCGCATCGACCTCGTCGATCTGGCCCATTCCTACGGCGGCGACGCCTATGCGCTGAAACCTATGACCATGACGTGGCGGCAGGGCGGTGCTTACGCTCTGCTCGGACCCTCAGGCTGCGGCAAGACTACACTCCTCAACATCATATCCGGCATCGTCACGCCGTCGCACGGCAAGGTGCTGTTTGACGGCACGGACATCACACGCTCGACCACACGCGAGCGCAACATCGCGCAGGTGTTCCAGTTCCCCGTGATCTACGACACCATGACGGTGGGCGAAAATCTCGCGTTCCCGCTCAAGAATCGCGGTCTGCCGCGCAACGTGATTGATGCGCGCGTCGCTGAAATCGCCAAGCTGCTCGATCTGACGCCCTATCTGAACCGCAAGGCGGTGCGGCTTAGTGCTGATGCCAAGCAGAAGATCTCGCTCGGGCGCGGCCTCGTGCGCTCGGACGTCTCGGCAGTGCTGTTCGACGAGCCGCTCACGGTGATCGATCCACATCTGAAGTGGGAACTGCGCTCCAAGCTCAAGGCGCTGCATCAAGCGCTTGACCTCACCATGATCTACGTGACCCACGATCAGACCGAGGCGCTGACCTTCGCCGACACGGTGGTGGTGATGCACGACGGCAGTGTGGTGCAGAGCGGGACGCCCGAGGAACTGTTCGCCAAGCCCGCGCATACCTTCGTCGGCTACTTCATTGGATCGCCCGGCATGAACATTGTGCCGGCGCAGGTGAAAGGCAACGAGGCGAGGATTGACGGTCATACCATTCGGCTGAACCGGACCTACGACAGCCTGCCAATCGGGGCGAACATCGAAATCGGCGTGCGGCCGGAATTCGTCCATGTCGCGGCCCCTGCGCCCGGTCTGCTATCGGCGCAGATCGAGCGGATCGACGATCTCGGCCGCGTGCGTTTCGCGCGCGTGCGGATCGGCGATGCGAAATTTGCAGCGCGGGTGCCGAATGACTTCTCCATTCCGGACAAAACCGCCGGTCTCGTTTTCGATCCTGCTCATATCCACGTCTATGCGGACAGTCTTCTGGTCGAGGGGCGCGCCTGATGGACAAGACGATCAACAACAAGGCCTGGTTTCTGGTGCTGCCGGTGTTCCTGATCGTGGCGTTCTCCGCGATCCTGCCGTTGATGACGGTGGTCAACTACTCGGTACAGGACACGTTCGGAAACAATCAGTTCTTCTGGAACGGCGTCGGCTGGTTCAAGGAGTTGCTCGATCCCTCGACCGATCTTGGCGACCGTTTCCTGGCCTCGCTGGGCCGCAATCTGCTGTTTTCCGCGATCGTTCTCGCCATCCAGGTGCCGCTCGGCATTCTGGTCGCGCTGTCGATGCCGCGCGAAGGCTGGCGCGTTGCGGCGTGTCTCGTCATTCTGGCGCTGCCGCTGCTCATTCCTTGGAACGTGGTCGGCACCATCTGGCAGATCTTCGGACGTCCCGACATCGGCTTGCTTGGCTATACGCTGAACAAGATGGGGCTGGACTACAACTATGTGTCCAACAGCTTTGATGCCTGGGCCACCATCATCGTGATGGACGTCTGGCACTGGACCAGCCTCGTGGCGCTGCTGTGCTACGCCGGTCTCAAGTCCATCCCGGATGCCTATTATCAGGCGGCGCAGATCGACGGCGCCTCGCGCTGGGCCGTGTTCACCGCGATCCAGTTGCCGAAGATGAAGCGCGTGCTCCTGATCGCGGTGCTGCTGCGGTTCATGGACAGTTTCATGATCTATACCGAGCCGTTCGTCGTCACTGGTGGCGGCCCCGGCAACTCGACCACCTTCGTCTCGATCGAACTCGTGAAGATCGCGCTCGGTCAGTTCGATCTCGGAAAGGCTGCCGCTCTGTCGATCGTCTACAACCTCATCATCCTGATCGTGTGCTGGGTGTTCTACACGGTGATGACGAACGCCGACAACGAGCGCGCGCAAACGACGGGAGGCGCGTGATGCATACCATTCCCGGACGCCGCATCATTCTCTCTTTGTTCCTGATCTTCCTGCTGTTGCCGATCTACTGGCTCGTCAACATGAGCTTCAAGACCAACACGGAAATCGTCACGACGATGACGCTGTGGCCGAACAACCCGACGCTGGCCCATTACAAGCGCATCTTCACCGATTCGAGCTGGTATTCCGGCTACATCAATTCGCTGCAATACGTCGTCATCAACACCGTCATTTCGATCTCCTTTGCGCTGCCTGCCGCCTATGCGTTCTCGCGTTATCGGTTTCTCGGCGACAAGCACCTGTTCTTCTGGCTGCTGTCGAACCGCATGGCGCCGCCGGCTGTATTCGCGCTGCCGTTCTTCAACCTGTATTCGGCGATCAACCTGTTCGATACGCCATGGGCGGTCGCGCTGGCGCATTGCCTGTTCAACGTGCCGCTGGCGGTGTGGATTCTCGAAGGCTTCGTGTCCGGTGTGCCGAAGGAAATCGATGAGACCGCCTTCCTCGACGGCTATTCGTTCCCGCGCTTCTTCGTGAAAATCCTGATGCCGCTGATCGCGAGCGGCATCGGCGTCGCCGCGTTCTTCTGCTTCATGTTCTCGTGGGTGGAATTGCTGCTGGCGCGGACGCTAACGTCGGTGAACGCCAAGCCGATTGCAGCGACGATGACACGCACGGTTTCAGCGTCTGGAATGGATTGGGGCCTGCTGGCCGCGGCCGGCGTCCTGACCATTATTCCCGGAGCGCTGGTGATCTGGTTTGTCCGCAACTACATCGCGCGCGGTTTCGCGCTTGGACGGGTGTAGGGAGCGAGATCATGGAACACATCGCTTGGATGGCCTGGACGGCACCGACGGCAATCTTCTTCTGCCTGCTGGCCGGAACACTCGCGACCATGACCTGGCTTGCGATGCGGTACCCCGAGGCGGAACGCGTCGGGGTTCTGCGCATTCCGACCACGCGCGGCGATCGGTTGTTCATTTCCCTGATCGCGGCTGCGGTCATTCATCTGTTGTGGATTGCATTTGCGGGCACCAACCCGATTGCGACGCTCCCGATAGGCGAGGGTGTCGAAGTGTCGAGTTTGTGGATCGCCACCGTCATTTCGCTCGTCTCGGCTGTTGTCATATTTCGCAACGTCTAGCCAGTAATCCGGTTCTGACATTCGTGTGAGATCTTTTGCAGGCACTTTACGAATGTCAGAACCAAAGGATCACTGGAATCATAGTTTGCTGGCGTCCTTTCGAATCCGGCATTCGCACAGAATGCGCTGCAGAATGAAGCGAATGCCGGATTCGGGACGCAGGTGAAGAAGAGGCAGATCCGGGATCAACCCGGACCTGGAGTTGTGTTCAACGGAGGAAATCATGCGACAAGCTACGAATAGAAATCGTCTTCTGACGATGGCAAGCGCAGTGGCATTGATGGCAGCATCGGCGGCGGTCAGCGGACCTGCTTTCGCCGATGAAGCGGCGGCAAAGAAGTGGATCGATGCCGAGTTCCAGCCTTCGACACTATCGAAGGACGACCAAATGAAGGAGATGCAGTGGTTCATCAAGGCCGCTGCACCCTTCAAGGGCATGGAGATTAACGTCGTGTCGGAAACGATCACGACGCATGAGTATGAAGCCGGAACGCTGGCTAAGGCTTTTTCCGAGATCACCGGCATCAAGCTCAAGCACGACCTCATCCAGGAAGGCGACGTGGTCGAAAAGATCCAGACCCAGATGCAGTCCGGCAAGAACGTCTACGATGGCTGGATCAACGATAGCGACTTGATCGGCACGCATTTTCGCTATGGGCAGGCCATCGCACTGTCGGATTACATGACGGGCGAAGGCAAAGACGTCACGTCGCCGACCCTGGACATCAATGACTTTATCGGACGCTCGTTCACGACCGCGCCCGACAAGAAGCTGTATCAGCTGCCCGACCAGCAGTTCGCAAACCTGTACTGGTTCCGGTACGACTGGTTCACCAATCCGGAGTACAAGGCGAAGTTCAAGGCCAAGTATGGCTACGAACTCGGCGTGCCGGTGAACTGGTCCGCCTATGAAGACATCGCGGACTTCTTCACCAACGACGTCAAGGAAATCAACGGCGTCAAGGTCTATGGCCACATGGACTATGGCAAGAAGGATCCGTCGCTGGGCTGGCGGTTCACCGACGCCTGGCTGTCGATGGCGGGCAACGGCGACAAGGGCATTCCAAACGGTCTTCCTGTCGATGAATGGGGCATCCGCATGGAAGGCTGCCGTCCGGTTGGCTCCTCAGTCGAACGCGGCGGCGACACCAATGGCCCTGCGGCGGTTTACTCGATCGTCAAGTATCTCGATTGGCTGAAGAAGTATGCTCCGCCCCAGGCGCAAGGCATGACGTTCTCCGAGTCGGGCCCGGTGCCGGCGCAGGGCGCGATTGCCCAGCAGATGTTCTGGTACACGGCCTTTACCGCGGACATGGTGAAGCCCGGCCTGCCGGTGATGAACGCGGACGGAACGCCGAAGTGGCGCATGGCTCCTTCACCGAAGGGTGCGTACTGGAAGGAAGGCATGAAGCTTGGCTATCAGGACGTGGGCTCGGGTACGTTGCTCAAGTCGACGCCGCCGGATCGCCGCAAGGCAGCCTGGCTCTATCTGCAGTTCATCACCTCGAAGTCGGTGTCGCTGAAGAAGAGCCACGTCGGTCTCACGTTCATTCGGGAATCCGACATCTGGGACAAGTCGTTCACCGAACGCGCGCCGAAGCTCGGCGGTCTGATCGAATTCTACCGCTCGCCTGCGCGCGTGCAGTGGTCTCCGACCGGAAACAACATCCCGGATTATCCGAAGCTGGCCCAGCTCTGGTGGCAGAACATCGGCGATGCGTCGTCCGGTGCGAAAACCGCGCAGGCAGCGATGGACTCGCTGGCTGCGGCTCAGGACTCGGTGCTTGAGCGCCTCGAGAAGTCGGGCGTGCAAGGTGCCTGCGGACCGAAGCTCAACAAAAAGGAGACGGCCGAGTTCTGGTTCGCGAAGTCGGAGAAGGACGGCAACGTCGCGCCTCAGCGCAAGCTGGCGAACGAAAAGCCGAAGGGCGAAACCGTCGACTACGACACGCTGATCAAATCGTGGCCGGCGTCGCCGCCGAAGCGCGCCGAGGCAAAGTAAGCGGCATCGAAGACCAAACGTGACAAAGGCCGGGAGCGATCCCGGCCTTTTTCTTTTGATGCAGCGCACTCTGCCGGGTGTTGTTGACAGGCCGCCGCTGTTTGGCTGTACTTCACGCACTGATGACTCCAAAATTTTCTGAATTCAGGAACAAGGAGATCCAGCGGGCGGCACAGGGCCACAACGAGGCTGCGCATTTTCAAGGCGGCCGTTGGCTGTTGCCGAAACTGTTCACGCAAAAACGCATAGCTAATCGACACAAGATGTGAGCGAGGCGATCGGTAGGATCGCGACGTGACCAAGGCGATCGCTAGAATCGCGGCACGTTGGGGGAGGGATACCTGGAATGCTGGACTTCGTTCAGCAGTTGGTGAGCGGTATTGCGCTCGGCTGTGTCTATGGCCTGATCGCACTTGGCTTTGTCCTTGTTTACAAAGCCACCGAGGTCGTCAACTTCGCACAAGGCGATCTGATGATGCTGGGCGGGTTCTTCGCCTTCACCTTCATCAGTCTGCTCGGCTTCAACTATTGGCTTGGATTTGTCGCGGCGGTCGGCGCCATGGCACTGTTCGGCATGCTGGCCGAACGCCTCGTGGTGCGGCCGATCCTCGGCTATCCGCAGTTTTCCATCATCATGGCGACGATCGGACTTGGCTTCTTCCTGCGCTCGGTCGCCGGAATGGTCTGGGGCACCGATGATCTCAAGATCGACACGCCGTTCAGCCAGGGCGTGCTGCGGCTGGGGAGCCTGGTGCTGGCCTATGACAAGCTCTCGGTGATCGCCGCGACGATCATCCTCTGCGGCGTGCTGTACCTGTTTTTCAACAAGACCACGCTCGGCACCGCGATGCGCGCCAGTTCCGAGAACATGCTCGCGGCCTACTACATGGGCATTCCCGTCAAGCGCGTGGTGTCGATCGTCTGGGCGATCAGCGCCGCGGTCGCGACCTGCGCCGGAGTGCTGCTCGCGCCGATCACCTTCGTCCACTCCAACGTCGGCCTCGTCCTGGGACTGAAGGCTTTCCCCGCGGCGGTGCTGGGGGGATTCGGATCGATCCCGGGGGCGGTGGTCGGCGGAATTCTGATCGGCGTCATCGAAAGCATGGCCGGCTTTTACCTGCCGCAGGGATGGAAGGATGTCGCGCCCTACATCGTGCTGCTCGCGGTGCTGCTGCTGAAACCCGAAGGCATCTTCGGGCTTCACACGCGCAAGAAAGTCTGAGGGGCGCCGATGCGGTTTCTTTTCAAGACAGATTATAACGACGACATCCGGCTGGTCCCGCATAGCGGATACATCTGGTCCTATGGCGCGCTGCTGGCGCTGCTGCTGATCGCGCCGTTCGTCCTGAGCAGCTACCTCGTCAGCCAGCTCGTCTTCGTCTGCATCTATGCCACCGTCGGCGTCGGGCTGATGATCCTGACAGGATTCACCGGGCAGGCCTCGCTGGGGCACGCGGCGTTTCTCGCCATCGGAGCCTATACTGCAGGCTATCTTCAGCAGATGGGCGTACCCTTCATCGTCTATTTTCTGGCAGCGGGTGCGCTGACCGGATTGATCGGCGCAATGGTCGGATTTCCGGCATTGCGGTTGCAGGGGATCTATCTCGTCATCGCCACCATCTCGTTCGCGCTGATCGTCGAGGAGATTCTGGCACGCTGGGAGAGCGTCACACACGGCAACGACGGCATGCGCGTCCGTGCGATCCAGATGTTCGGCGGCAGCATCACGCGCGACAGCCCGACCTTCTACTTTATGTGCCTCGGTCTCTTGATCCTGGTCATCGTCGGCACGCTCAACCTGATGCGCTCGCCAACCGGACGCGCGTTCGTCGCCATTCGCGACAGCGAGACGGCGGCCAAGAGCATGGGCATCAACGTCTCGCGCTACAAGGTGAAGTCGTTTGCCCTCAGCGCGGCGATCACGGGCCTCGCGGGCGTGCTCTTTGCCCACAAGATGTCCTTCATCAGCCCGGAGATGTTCACGCTCCAGCTGTCCATTGAATTTATCATGGTCATCATCATCGGCGGCGTGATCAGCCTGCATGGCGCGGTGCTGGGCGCGATCTTCATCGTCATGGTCGATCCGTTCCTGACCTTCCTGAAGGATGACATTCCGGGCGTGGTTGCAGGTCTTGCCGCGACGTTCGGCGCTGGCGTCGAGCAGGTGGCCAGCATCAAGAACAATGTCGCCGCGATCGCTTCGGCCAACGGCCTGAAGGGCGCGATCTACGGCCTGATCATCATGCTGTTCATCCTGTTCGAGCCCTACGGCATCTATGGCCGCTGGCTGAAGATCAAGCTCTTCTTCCAGCTCTTCCCGCTCTACAAGCGTGCAACCTTCAAGCGGCAGAAGATCTACGTCAAATCGGAGCGGAACCGATGAGCTGCTTTCGCGCCGAAAATCTCTCGCTTCACTTTGGCGGGCTGAAAGCGGTAGATTCCGTCAGCTTCGCGGTGGAGAAGGGCGAAATTCTTTCGATCATCGGTCCCAACGGGGCCGGCAAAAGCTCGATCTTCAACCTGATCTCGCGCCTTTATGAGCCGACCTCGGGCCGGCTCTATTTCGAGGACCAGGACATCACCGAGGAGCCCGCTTACGGCATCGCCAAGCTGGGCATCGCGCGCACCTTTCAGAACATCGAGTTGTTCGAAAATGCCACCGTTCTCAGCAACCTTCTGGTCGGGCGGCACCGGCATTCCACGACCACCCTGTGGCAGGAGCTGCTATTCCTGCCGAACGTCCGCCGCGACGAAAAAGCGCATCGCCGCCGCGTCGAGCAGGTCATTGATTTCCTTGACCTTGCGGCCCATCGGGACAAGCTCATCTCCGGGCTGCCCTACGGCGTGCGCAAGGTGATCGAGCTGGCCCGCGCGCTGTGCACCGAGCCGAAGCTGATCCTGCTCGACGAACCATCGTCGGGCCTGAATGTGGAGGAGACCGACGACATGTCGTTCTGGATCCGCGACATGAAGACCGAGCTTGGCATCACCGTGCTGATGGTCGAGCACGACATGACGCTGGTTAATCGTGTCTCCGACCGGGTGATCGCGCTGAACTACGGCAAGGTGCTGGCCATGGGCGCACCGGCCGAGGTGCAGGCGCATCCCGATGTCGTCGCAGCCTATCTCGGCACATGAGGACGATGTCATGAGCAATTCCGACATCATTCTCAAGCTGAGCAACATCGAAAGCTATTACGGGCCGATCATGGCGATCCGTGGCATCAGCCTCGAGGTGCCGCGCGGCAAGATCGTCACGTTGCTGGGCGCCAACGGTGCGGGCAAGACCACCGTGCTCAAGACGATTTCCGGCATTCTCGATCCGCAGAAAGGCTCCATCGAATTCAAGGGGCAGTCGATCCAGCGCATGGAAGCCGACAAGATTGTGCGGCTCGGATTGAGCCACGTGCCTGAAGGCCGCGAGGTGTTCCCGTTTCTCAGCGTGCGCGAAAATCTGATGATGGGGGCCTATCCGCGCAAGGATCGCGACGGCGTCGCCGATGATCTGGAACGGGTCTACGGCTATTTCCCGCGCCTGCGCGAGCGCATCAACCAGCCGGCGGGTCAACTGTCCGGCGGCGAGCAGCAGATGCTGGCGATCGGCCGCGCGCTGATGAACCGCCCGGCGCTGCTGCTGCTGGACGAGCCGTCGCTCGGACTGTCGCCGATTCTGGTGAAGGAGATTTTCACCATCATCAAGCGCGTCAACGCGGAGCAGGGCATGTCGATCCTGCTGGTCGAGCAGAACGCGAAGGTGGCGCTGGAGACCGCGGATTACGGATATGTGCTGGAAATCGGACGCGTGGTGATGAACGACACCTGCGAGCGCCTGATGATGTCGCAGGATATTCAGGAGTTCTACCTCGGCGCCAAGGAAGACGGGGCACGGGGCGAGCGGCGCTGGAAGAAGAAAAAGACATGGCGGTAAGCACTGGCGGTAAGCACTGGCGATAAATGCGTGGCGATAAAGACAAGAACCTGGCGATAAGCCGGGCGAAGCAAGCAGGAGAAAAGACCGGCGTTCAAGCCGCGCAAGAGGAACGACATCAAGGCCGCGTAGCCGCTGAGCGGATACGGCGGAAAGGGAGCGAGCAATGGCGAGACCCGCAGTGATCACCGTCGCGGATACGATCGCGAAGAGCTTTCTGCTCGCGGTTGAAACGCGCGGCGACAAGGTGGCGATCCGGGAAAAGCATCTCGGCGTCTGGCAATCGACAAGCTGGCGCGAATGGCTCGAGACGGCGAAAGAGATCGCCTACGCGCTTCATGCGGTCGGCTTCAAGCCGGGCGATGTCGCCTCCATTGTCTCGAATGCGACGCCGCAATGGGTGTTCGCCGATATCGGCGTGCTCTGCGTGGGGGGCGTCTCATCGGGCATCTATCCGACGGACTCGGCGACCCAGGTCGAGTATCTCCTCAACGACTCGCGGACGCGTGTGATCTTCGCTGAGGACGACGAGCAACTCGACAAGGTTCTGTCGTGCCGCGCCCGCTGTCCGACGCTCGAGAAGATCGTCGTATTCGACATGGAAGGCCTCAGCGGCTTCAGCGATCCGATGGTGATGTCGCTGGATGAATTCATGGCGCTCGGGCGCAACCACATGAACGGACGTGAAGCGCTGTGGGAAGAGATGATCGCGAGCCGCGGTGCGAACGATCTTGCCATTCTCGTCTACACCTCGGGGACCACCGGGCCTCCCAAGGGCGCGATGCACTCCAACCGCAGCGTCACGCACCAGATGCGCTATGCCGATTATCTTCTGGTGCCGACCGATCATGAGGAGCGGCTGGTGTTCCTGCCGCTGTGCCATGTCGCCGAGCGGATCGGCGGCTACTATTTGTCGATCGCCGTCGGCTCTATAATGAACTTCGCGGAAAGTCCGGAAACCGTGCCGGACAACCTGCGCGAGGTGCAGCCGACCGCGTTTCTGGCGGTGCCCCGGATTTGGGAAAAGTTCTACTCGGCCATTACGATTGCTTTGAAGGACGCAACCCCGCTCCAGCAGTGGATGTATCGCCGTGCGCTCGGCGTCGGCCAGCGCCTGACCGAGTACAGGCTTGAGGGTGAAACGCCGCCGTTGTCGCTGCGGCTAGCGGGCAAGGCGGCCTACTGGCTGGTATTCCGCAACATCCGCCGCATGCTCGGGCTTGATCGCGTGCGCATCGCGTTCACCGGCGCTGCGCCGATCTCGCCCGATCTGATCCGCTGGTATCTCGCCATCGGCCTCGACATGCGCGAGGTCTACGGCCAGACCGAGAATTGCGGCGTGGCGACGCTGATGCCGAATGACCGCATCAAGCTCGGCTCGGTCGGCAAGGCGGCTCCGTGGGGCGAGGTCATGATCTGCCCGAAGGGAGAGATCCTCGTCAAAGGCGATTACCTGTTCATGGGCTATCTGAATCAGCCGGAGAAGACCGCCGAGACCATCGATGCCAAGGGCTGGCTGCATACCGGCGACGTCGGCTCGATCGACAACGAGGGCTTCGTCAAGATCACCGACCGGATGAAGGATATCATCATCACATCCGGCGGCAAGAACATCACGCCGTCCGAGATCGAGAACCAGCTCAAGTTCTCGCCCTATATTTCGGACGCGGTGGTGATCGGCGACAAGCGGCCGTTCCTGACGTGCCTGGTGATGATCGATCACGAGAACGTCGAGAAGTTCGCGCAGGACTACAACATTCCGTTCACGAATTACGCGAGCCTTTGCCGCGCTCCGGAAATCCAGGATCTCATTAAGCGCGAGATCGAGGTGGTTAACCAGAACTTCGCCCGCGTGGAAACCATCAAGAAATTCCATCTGATCGAGCGGCAGTTGACGCCCGAGGACGAGGAATTGACGCCGACCATGAAGCTGAAGCGGAGCTTCGTGAATAAATCCTACGCAGCCGAGATCGATGCAATGTACCGGGTGAGCGCCGTGGCGTAGGCTCCAGCGTTACTATTGTGTCACAAGAAGCGCATTCCGCGGCCCGTGAGGGCCGCTCAGCGGCGAAGGTAACAAGGCCCGGCCTTCGCTGAATATGGGCCAACAGAGAGGAGACCGTTATGTCGAAATCGTTCAAGGCGTTTGGCCTTGCGGTGGGTGCGTTCGCGCTGACCCAGTCGCCGGCCTTCGCGCAGACCAAGGTGACCAACGAGGGCATCTCGCCGACCGAGATCGTCATCGGCTCGCATCAGGATTTGTCGGGCCCCATCAAGGTCTGGGGCGTGCCGGTGTCCAACGGCATGAAGATGGCGACGGATGAGATCAATGCCGCCGGCGGCATCAATGGCCGCAAGATCAAGCTGATCATGGAAGACAGCGGTTACGATCCGAAGCGCGCGGTGCTGGCGTCGCAGAAGATGATCGAGAAGGACAAGGTCTTCGCGATGGTTGGCCCGATGGGCTCGCCGACGGTGCTTGCCGCGCAGGACATCCTGTTCGACGCGGGCGTGCTGCAGCTCTTCCCGCTGACGGCGGCGGAGTTCACCTTCAAGTTCGATCCGGCCAAGCCGCAGGAGAGACTGAAGTTCAACAACATCCTGCCTTATGTGGAAAGCACGCGGGCTGCTATAAAGCACATGGTGGAGTGGAAGAAGTTCGCCAAGCCCTGCATCATGCATCAGGACGACGAATACGGTAAGAGCGTGCTCGATGGCTTCAACCAGCAGACGGCAGCGATGAAGCTGACGCCGGCATCGGTGACCAGCTACAAGCGCGGCGCATCCGATTTCAGCGCGCAGGTCGCCAAGATGAAGTCTGACGGCTGCGATCTGGTGGTACTCGGAACCGTGATCCGCGAAACCATCGGCGCGATGGGCGAAGCCAAGAAGCTCGGCTGGGACGTGACGTTCCTTGGAGCGACGCCGACCAACGTGCTTGAAGTGCCCGCGCTCGGCAAGGATGCCGTCGAGGGACTCTATGCGGCGGCGGGCTTCGAGATTCCTTACGAAGACACGGCCAAGGGCAAGGTGAAGGACTGGCTGCTGAACTACAAGAAGGCGTTCGGCACCGACGCCAACACGCAGGCGATCATCGGCTACAACGCCATGATGACCTTCGCTCACTACGCCAACAAGGCTGGCAAGGATTTGACTGGCGCCAAGATGCTGGATTCGCTCGAGTCCGGTGACGTGTTCACCGACATCTTCAACTCGCCACCGACCAAATTCTCGAAGACGAACCACCTCGCCACCACGATAACGCAGGTCCAGCAGGTCAAAGGTGGCCGCTGGGTGCTGGTGAAGGATGGCTTGATGTTCTGAGCGCTTCGCTCTGAGTGACATCGCGTGCGCGGGATTGCCCGCGCACGCGATTTTCTTTACGGTCCGGCTCCAACTTGAGAGCCAACATTCCAGATGACGATTCAAAGTTCGGTCAAGGCCAGCATCGCGCGCTGGTTTCCGGGAGCCACAGGCATCGATCGCCTGGCTCAACTGTCCGGCGGCGCAAGCCAGGAGACCTGGTCGTTCAACGTCCTGCATCCATCCGGAAACATCGCCGTCATTCTGCGCCGCGCACCATCAGGCTATGGCGCGGCGCCGGGCCGCGCCGCCGGCCTCGAAGCCGAAGCGGTTCTGATGCAGCGGGCCTATGAAGCGGGGATACCGTCGCCGCGCGTGCGTTATGTGTTGCGCGCAGAAGACCAACTCGGCAGCGGCTTCATCATGGACCGTGTCGAGGGCGAGACCATCCCGCGCAAGATTTTGCGCGATGCGCAGTTCGCGCAGGCGCGCAACGTTCTGGCGAGCCAGCTCGGCAAGGTGGTTGCCGGAATTCATGCGCTCGACAGGGCGCACTTGCCGAAACTGCGGCTGATGACGGTCGCGGGCGAGGTCGACGACCTCACAGTCGAATACAAATCCTTTGATTGGCCACGGCCGGTGTTCGATCTGGCGCTGCGGTGGCTGCGCGACAACGCGCCTGCGCCGTCGGACACAGTGACACTGGTTCACGGCGATTTCCGCCACGGCAATCTCATCATCGGCCCTGAAGGCGTTCGCGCGGTGCTTGATTGGGAGCTGGCGCATCTCGGCGATCCTATGGAAGACCTCGGCTGGATCTGCGTGAACTCGTGGCGGTTCGGCGAAATCGACAAGCCGGTCGGCGGGCTCGGCTCGCGCGAGGATCTGTTCGCGGCGTATGAAGCCGCGTCTGGCCGCCCGGTGGACGTTCCGCGCGTCATGTTCTGGGAAACGCTTGGCACCCTGCGGTGGGGCATTATGTGTTGCGGCATGATGCAGCGGTTTCGCGCCGGCCCGGATCATTCCATGGAACGCGCGATGATCGGCCGCCGCGCCTCCGAAACCGAAATCGATCTGTTGCGGCTGCTGGCGCCGCGAGCATGATGCCGAAAAGTGTGAAGCGGTTTTCGGATAACATCATGCGCAATAGAACATAACGCCGATGACAAAGGACGCATGAGATGCAGGATCAGCCCACGCCGGTCGAACTGATCAACGCGGTGGCGGAATTTCTCCGCGCCGACGTCGCGCCGCAATTGTCCGGGCATGCCGCGTTCAAGCTGCGCGTCGGGCTCAACGCGCTCGATCTGGTGGTGCGGCAGCTCACGCACGAGGCGTCCGGCGATGCCGCCGAGGCCGAGCGGCTGTCAAAGCTGCTGGGCGCGTCCGGCTCGCTGGAAGACCTCAACCGGATGCTGTCGGCTCGTATCGCAAGCGGCGAGATGGGCTTCCAGACGTCGGGTCTCACCGAACACGTCTGGCAAACCACGATGGACAAGCTGGCCATCGACCAGCCGAATTATGCGTCCTATCGGCGGGAACGAGGGACGGGCTAGGACGCAAAGTTCATCGTCATTCCGGGGCGCGAGTGAAACGAGCGAGCCCGGAATCTGGTAGAGCTTATTCACGTCGATACGAATGAAGATTCCGGGTCCGCGCGAAGAGCGCGGCCCGGAATGACAATGCGGTCGCTCTACCGCCCCTTCCACTGCGGCGGGCGCTTTTCCGCGAACGCCTTGGGGCCTTCGATGTAATCCTCGGACGCAGCCAGAGCCTTCACGGCCGGATAGTCGAACTGTTCCGCGAGAGCCTGTTCCAGCGATACGCCAAGGCCGCGATGCATGGTCTGCTTCGAAGCGCGGATCGACATCGGGCCGTTCTGCAGGATGAGGTTTGCCCAGCGCTCCGCGCCAGCCAGTGCTTCGCCCTTCGGAACCACTTCGTTGACGAAGCCAAGTTCAAGCCCCTCGCGCGCGGGAACGTGGCGTCCGGTCAGGATCATGCCCATGGCGCGCTTGAGGCCGATCAGGCGCGGCAGGCGATGCAGTCCGCCGGCGAGCGCGGCGAGGCCGACGCGCGGTTCGGGCAATGCGAAGGTTGCGTTTTCCGCCGCGATGATCAGGTCGCAGGCCAGCGCGATCTCGAAACCGCCACCCATCGCCACGCCGTTGACGGCGGCGATGATCGGCTTGTCGCAATCGAAGCGGTGGGTCAGCCCGGCGAAACCACTGGTATCCCAGCCGCGCTGGCCGCCCTGGGCCTGCCACTTCAGATCGTTGCCTGCGGAAAACGCCCGATCACCTGCGCCCGTCACGATCGCGATCCACTGATCGGGGTCCTTGTTGAACTCGTCGAAAACGCGATGCATTTCAAAGTGCATCGGCGAATGCACGGCGTTCATCACTTCGGGACGATTGAGTGTGACGATGGTGAGCGGACCTTTGCGGTCCACCTTGGCGAATTCATAAGCCATGAGCGATTTCCCTACGCTGCGTTGCAACACTTGAGCGATGTTGTCGTGCCTTAATTAGACAGCAAAGAAGCCGTTTCACAAATTAATTAAGCGCTTGACTAACGGTCCGCGCCTTACCTTAATTCCCACCCATCGTCGGCTCTCGCGAGCATCGCGGCGAAAACAAAAACAAAGTCCGGGGATGGACGTCTGGGAGTCGCGCGTTGGATTTTTCGCTGCCTGACGATTTGACCGCTTACCTGTCGGAACTCGATCGCTTCATCGATCAGAAGATTAAGCCGCTCGAGCAGCGCGACGACAACATCCGCTTCTTCGATTATCGCCGCGAGTGGGCGCGAACGGATTTTGACAAGGGCGGCCTGCCGCGTCACGAATGGGAAGACCTGCTGCGTCAGGCGAAAAACCTTGCCGACGAAGCCGGGCATCTGCGGTTTGCTATTCCTAAGCGCTACGGCGGCAAGGACGGCTCAAATCTCTGGATGGCGGTGATCCGCGAGCATTTCGCCGCCAAGGGCCTCGGCCTGCACAACGATCTGCAGAACGAGCATTCGATTGTTGGAAACTTCCCGCTGGTCACCATGCTGGATCGATACGGCCGGGACGACCAGAAGGCGATGATCGAAGGCTCGCTCACCGGCAAGTACCGCATCACTTTCGGTCTGACGGAGCCCGACCACGGATCGGATGCCACCCACATGGAAACGCGGGCGGTTCAGGCCACGCGCGACGGCGTGAGCGGGTGGGTCATCAGCGGCGAAAAGATGTGGACGACCGGCATGCACGTCGCCACCCACTGCGCCACCTTCGCGCGCACGTCGGGCAACGACGGAGACGCGCGGGGCATCACATGCTTTCTCGTGCCGGCGAATGCGAAAGGCGTGAAGGTCGAAGAGTATCTCTGGACCTTCAACATGCCGACCGATCATCCGCGGGTCAGCTTCACCGACGTCTTCGTACCGGATGATGCCCTGTTCGGTGAAGTTGGGCGCGGCCTGTCGCTGGCACAATGCTTCGTGCATGAGAACCGGATTCGCCAAGCCGCCAGTTCGCTTGGCGCGGCCGTGTATTGCATCAACGAGAGCGTGCATTACGCGCGCGAGCGCAAGCCTTTCGGTCACGCGCTGGCCGAGAACCAGGCGATCCAGTGGCCGCTGGTGGAACTGGCGACCCAGGCCGAGATGTTGCGCCTCCTGATCCGCAAGACCGCGTGGGAAATGGACCGCATGACCCAGCCCGAGGTCGAGCAGCGGCTCTCCGACAAGGTGTCGATGTGCAATTTCTGGGCGAACCGGCTGTGCTGCGAAGCGGCCGACCGCGCGATGCAGGTGCATGGCGGCATGGGCTATTCGCGGCACAAGCCGTTCGAGCACATCTACCGCCATCACCGGCGCTATCGCATCACCGAGGGCAGCGAGGAAATCCAGAAGCGCAAGGTCGCCGGATTTCTGTTCGGCTACATGGGTGCGGGAAAATTCGAGACGACGGAGAAGAACCGCTAATTCAGGTTTCACAAGAGGCGAACAATCGCCCGTGAAGAAAAATGTTTCTGGAGGTAACGATGCGCAGGTGCACTTCCGGCCGGTCCGACCGGTTCATGCTGATCAGTTCGGAGCGGGTGTTCTATGCCGGGCTGCACGGCAAGCCCTCGGTACGCACGCTTGGTGCGCTGGCGATTTGCGTGCCCTTGCACGGCACAGCGTGTCTCGAGATTGCGGGACAGCCGCCGCGCGTTGGCGAAATCCTTGCCGTCCCGGCCTATCTGCCGCACAAGATCACATCGGAGTCCCGCGAAATTCTTGGGCTGCTGATCGAGCCTGAGTCGGTCTGTGACGAAGATCTCGCCGAAATCATTCGCCAATGCGACGATCCCGCGGCGGCAAGCCATCTTGCGGCGCGGTTTCGCGAGATCTATGCGACCATGGCACTCAGCGGCACGAGCGGCTTCACGTCTGCCGATTTCGACCAGATCTTTCTCCAGCGCCGCCTGAAGCAGCGCGAACTGGATACGCGCATCTCCACCGTCGTGTCGCGGTTTCAGGCCAAGCCGTCCAGCAGCATTTCGGGTGACGATTGTGCCAGCGGCGTCAAGCTGTCGCTGTCGCGCTTCCTGCATCTGTTCAAGGACGAGACCAGCATGAACTTCAAGACCTTCCGCGCGTGGAAGCGCGCGCGGAATATCCTGCATCATGTCAATGTCGAGCGAAACCTCGCGCATTTCGCGCTCGATGCCGGCTATCCCGATTCGACGCATTTCAGCCATTCGCTGCGCCGCATTTATGGATTGCAGCCGAGTGCGCTGTTTTCCGGCTCGCGCCGCCTGCAGATCATCAACGGTCGCGATGTTGCGAGCGACGCAACAGGAATGCGGGCTTAGGTTGCCGCCGGGACTCGTGGCGCGACGCCTTGCTCGGCGCCGGCACGATCCTGCGCCGCGATGGCCTTGCGGAATCCATCGCGCAGCTTGAGTCTTTCCCAGTATGCGGCGACGGCCGGGGTGAACTGCGCGGACAGGCCGTTGGACTGCGCGAACATCAGTGCGTATCCGACTGAAATGTCGGCCGCCGTGAAGCGCCCCGCGCAAACCGTCTCCGATTCGGACACCGCGGTTTCGAGCGAGCGCAGCCGCGCCAGAAACCAGCGTGCGTAGTCGGTGGCGGCCTGCGGATTCCTGCGTTCCTCCGGCTCAAGCTGCGCATAACGGAAGTAGATGGTCTGCGGGAACGTCAGCGTCGCTTCGCCGAAGAACAGCCAGTTCAGATATGCGCCATAGGCGGGTTCATCGACAGTGACATTGAGGGGCGTGGGGCCGTATTTCGTCACGAGATAATGACAGATCGCGGAGGACTCGGTCATCCGGGTCTCGCCGTCGATCAGCAGCGGAATCGTGCCGAGCGGGTTCAGCTCAAGATACTCGCGCTTCAGAAACCGAGGCGGGAACGGCAGCATCTTCAGGTCATAGGGAATGCCGAGCTCTTCCAGCGTCCAGAGCGGACGAAACGAACGCGCGCTGGCGCAATGAAAAAGCGTGAGCATGTCGGATGTTTCCCTTGTTCCAGGCGTTATACAGCGCGGATCGTGATCTCGCGCAAGCGCTTACTGCTCAGGCCAGACGCTTACTGCTCCGGTAACGTCCCCATATACTTGCACAGCACGCTGAGCATGACTTCATCCGCCCCGCCGCCGATTGAGGTCAACCGCCGGTCGCGATAGGCGCGGCTGACGCGGGTCTCGTTCATGAAGCCCATACCGCCCCAGTATTGCAGGCACGCATCGGGAATTTCCCGCCCCAAACGGCCAGCCTTCAGTTTCCCCATGGTCGCCAGTGGCGTCACGTCGTTGCCGTTGATGTATTCCTCGCAGGCCCGATAGAGCAGGGAGCGCAACAGCTCCACTTCGGTTTTCAACTCGGCGAGGCGGAAGTGGATCACCTGATTGTCGAGCAGCGGCTTACCGAATGCCTTGCGGGCGCGGGTGTATTCGATGGTCTCATCGATGGTCTTCTCGTGTGACTTCAGACACGCCGCTACCGCCCACAGCCGTTCTTCCTGAAATTGCAGCATCTGGTAGGTGAAGCCCTTGCCTTCCTCGCCGATGCGGTTGCGCTTTGGCACGCGCACGTCGGTGAACTTGATTTCAGCCGTGTCCGAGCAATGCATGCCGAGCTTGTCGAGTTTGCGCAGAATTTCCACACCCTTGGTCTTCATCGGCAGGCAGATCAGCGACTTGTTGCGATGGACCGGACCTTCACCGGTATTGGCCAGCAGGCACATCCAGTCGGCCTGCGTGCCGTTGGTGATCCACATCTTGCCGCCGTTGATGACGTAGTCGTCGCCATCGGAACGCGCAGTGGTTTTAATCGAGGCAACGTCCGATCCCGCGCCGGGCTCCGAGACGCCGATGCAGGCGACGAAATCGCCCGCGATGGAGGGGGCGAGAAACTCGCGCTTCATCTCGTCCGAGCCGAACCGTGCCAGCGCAGGTGTCGCCATGTCGGTCTGCACGCCGATCGACATTCCGACGCCGCCCGCGTTGATCGCACCGAGTTCTTCCGCCATCACCATGCCATAGCTGTAGTCGAGCCCGGCGCCGCCATATTCCACCGGCTTGC
>JAUSAX010000069.1 GCA_030652315.1 Afipia sp. | reverse complement strand
ACTGGATTGCTTCGTCGCAAGCGCTCCTCGCAATGACGAACTGCGAACGACGTACCTGACGAAGGAACACGCATGACACGCAAGCAGCGGCGATTGACGTTGATCGGAGGCTCGCTCGCAGTGCTGGCGATTGCAGCTGCGCTCGTGCTCAATGCGCTGCGCGACTCCATCCTGTTCTTCTCGACGCCGACCATGGCCACTGAAAAGCAGATCCAGCCCGGTCAGCGCTTCCGCCTCGGCGGCCTGGTGCGCGAGGGATCTCTGGTGCGCGGCGAGCAGCTTAAAGTGAAGTTTGAAGTCACTGACGGAAACTCAACCTTGCCCGTGACTTATCAGGGCATCCTTCCAGATCTGTTCCGCGAAGGGCAGGGCATCATTTCCGAGGGCGCGCTCGATGCGCAAGGCGTGTTCAAGGCCGACACGGTTCTCGCCAAGCACGACGAGAACTACATGCCCAAGGCCGTCGCCGAGGAACTCAAGAAGACCGGCCACTGGAAGGATGACTACGACAAGAAGCAGCAAAAAGCCCCAGGCGTGCAGGGAGCCGCGAAGTGATCGCCGAGGCGGGACATTACGCGCTGGTGCTGGCGCTGGTTTTGGCGCTGGTCCAGTCGGTGGTTCCAGTGGTCGGTGCGCGCCTGCGCGATCCGGCGCTGATGAATGTCGCGCGCTCCACCGCGCTGACGCAGTTCGCGTTCACCGCTGCGTCGTTCGCCGTGCTGACGTATCTGCATGTAACGTCGGATTTCTCGGTCGCGAACGTCTTCGAGAATTCCCATTCGCTGAAGCCAATGCTCTACAAGCTCACGGGCGTGTGGGGGAACCACGAAGGCTCGATGCTGCTGTGGGTGCTGATCCTGGCGCTGTTCGGCGCGCTGGTGGCGGCCTTCGGCAATAACCTGCCGCGCGCGCTGCGCGCCCATGTGCTGGCGGTGCAGGGCTGGATCGGGGCGGCGTTCTATCTCTTCATCCTCGCTACGTCGAACCCGTTCGCGCGGATTGCCAATCCGCCGATGGAGGGCCGCGACCTCAATCCTATCCTGCAGGACATCGGCCTCGCGATCCATCCGCCGATGCTCTATCTCGGCTATGTCGGTTTCTCGATCTCGTTTTCGTTCGCCGTTGCGGCGCTGATCGAAGGCCGCATCGATGCCGCTTGGGCGCGGTGGGTGCGGCCGTGGACGCTGACGGCGTGGATTTTCCTGACGCTCGGCATCGCGATGGGTTCGTACTGGGCCTATTACGAACTTGGCTGGGGCGGCTGGTGGTTCTGGGACCCGGTGGAGAATGCCTCGCTGATGCCGTGGCTCGCGGGTACCGCGCTGCTGCATTCCGCCGTGGTGATGGAAAAGCGCGACGCGCTGAAGGTCTGGACCGTTCTGCTCGCGATCCTGACATTCTCGCTGTCGCTGCTCGGCACCTTCCTGGTGCGCTCGGGCGTGCTGACTTCGGTGCATACCTTCGCCAGCGATCCCTCGCGCGGCGTGTTCATTCTGATGATCCTGTGCCTGTTCATCGGCGGCAGTCTCGGCCTTTATGCATGGCGGGCGACGACGCTGAAGCAGGGCGGGTTGTTCGCGCCGATCTCGCGCGAGGGCGCGCTGGTGCTCAACAACCTGCTGCTGACGACAGCCTGCGCGACCGTCTTCGTCGGCACGTTGTATCCGTTGGCACTTGAAGTTCTGACCGGCGACAAGATTTCGGTCGGCGCGCCGTTCTTCAATTTGACGTTTGCACCGTTGTTCCTGCCGCTGATGATCGCGGTCCCGTTCGGGCCGTTGCTGGCGTGGAAGCGCGGCGACATCGTCGGCGCGTCGCAGCGCCTCACCGCGGCGGGTATCGTCGCGCTGGTGGCGATGGCTGTGCTGTGGGCCTGGACCCGCGGCGGCGGCGCGTTTGCGCCGCTGATGATCGGCATCGCGGTGTTCGTCGTGCTCGGCGCACTCACCGACATCGTGGAGCGCACGCAACTGTTCCGCGCACCGCTGGCCACCTCGCTGCATCGTGCGCGCGGCCTGCCGCGTTCAACCTGGGGCTCGGCATTTGCCCATGCCGGACTTGGCATCGCGCTGATCGGGATCGTCTGCGAGACGACGTGGAACAGCGAGAGCATCGCGTCGATGCGTCCGAAGGACATTGTCACCGTCGGTGGCTATCAGGTGCGGCTCGACGAAGTCACGCAACAGCAGGGCCCGAATTACCGCGAGGCAATTTCGCATTTCACGGTGATGCTGGACGGCAAGACCATCGGCATCCTGTCGCCGTCGAAGCGCAATTTCTCGACACGCGACATGTCGACCACGGAAGCCGCGCTGCTGACGCGGGGCGCAAGCCAGATTTACATTTCTCTCGGTGACGCCCATGCCGACGGATCGATTGCGGTGCGCATCTATCACAAGCCGATGGTGCTGCTAATCTGGTTCGGGCCGGTGCTGATGGCGTTCGGCGGATTGCTGTCGCTGACCGACCGGCGGCTGCGCGTCGGCGCGCCGAAACCGGCCAAGGCCGGCAAGAAAGCCGGCGCGTTGCAGGCGGCGGAGTAGCCGCGATGAAACGTATCCTGCCGGCCTTGTTTGCGATCCTGCTGATCCTGATGCCGTCGGCGCTTTACGCCGTGCAGCCCGACGAGATCATGGCCGATCCGGCGCAGGAGGCGCGGGCGCGCAACCTGTCGCGCGAACTGCGCTGCATGGTCTGCCAGAACCAGTCCATCGACGACTCCGATGCGCCGCTGGCGCGCGATCTGCGCCTGCTGGTGCGCGAGCGGATCGCAGCAGGCAGTACCGACCAGCAGGTGATGGACTTCCTCGTCGCGCGCTACGGCGAGTTCGTTCTGCTCAAGCCGCGCGTCCAAAGCCGCACGCTGTTGCTGTGGCTGGTTCCCCCGTTGGTTCTGGCGGGTGGCGGGCTGGTGCTGTGGTTCGGCAATCGCCGCCGCAACCGTGCGGCCGCAAGCGAGGAGGGTGCGTCATTCCAACTCACCCCCGAGGAAGAGGCGCGGCTGGAGAAGCTGATCGCCGCTCAGGAATCACCGGAAAAGCCAGTTTAACGGGCGTTTTGGACCGGTTCCGGGGCGGTGTTTCCCGCGCTGTCAAAGCCCGCTCGGGTCCTGATTTTATTACAAAACATTAATTCCCCCGTCAGAGCGCGGTAAGGCCGCGTCCCCCATCTTCCAGAGCACAGGTGCACACATGCACCGCGAGATTCGCATCCCGTTTCGTCGTTCTCCTGGAGATTGTTCATGACCGACCGCCCCACCGATCTTTCCAAGCTTCCGTCCTACACCGCTCCCCGTCGTTCCATTTTCTCCGCGCGCAAATTCGCGCTGATGGCGTCGGTGGTTGCGGGTCTGGGTGTTGCCGCCTATGGCCTCAGCCCGTCGAACAACTTCGACCTGCTCACCACGACCGCACATGCGCAGGTCAACAAGGAAGTCCGTCAGGTTCAGCAGCCGATCGGCTTTGCCGACATCGTTGAGCGTGTGAAGCCTTCGGTGGTTTCGGTGCGCGTGAAGATGGCTGAGAAGGCAGCAACCACTGGCGAAAGCGCGAACCCGGAAGATAATCCGTTCCCGCCGAACTCGCCGATGGAGCGCTTCTTCCGCCGCTTCGGTGGTCCGGATGGATCCCCCGGGGGACGTGGTCCGCGTGGCCGCGGCGGTGGTCAGATGACCGGCCAGGGTTCGGGCTTCTTCATCTCGGCTGACGGCTTTGCCGTGACCAACAATCACGTCGTTGACGGAGCCGACAAGGTCGAAGTGACGACCGACGACGGCAAGGTCCACACCGCGAAGGTGATCGGCACCGATCCGCGCACCGACCTCGCTTTGATCAAGGTCGATGGCGTCAGCAACCTCCCGTTCGCCAAGCTCTCCGACAGTCAGCCGCGCATCGGCGACTGGGTGCTTGCGGTCGGCAATCCTTTCGGCCTCGGCGGCACCGTCACCGCGGGCATCGTCTCGGCGCGGGGCCGCGACATCGGCAACGGACCTTATGACGATTTCATCCAGATCGATGCGCCAGTGAACAAGGGCAACTCCGGTGGCCCGACCTTTGACACCACAGGCGACGTGATGGGCGTCAACACGGCGATCTACTCGCCGTCGGGCGGCAGCGTCGGCATTGCCTTCGCGATCCCGGCATCGACTGTGAAGAGCGTCGTCCAGCAGCTGAAGGACAAGGGTTCGGTCAGCCGCGGCTGGATCGGCGTCCAGATCCAGCAGGTGACGCCTGAGATCGCCGACAGCCTCGGCTTGAAGAAGCCCGAAGGCGCGCTGGTCGCAGAGCCTCAGGCCAACGGCCCGGCTGCGAAGGCTGGTGTCGAGTCCGGTGACGTGATCACGCGGGTCAACGACCAGCCGGTGAAGGATGCGCGCGAACTCGCCCGCACCATCGGCAGCATGGCCCCCGGTCAGACGGTCAAGCTGGTCGTGGTCCACAAGGGCCAGGACAAGATCCTCAACATGACGCTCGGCGAGTTGCCGAACGCCAAGGCTGCGAAGGCAGATACCGACCAGAAGGACAGCGGCAAGGGTCGCGGCAACGTGACGGTGCCGAACCTCGGTCTGACCCTGGCTCCGGCGAACAGCGTTGCCGGCGCGGGCAAGGACGGCGTGGTCGTAACCGACGTCGATCCGAACAGCCCGTCGGCCGAGCGTGGCTTCAAGGAAGGCGATGTCATCCTCGAAGTCGCGGGCAAGCTGGTGAGCAATCCGGCTGAAGTTCGCGACGCGATCAACACCGCGCGCAACGAGAACAAGAACAGCGTTCTGGTTCGCGTGAAGTCCGGAGACTCGTCGCGCTTCGTCGCGATGCCGGTCGCCAAGGGCTGATCAAAGCTAATCCTCGCCGCGAGGCGGGGACGAGATGGGGAGTTGTCGCCGGCATAGTAGCCCCCGCCGACGGCTCCTCCCCGGGGGCGGGCCAAAAGCCCGTCCCTTGAACTCAAGCGTGATGCCGCTTTTGGCATCATGCTGAAATGCTTTCGATGGAAAACGCCCCCCTCCGTCGAAAGCGGCGCGATCGCACTCCAGTCGGTCGTGCAATGCGGGCGGTGAAGTCCCCCAGCTTCGCCGCCCGTTTTCATGTAAGGGGCTGGCGGCCGCAGGCACGTCATTCGCTGCCTTGCAAGAGGACGATCATCGCGCCATGGTGACACAAAGCTCCGCTGCTCAAATCCAGACCGAATCACAGATGCGACTGCTCATCGTTGAAGACGACCGCGAGTCGGCCGACTATCTCGTGAAGGCGTTTCGCGAGGTCGGTCATATTGCCGACCATGCAAGCGACGGCGAGGAAGGTCTCGCGCTCGCCGAATCCGGTGAGTACGACGTGCTCGTGATCGACCGCATGCTGCCCAAGCGCGACGGGCTGTCGATCATCGGCACGCTGCGCGCGAAGGGTAATCATACACCCGCGTTGATCCTGTCCGCGCTGGGCCAGGTCGATGACCGCATCAAGGGACTTCGTGCGGGCGGCGACGATTATCTGCCAAAACCTTATTCATTCGCGGAATTGCTGGCGCGCGTCGAGGTGCTGTCGCGTCGTCATGGCGGGCCGTCCGAGGAGACGACATATCGCGTCGGCGATCTTGAACTCGATCGACTCTCTCATCAGGTCAAGCGCGGCACGACCGAGATCACGCTGCAGCCGCGCGAATTCCGCTTGCTGGAATACTTGATGAAACATGCGGGGCAGGTCGTCACCCGCACCATGCTGCTCGAAAACGTGTGGGACTATCACTTCGATCCGCAGACCAACGTGATCGACGTGCACATCTCGCGGTTGCGCTCCAAGATCGACAAGGGGCACGACAAGCCGCTGCTGCACACCATTCGTGGTGCCGGATACATGATCCGTGACGGCATTCGGTAAACTGATACGAACGACAGCGTTCCGGCTGACGCTGGTTTATCTGTTGCTGTTTGCGCTGTTCGCGGCGTCGCTGCTGGGCTATTTCGCCTGGAACACGCGGCGCATGATCACCGAGCAGATCACCGACACCGTCAATTCCGAACTGAGCGAGCTGACCGAGCAATATACAAAAGGCGGTCTGCGCGGACTTGTCGCCGCGGTCGAGGGCCGGGCGCTGCGTCCGGGCGCTAACCTCTATCTCGTCACCACGCCGCAGGGGCAGGGCGTCGCCGGCAACGTGTCGTCGCTCGAGCCCGGTGTGATGGACCATCCCGGATGGGCCGAGACCTTTTACAAACGACTCGAAGAAACCGACACCAAGAGCCACTACGCGCTGGTGAAAGTATCGCAGCTCTCCGGCGGTTTCCGGATTCTGGTGGGCCGCGACCTCGAGGAGCGGCGGCGACTGTTCGCCATTGTCGCCAAGGCCGCGCAATGGTCAGTGCTGATCGTGGTTGTGCTCGGCCTCGGCGGCGGCGTGTTCGTCGCCCGGCGCGTGCTGCGCCGGATCGACGCCATGACCGGCACCACGCAGCGGATCATGGCGGGCGACCTGTCCGAGCGATTGCCGGTGGGACGGAGCGGCGACGAGATCGACCGGCTCGCGGAAAATCTCAACGCCATGCTGGAGCGCATCGAGGCGCTGATGGTCGGCCTCAAGGAAGTGTCCGACAACATCGCCCACGATCTGAAGACGCCGCTCACGCGGCTTCGTAACCGCGCCGAGGAGGCGCTGGCAAAAGCCGGCAACGAGGGCGAGTATCGCGCCGCGCTCGAGCGCACCATCGACGAGTCCGATGGCCTGATCCGTACCTTCAACGCGCTGTTGATGATCGCGCGCGCCGAATCCGGTCAGGCCCGCGACAACATGATCGACTTCGACGCGGCCGAAGTGGCCCATGGCATCCATGAGCTTTATGAGCCACTCGCCGAAGATAAAGGCCTGACCCTCGAAGTCGTGGCTGATACCGCGATAATTCACGGGAACCGCGAACTGATCAGCCAGGCACTGGCCAATCTGGTCGAGAACGCCATAAAATATGGCCAGCCTGTTGGCTCGCCCGCAGGGAACGACCCTGCTGCATCCGGTGCCGCCGCAAAAGCCCCCGATATTCTGATCGAGGCGCGGCGGGACGGGGACAATGTTCTCCTCAGTGTCACGGACCATGGGCCCGGTATCCCGGAAGCCGACCGCCAGCGCGCGGTCGAGCGGTTTGTCCGGCTCGAAGCCAGCCGCACCCAGCCCGGATCGGGGCTCGGTTTGAGTCTGGCATCGGCTGTCGCGACGTTGCATGGTGGCGACCTGCGACTCGCGGACAGCCAGCCGGGGCTGCGCGTGACGCTTGTGATCCCGAGCCGGGGCGTGGAACAGAAGGCAGTATGAGTTCACCTGAGATGGGCGGTGCGGACCGACCCACCCTGGCGGCCCGTTTCGTGGCCGGACCGAAACTGTTCGCGCCTGACGATGCCGAACGGCGGCTCGCGGACTGGCTGGGCGATGTTTCGTCCGAGGCCGCGACCGCGCTCAAGGCCATATCCGGCTCTTTCCCGCAGGCAAAAGCGGTTCTTGAGGGCATCGCGGAAGCGTCGCCCTATCTTTTCGACCTGATGCGCGCGGACGCGGGCCGCGTCGTGCGCCTGCTGCAGTCCGATCCCGACGATCATCTCGCGGCGCTGATCGTCAAGGCGATGGCCGATGTCGCCGCCGCACCGACAGATGCCGAGGTCATGACGGCGCTGCGCCGGATGAAATCCGAGGCGGCGTTGCTGATCGCGCTGTGCGACATCGGCGGCGTCTGGCCAGTGATGCGGGTGACCCGGGCGCTGACCGACATCGCCGTGACCTCCGTTCAATGCGCCATTCGCTTTCTGCTCAAGCAGGAAGCCGCGCGCGGACGGCTGCTGCCGCCCGATGCGGAGCAACCGGAGATCGGCAGCGGTCTTGTTGTTCTTGCCATGGGCAAGATGGGCGCGGGCGAACTGAATTACTCCAGCGATATCGACCTGATCGTGTTTTACGAGCTGGAGGCGCCGACGCTGGCCGAGGGCATCGAGCCGTCGCCGTTCTTCGTCAAGGTCGCGCAGGGGCTGTCGCGGCTGCTGCAGTCGCGCACCGCCGACGGATACGTGTTCCGTGTCGATCTGCGGCTGCGGCCCGATCCCGCATCGACGCCGGTGGCGATCTCGATTGCGGCAGCGCTGCACTATTACGAGCGCGAGGGCCGCACCTGGGAACGCGCAGCGATGATCAAGGCGCTGCCTTGCGCGGGCGACCTGAAGGCCGGCGACGCGCTGCTGGCGGAAATCGCGCCGTTCGTCTGGCGCAAGCATCTGGATTTCGCCGCACTGGCCGATGTCCACGATATGAAGCGGCAGATGCAGACGTTCCGCGGCCAGAACGAGATTTCCGTGGAAGGCCATAACGTCAAGGTCGGCCGCGGCGGCATCCGCGAGATCGAATTCTTCGCCCAGACCCAGCAATTGATCGCGGGCGGGCGGCATCCGGAACTGCGCGTGCGCCCGACGCTGGAAGCGCTCAACATCCTGGCGAACAGCAACTGGATCACGTTCGAAGCGCGCGACGAACTGACGGCGGCTTACGATTTCCTGCGCAGGGTCGAGCATCGCCTGCAAATGGTCGCCGACGAGCAGACGCACGCGTTGCCAGCCGAAGCCGAGGCAGTCGAGCGTTTCGCGCGGTTCTTCGGATATGACGACCGCGCCGCGTTCGCCAAGGATCTGCTGGCGCATCTCAACTGCGTGCAGAACCACTACAGCCGGTTGTTCGAGGGTGATCCGGCCGGCGCCGAGAAGCTGCCGGATATCGATTACAGCGCGGGCGCCGACGACAAGCGGTTGCTCGAATATCTCCTCACGTTGGGCTTCAAGAAGCCGAGGATGGTGGCGGAAACCGTCCAGCGCTGGCTGAGCGGCGAGTATCGCGTGTTCCGGGTGGATGCGACGCGGCAGGCTTTCAACGAATTCGTACCCGACCTGATGCGCGGGCTATCGCGCGCCGAGGAGCCGGACGACGCCGTGATGGCGTTCGACCGCTTCCTTCAGGCGTTGCAGCGGGGCGGGCGGCTGATTTCGCTGCTGAGCCAGAACAAGGATCTGGTGGCGCTGGTCGCGCTCGTGCTGGGCGCGGCGCCGCGTCTGAGCGATATGCTGGCGCGGCAGCCGCAGATCATGGACGGACTGATCGATCCGCGCTTTTTCGGCGCGATGCCGGATCAGAACGAACTGTCGGCACGTCTTGCGGCGACCCTGTCCGACGCGAATTCCTACGAGGAGTTTCTGGATCGGCTGCGGCTGTTCGGGCAGGAGAGCCTGTTCCTGATCGGCACCCGCATTCTCTCCGGCACGGTGTCGGCGCAGCACGCGAGCATCGCTTTCGCCGACGTCGCCGAGGGCATAGCCCATACCGTGAATGGTCTCGTGATGGGCCAGTTCGCGGAGCAGCACGGGCGGATCAAGGATCAGGAAACCGCCATCGTGGCGATGGGCAAGCTCGGCAGCCGTGAGATGACGGCGTCGTCCGATCTCGACCTGATCCTGATCTATGACTTCGATCACGAAGCGCCGGACTCGGATGGCGCGCGGCCGCTGCACGGCTCGCAGTATTTCGCGCGGCTCACGCAACGCTTGATCAGCGCCTTCACGACGCGGACCAACTACGGCGTGCTGTACGAAGTCGATATGCGGCTGCGGCCGTCGGGCCGGGCCGGGCCGCTGGCGTCGCGGATCGACTCCTTTTCCGAATATCAGGAACACGAAGCCTGGACCTGGGAGCACATGGCGCTGACGCGCGCGCGCGTCATTTCGGCGTCGCCGGCTTTTCAGGCCAAGATCGAGTCGGTCATCCGCGACGTGCTGACGCGCAAGCGCGAGACCGGCATCATCGCCAATGACGTTCTGGAAATGCGCCGCGCCATTGCCGAGGAAAAGGGCGAGAGCGACATCTGGGACCTGAAGAATGCCGCCGGCGGAGTGGTCGATATCGAGTTCATCGCGCAGTATCTGCAATTGATCCACGCGGCGGACAAGCCGGGTATTCTCGACGTCAGCACGGTGCAGGTGCTGGATAATGCTGCGCGGCTTGGGGTTCTGTCGCAGTCCGATGCCGATATCCTGCGTGCGGCGTCACGGCTCTATCACGATTTGACCCAGATCGTCCGTCTGTGCGTGACCGAGAGGTTCAAACCGGAAACAGCTGGGGAGGATCTGCTGCGGGTGCTGACGCGGGCTGGCGACGCGCCGGATTTTTCGTCGCTTGAGGCCCGCGTACGTGAGACGCAGAGCGACGTGCGCGAGGTTTTCCTGAGACTGCTTGAAGGGACGTCTCGGCAATAATGCTCGGCGCGGCCTGTTCGCTGCGACCGCACGGCAACATCACGCAGACGATGGTCCCTACGCCCAGCCGCGAGCGCAATTTCATCGATCCGCCGTGCAGGTTGGCGAGCGACTTGGCGATGGCAAGCCCGAGGCCCGATCCGTGGTAGCTCTTGGTCAACTGGCTTTCGACCTGCTCGAAGGGGCGTCCGAGCTTCGCCAGTGACTGCGGTGCGATGCCGATGCCGCTGTCCGCGATGGTCAGCATGATCGATCCGTTGCGTATCCGGCTGCGCACCGTGACTTTGCCGCCGTCGGGCGTGAACTTCACCGCATTCGACAGGAGGTTCACCGCGATCTGCTTCATGGCACGGCGATCCGCGACGATCGGGATCGCGCCGCGGATGTCCGCGGTCACTGTCAGATTCTTGTTCTCGGCGCGACCTGAGACGACGCGCAGGGATTCGGTGAGGGTTTGCGCGAGGTCGAGCGGCTCGTAATCGAGCTTCATGCGCCCGGCTTCGATCTTCGACATGTCGAGGATGTCGTTGATGACGTCCAGCAGGTAATTTCCGCTGGTCATGATGTCGTGGCAGTACTCCTGATACTTCTCGGAGCCAAGCGCGCCGAACATTCCGCTGCCCATCACTTCCGAGAAGCCGATGATGGCGTTCAGCGGGGTGCGCAGTTCGTGGCTCATGTTGGCGAGGAACTTGGACTTGGTCTGGTTGGCTTCCTCGGCGCGGGTCTTCTCATCGGCATATTTCTGCGCGAGTTCGGCAAGCAGTTGCGCCTGACG
The DNA here is from genome assembly GCA_030652315.1 of Afipia sp. Taxonomy (GTDB): domain Bacteria; phylum Pseudomonadota; class Alphaproteobacteria; order Rhizobiales; family Xanthobacteraceae; genus Afipia. Next base: position 28,742 of record JAUSAX010000069.1, on the reverse strand, counting down.
CTCCAGTTCGACCTGGGAGCGCTTCAGATCGATGACATTGGCGGTAAGGCGCATGTCGTTGTCGATCAGCTTCTGCTCGTGCAGCTTGATCTGGGTGATGTCGGTGCCGACGGAAACGTAACCGCCGTCCTTGGTGCGGCGCTCACTGATGTTGAGCCAGCTGCCGTCTTCCAGCTGGGCTTCGAAGGTGCGCGCGCCGGGAGCCACTGAATTGGGCAGTCGGGTACGGATTTCCGGCATGCTGCCGACTTCGATGACGGTTTCGTAGGAGGTGCCTTGCTTGACGGCGGAGTCGGGGAGCTTGTGCAGGCGCTTGAAGTGCGAGTTGCAGAGAACCAGCCGGTTGTCGGCGTCCCACAGCACGAAGGCTTCCGGGATGGTCTCGATGGCATCGCGCAGCCGCAGGTCGGCCTCGACGGTTCGCTCGGCAAGGCTCTTCTGTTCGGTGATGTCCACCGCGATGCCGATCAGGTGGCTGCCGCCGCCGTTCTGGCCCTGACTGAGTTCGCAGCGGACCCGCAGCCAGATCCAGTGTCCGTTGGCATGGCGCATCCGGAATGTCTGGTCGATATGATCGAGGTTGCCGGAGACGAGCTGGTCGGCGATGTAGAAAAGGTCGATGTCGTCGGATTTCACCAGCGCGTTGACTTCGCCGAACGTCAGCAAGTCGCTGCGGCTTTCCAGCCCGAGCAGTTCGAACATCGACTGCGACCAGAAAATCCGGCCGCGCGACAGGTCCCAGTCCCACAGGCCGCAACGGCCGCGGTTGAGCGCCGTGTCGATCCGCGAGCGAACGGCGTCATTGATGAGGTCGCCCTCGCGAGCGCGGGTCGATTGCCAGTGAAACGCGAAACCGAGGATCAGCACCACGAAGCCGGTGGTCGCCGAGAGCGTGATCTGCAGCGCGGCGTCGGAACGCCAGGGGGACTCGACCTGTTCTTGAACCACGATGACCTGGCCGGGGAGCGATTTCACGGTGCGCTGGGTGGCGAGGGCGCGGGGGCCGCCCGGCAGTTCGACCTCGATCACACTGGTCTGGCCCAGAGCGCTGAGCTTCGACGTGGCGCTGAGCACGTCGAGGATGCGGCCGGCATTCTCGGCAGGAGCGTCGATGGGGATGCGCGCGATGATGCGCTGTTCGGGGCTGGTCACGATGATATGGCGGCCGGCGGCGGTGCCCCATGAGGGGACCAAGCCGGGCAACAGGCTCTGAAGCCGCTCGGCCGACGCCGCGCGATCCTGACGAACAGGGCCCGCGCGGTCGAGACGTTCCGCCAGCAGGTCAGCCAGCGCTGAGAGATCGCGCTTCACCGACGCGCGCTTTTGCCGGGTCTGGTCGATGACCTGGACGAATGCACCGATGCAGATGGTGATGAGGAAGGCGATGATCAGGGTGGGAACGGCGCGTCGCAACGCAGGCTCCGCAACCAGCAGCCGGTGATATGCCGGCTTCGCGATCGACTGTGCCAATCCCTTGATAGAATCGGATTGGACACACGTTGTCGCTGCGTGCGAACGCGCCATTCCTTCGCCCCTCGAACTTTATTGTCTGCACCCCGTTCGGCAGGTTTTCCCCAACCCTCCGAATCGAATTTGATTTGAATCCACTTTTCCCACGCTGTCGAGAGTCAACGAATCGTTAATGCGAAATAAATGTTGTCCCAAGGAAATTCAGACTCGTTTTTGTGTGTCGAGTTGAGTCCGAAACGAGAACGGCGCGCATGAGAGCGTCATTGCGAACGCAGCGAAGCAATCCAGCATCTGCGATCGACAAGCAAAGACTGGATTGCTTCGTCGCTTCGCTCGTCGCAATGACGGGGCGAGATTTCTTCACGGATGAGGTGTGGGAGTGAGCGCGATTCGCTAACGCGCGGGCTCGGCGTGGCTGATGACGCGCTTCACGGACGGAAACGCGCGGCGCAGGGCGCGTTCGATCTCGTCGACCTTCTCGTGAACCGCGATAACGCTCATCGACGGCACCGCGCGGCAGTGGAAATTGATGATCTCACCGGCGTCGGTGTCGCGCACCCGCACATTGTGGACGTCGTGGATCGCGCCGCTCTCGGTGGCGAATCGCGTCAGTGCTTGCTGGATGGTCTCGACACGGCTCACGGGAGCGTCGGTGCCGTGCGGCAGCTCGGGCTCGAGCGGCTCGATGTGGGTATCGACCTCGACGTCGGCGCCGAATTCGTCGCGGATGGCGTGTTCGAGCCCGTGCGCGATGTCATGGGCCTCGTTCAGCGGCATGTCGCCATCGACCTCGAGGTCGATGCTGACGGTCAGCTTCCCCCCAAGGTCATGCACGGTCACGTGATGGATCGCCAGACCCGAATTGCGGGCGATCACCATGATTCGCTCGCGCACGCTTTCATTGTCGCGCGCCACCGGCACGGCCGTAAACGTCAGATCGGCGTCGTGAAGCGCGCCGGTCACGGCGTCCTGCGCCTTGCGCTTGATGCTGTCGATCCGGTCGATGGGGTAGGTGCGGGGCACCTGTACCGTCGCATCGACGAAGTGCCGGGCGCCGACCATGCGCACCCGCAGCCGCTCCACATCGACGACGCCGGGAATGGCGCGGATGGCCGCTTCGGCCTTCTCTGACGCGCCATCGGGGGCACGGTCGAGCAGCGTCTCGATGGTCGATTTTCCCAGCCGCAATCCCAGAATTGAAATCAGCACGGCGACCGCGATGGCCCCGCCGGCGTCGCCCCAGGCATAGCCGAACGCCGACAGGCCAAGGCCGATGATGACAGCGAACGAGCCCAGCACATCCGAGGCAAAGTGCAGCGCGTCGGCTTCCAGCGCCTGGCTCTTGGTTTCCATCGCCGTGCGATGGAGCGCCCGCGCGCGCCAGAAGTTCACGACGATGTCCACCACCAGCACAACGAACGGCAAAGCGGTCAGTGTTGGCGGTGCTGCGCCTTCGCGCAGGCGACTGTAGGATTCGACCACGATGCCGCCGGCCAGAATGTAGAGCAGGGCGATGACGCCGAGCGCCGAGAGGCTTTCGAGCTTGCCGTGGCCGTAATGATGCTCGGCGTCGGCGGGCTTGTCGGACACCCGCACCACGATCCATGTCACGACGGTGGCGATCAGATCGACCGACGAGTGCAGGGCTTCGGAGATCAGCGCGATACTGCCGATGGCGATGCCCACGGCGAATTTGACCGCGGCCATGCTGGCGCTGGCGGCGATCGAAATGACGGCGACCCGTTGCTTGACTGCGCTCATCGGCTCCTCAATGCGCGGGTCTTGTCACGGCCGTGCAGTGAACGTCAATGCGGGAGTTCGCGATTCAAAATGCGTCTCATTCGCAGGAGCGACAGTACGTCAGAGCTTGAGGACAATCTTGCCGAAATGCCTGTTCGCCGACATGTAGTCCACAGCCTGCGCGATGTCGCCGAACGCGAACACGCGGTCGATCGGCAGCTTCAGCTTGCCGGATTCCACCGCGGGCCAGATGTCCTGTTTGACCTTCGCGAAGATGTCGCGAATTTCCTCGATCGAACGGGTGCGGAAGGTCACGCCGATATACTGGATGCGGCGCGCGGCGTGCAGATCGAAATCGAAGTCGCCGTGGGTGCCGCCGAGCCGCCCGACATTGACGATGCGGCCGAGCACTTTCGTCGCCGCAAGGTTCTGGTTGGCGAGCTTGCCGGACACCTGATCGATGATGACATCGACACCCGCGCCATCGGTGGCCTTCAGGACCTGATCGACCCACGCCGGATCGTTCGAGTCGATGGCCATGTCCGCGCCGTGGGCGGTGAGTTGCGCGCGGCGCGCGGCATCCGTGGATGATCCGATCACCAGCTTCGCGCCCTTGAGCTTGGCGATCTGCTGCGCCATCAATCCGACGCCCGAACTCGCGCCTTGCACCAGAACGGTCTGGCCTGGCTGAAGCGCGCCGTTGGTGACCACGGCATTGTGTATCGTGGACAAGGCGATCGGCAGCGTGGCGGCCTGCTCGAAACTCATGGACGCGGGAATAGGGAAGAGGCGGCCGTGATCGGTCACCGCATATTCCGCGTAACCGCCGGGGCCGGAGCCCATCACCCGGTCGCCGGGCTTGAGGCCGCTTGCATCGGATCCGAGTTCGACAATCTCTCCCGCCCACTCCATCCCAAGCACGGTGCCGATGCCGCCGGCTGCGCCGTGAACATGACCCTTGATCATGCCGAGATCCGCGCGGTTCATGCCGCAGGCGTGGACCTTCACCAGAACCTGCGTGCCCCTCAGTGAGGGCTTCGGCACGTCGGTGATCGCGGCGCCGTTTGCGCCGTAAACGTAAGCCTTCATGGGATTGCTCTCTGAGTTACGCGCGCTGAGGATGGTCTTCAGGGTATAGCAGTACTTTCGCGGCCGCGTAAAACCGGCGTCTGCGGCGCTTGTCGAGACCGCGGCTATGGCCGGCGCGGCGAAATAGCCGACAATGGCCCGCATTTTGGTAAGGCGGCGCTCACCAAATTCTGTCACAGCTTCGTTATCGGATTCGCGGCAACGGCCTGCGGATAGCATCCATGCGCGGAGAAATGATGGTCCTGCGGATAGCCTGTCTGGTGGTCATGTTGTTCTCGGTCCTGTCGTTCGCGCAGGCGGAGGAGACGACATCAGCGATTCCGCAGCGCGAACTCTTGGTCGGCGTGAAGGATGCGCCGCCGTTCGCGGTGAAGGGCGCCGATGGCGCGTGGTCGGGCCTCAGCGTCGAACTCTGGCGTCAGGTCGCGAAGGCGACGAAGCTGCAGTATAGCTTCATCGAACTGAAGGACATGCCGGAGTTGATCCGGGAAACGGCTGCCGGAAATCTCGACGTTGCGGTCGGCGCGATCACGGTCACCGGCGAACGTGAGAAGATTCTCGATTTCACGCAGACTTATTATTCGACCGGTACGGGCATCGCCGTTCCGGTCGTGAGCGTCATGAACTGGGGCACGTTGCGCCGGGCGATGACGTCGTTCAATTTTCTGCAGGCGATCATCGCATTGATCGGTTTGACGCTGGGCGCCGGCATTCTCGTTTGGCTGCTGGAGCGGCGGCAGAACGAGTATTTCGGCGGAAGCGTGACCAAGGGCATCAGTTCCAGCGTCTGGTGGTCGACATTGGCGATGACGCAGAGATCGTCGGCGGAGAAGGGGCCCCAAACCATTCTCGGACGCTTCGTTGCGACTATCTGGCTGGTGGTGTCGGTGATCACGATTGCGGTGTTTACTGCCGGTGTCACATCGGTGCTGACCACATCGCAAATTCAGGGGACGATTACCGGCATCTCAGATCTGGCATCGGTTCGCGTCGGCACCGTCAAGGGAACGTCGTCAGAGGGCGACCTCATCAGGCGCAAGCTCAAGTTTCAGCCCTATGATACGGTCCGCGATGGCTTGAAGGCGCTGCGTGCTGGACGCCTCGACGCCTTCGTCTACGACAAGCCGTTGCTGACCTGGGCCATCCGTCAGGGCTATGCGTCGCGGCTCAAGGTGCTGGATATTTCCATTGAAGCGCAGAACTATGCGTTCGCCGTGCCACCCGATAGCCCGCTGCGCAAACCGCTGTCGATTGCGATCCTCGATACGATCCAGAACGAGGAGTGGTCGGAGGCACGCATCCGCTACCTCGGAGAGGATTCGCTGAGTTCGCCTTGAACGCAGGGGATCACTGCTGGTTCAAAATTCAAGAATTCCGACACGCTGATCCACCGCGACGCTTGCCTGGACTCGCGGATCATTGGCCCATCGCAACCAACAGGCCTGCATATCGCTGGAGAATGTGATGTCGTCTAGAACGATAAGGGCGTTGGGTGCAGATCGTTCCAGCAATCGTGAGACCTGACTGTCCACGAAACGGCTCGTATGAATGGCATCGACAAAGGAAATTGAAATGGCTTGTCCCCGGGCTTGGGCATCGATCTCGTCTTCAAAAGTTCCACAAATGGGTTTCACGAAATCGGCAAAAATGCGCAGATGGTCAGCAGCAATTTTATGCCAGACAGGGTTTGGTTCAAACGTTAGAAGTCGGCCTTGTCCAGCACGTTGCAGGCCATGAGCCCAATACATCGCTGAAACACCGAACGCTGTCCCGATCTCGACTACTAAATCCGGCTTTCGCCGTTCGACGAGCCAGCAAAAGAAGCGCCCCATCTGAGGTTGCGAACGCACCTGATCTGGCAGCCGCTGTGGAGCAGCCGTTGCCCATGGAATGTTTGCGTCATTGTCGTAAGTTGCCTGGTATCCATCCCAAAGCGGTTGCGCACCCAGATCGTTAATTCGCTTCGAAGTTTGTTCGAATTGCCGCTGCTCAACTGTCTCAACGAGCCTGATCGATGACGCGGGAAGATTTTCGACAAGCCACGACTTTGCTGGCCGCTTGATCCATTCGAGAGTCAAGGGCGGTTCAGGCAAGAACCGCTTTAGAGCTGAGCGGATAGCGCTCTTTGCCACGCCAATTAACATCTTGCCCTCGCGTGATGGACGGCCAATCTGCCGTCTCTCCAATGGTGTTGCAAGTTGACCCCAGCCTTAAAGCACATCACTTTTATGGCCGAGCGGGTATTTTTTGGTTTAGCGGCGGTTGCGGTCCTGCGCGATGCATATGCCGCATGCAGCGCCGCCAGTGCAGGCCGGAGCCTATTCCGGCTACATAGCACATCACGCCACGTGCGATCCGCTTTTCAGGACACTTCGCGGAATGGACGCAATTTCAGCGAAGCTGGCTCCAGTGACGGATGGCCTTCCGCCCGAACGCAGGCGATGGGCCATCCTTGCGATTTTCACAGCGCTGGCGATGGCCGCGCTTGACACTGCGATTGCCAACATCGCGCTTCCGGCGATTGCGGCCGATCTGAATACGACGCCCGCCGACGTCATCTGGGTTGTCAACGTCTACCAGATCGCCATGGTGGCGACATTGCTGCCCCTGGCGGCGCTCGGCGAAATCGTCGGCCATCAACGCATCTACTTCGGCGGACTACTGCTGTTCACGCTGGCATCGCTGGCGTGTGCACTTGCCTGGTCGCTGCCATCGTTGCTGGTTGCGCGCGTTCTGCAGGGGTTGGGCGCGGCCGGCGTGATGAGCGTCAATACGGCGCTGGTCCGGTTTGTTTATCCCTCAAGGCTTCACGGCCGTGGCTTCGGCAACAACGCGCTGGTGGTGGCGACAGCATTTACGATCGGTCCGGCTCTCGCATCCGGCATTCTGGCGGTGGCATCGTGGCCATGGTTGTTTGCGATCAATATTCCGTTCGGCGTCGCCGCGATGCTGATCGGAATGAAAACGCTGCCGCAGACGCCGCGCGCTGCCCATGCCTTCGATTTTCCCGGTGCACTGCTGACGTCGATAAGTCTCTGCCTTTTCATCATGGGAATCGGCAGCGCCGCGCACGGCGCATCTGCTGCCGTCGTGGTCGTCGAGCTGGTGGGGGCTGTCATCTTCGGCGCTTTGCTGATCCGCAGACAGGCGGGCCATCCGGCCCCGATGCTGCCGGTCGATCTGTTTCGCAGGCCGATGTTCTCCCTGTCGGTCGCCACCGCGGTTTGTTCGTTCGCGGTGCAGGGCCTCGCGTTCGTGTCGCTGCCGTTCTACTTCGAGGATGTGTTGCACCGGACCCCCGTTGAGACCGGCTTCTTCATGACGCCGTGGTCGGTCGTGGTCGGCATCATGGCGCCGATTGCGGGGCGGCTGTCGGACCGTCATTCCGCCGGCATGCTGGGCGGATTGGGGCTGCTGCTGCTCGGCATCGGCATGGCGCTGCTGGCGATGTTGCCGCCGTCACCGAGCGTCTTCGATATCGTCTGGCGCATGGCGATCTGTGGCTGCGGCTTTGGTTTCTTCCAGTCTCCGAACATGAAGGCCATCATGAGCAGCGCGCCGGACGGACGCAGCGGCGGGGCGAGCGGCATTGTCGCCACCGCGCGGTTGATCGGGCAGACCACGGGCGCGGCGCTGGCTGCGCTATGTTTCGCGCTCGCCGGTAGCGAGGGCGCGACACTGGCACTGGCGCTGGGGGCAGGGTTCGGAGCGCTCGGCTGTGTCATGAGCTTCCTGCGCCTGACTGTGCGTTGACGCTCCGGATTTTCCGGCCTACCGATTGTTGAAAGAAACAATTTAGTGTCCTGAATCCGAAGTTCGCCTTATTTTGCAGCGCGCTCGATAGCGATCTTCGGATTCAAGAGGACACGAGAAATCATAATTTTAGTGAGGTTTTGGTTCGCAAGTCCGCAAAAGAACGCGCTGTAGAAATGATGCGGACTTGCGAACCACCACACTCAGGGGAGATGCCAGTGTCCGATGAACAGCCGGTGCTTCTGAGGGTCGATGGACCGATCGCCCGCATCGTTTTCAACCGCCCGAAAGTGCTGAACGCGCTCAACGTGGCCGCCGCGGATGCATTTCTCGCGGCCTGCAAAAGCGTCGCCGCCGATTCTGGAAATCGCGTCGTCATCATCGCCGGCGAGGGCCGCGCCTTCATGGCGGGCGGCGACATCTCCGCGTTCCAGGGACCGGCAGACGAAGTGCGAAAGCATGTCCCGACCATCATGGAGCCGCTGCATCAAGGCCTCGAAATTCTGGCCGGGCTGCCGCAGCCCGTGATCGCGAGCCTGCACGGACCCGTTGCCGGGGCGGGTATGAGCATCGCGCTTTCCACGGACCTCGCCATTGCTGCGGATACTGCGATTTTCACGCTGGCCTATTCGAAGCTCGGCACCAGCCCTGACGGATCGTCGTCATGGTCGCTGCCGCGATTGGTCGGGCTTCGCAAGGCGATGGAGATCGCACTGCTGTCGGACGTCTATGATGCGCCAGAGGCGCTCAGGCTCGGTCTGGTCAATCGCGTGGTGCCGGCGGACGATCTGGCAAGCGAGACCGACAAGCTGGCGCGCCGTCTCGCCGACGGGCCGACTTTCGCGCTTGGAAAAGCCAAGGCGCTGCTGCGGGGTTCGCTGGACAATTCACTGCACGATCAAATGAAGGCCGAGGCGGCGGCGTTCGGTGCGTGCATCGGGACTGCGGACTTCGCGGAAGGTGTCGGTGCGTTTCTCGCCAAGCGGCAGCCGACCTTCAAAGGCAAGTGAAGATACCATCCGTAACCGGAATTTTGGACAAGCGAACATTTGGGAGAGTGATTCATGAAAGCGAGACTGAGCCCGCACAAGGTTGCGCCCGACATCATGAAAGCGCTCGGCGCGCTTGAAGCTGCCGTTATGGCCAGCGGGTTGGAGAAATCATTGATCGAACTGGTCAAGACACGCGCTTCGCAGATCAACGGCTGCGCGTTCTGTATCCACATGCATACCCGGGATGCCCGCGCGCTGGGCGAAACCGAGGAACGGCTCTATGTGCTGAGCACCTGGCGTGAATCGCCGCTCTACACCGATCGCGAACGGGCAGCGTTGGCCTGGACCGAATCCGTGACATTGGTGTCGCAGACCAATGTTCCCGACGACGTGTATGAGCAGCTTCGCGGCAGTTTCTCGGACGAGGAAATCGTCAAGCTGACCATGCTGGTGGCGACCATCAATGCCTGGAACAGGATCGCGATCAGCTTCAGGTTCATTCATCCGGTGAAGGCGGCGGCTGTCGCTTAACCGCTACGCAACTGGCGTTGCCGCCGCCGCGGATTTCTGCGGCGGCCCGATCAGAAGCTTCGTCAGCCAGCGCCGGCTCGGGTTTTCGACGGCGACGTAAGAGATGCGCCCGATTGCAAACACCAGCAGCGAAATCGCAGCTACCAATAAGAGCTGCGGAATGAGACCGATGGTCTTCGAGACTTGCGAGATGAGGATCATCCCGACTGCGTAGTGATAGAGGTAGATCGAGTAGCTGCACTCGCCGATCCAGATCAGCGGACGGACTTCGACGATGCGCAGCGATGCGGATTTCGTCGCCAGCAGCCAGAACAGGGCCAGGAAACATAGCGCAGCGGTGCTGGCGACGATTGGGTCGCGCCCGATCATCGCGTAGTTTGTACTGACCCGCGCGATCAGCACATACATGACGGCGAGCATGATGAGGGCAGCCCCTCTCGTGAGGCGCTCTTTGTAGAGTTCATAGAACACCGCTCCGGCCGCGAACCACGGCATGTAATCCGGAATGAACAGCGCGTCGTACACTCCGTTATATCCCGGCATCGCGCGGCGCAGCAGCGCGCGGGCGATGTAAATAACGATTGTGAAGATAACGAGATTGCGCGCCAGCTTCTGTCGCGAGAACAGCCAGAACAGCAATACGGCGATCATGTAGAACCTGATCTCGACCACCAGCGACCAGTACACGCCGGTGACGAAATCAACCTTCGGAAATAGCCCCGACCACAGCGCTGTCGGAGTCAGCGTCAGCGACGGCAGGAAGTTCGGCCAGAACTGGCGGCGGGTGAGGGCGAACGGCGAGTCGGACCAGTTCAGCAGGAAGAAGGTGATGACCGCGGAGACGATCAGCGCCGGCCAGATGCGGACGAAGCGCCGTACCACGAAATCGAGAGCTGATGCCGATGACTCCAGTGTCATCGCGATGACGAAGCCCGAGATGATGAAGAACAGCTCGACGCCCATGTAGCCGTACTTGAAGATCAGGACGTTGCTGAACGTCTCGCCGTAGGGATACAGCGTCGATTTGTAGTAGAATGACTGGAGATGGTAGAAATAGTGAAAGCCCATCACCAGCAGGATGGCGACACCGCGCAAACCGTCCAGGGCACGGAGTCGGTGGCTGGCCATGGCGTGTCCGCTTTTGTGATCGACCGCAGGCTGACAGCAAGGCCCGCGCTGCCGATTGTCTTTATGCCACCGGCTTTGTCAATTTGCGCAAATGCAAAGGTGGTTAGCCCGCCCGCGCGATATCGTCCGATGCCGGGGACGGTTCCGGCTGCGAAATCGCTCGGAGGTCGAACGCCTCTCCCCGCAACTGGGACAGTGATGCCAGCGCACGTTCGCGGTCCCCCTCAAGCAGCTGTCCGTGGCTGGCCACCGCCGCGGTTGGATCTCGCCGTCTGATCGCTTCGAGAGTCGTAACCATCAGCTCGGCCGCGGTGCGGCGGATATCCGGTGTCTGATAGTCGAGCGGTGATTTCCAGATCGTTGTCCAGACGGTTTGGTTGGCGAGGTCGGTGAGCAGTTCGACCAGAAGTTCGTTGCCTGAGCCGCGCGCGACGGTCTTGACCGCGCGTGTCGTGACGCGCGCGAATGCCATCGGATCGCCGGTCTCGACCAGTTCGTTCAATTCCGCGCAACGCCGCGCCAGTGTTTCGACATAGCTTTCGATAGGGGATGTCGCCATCGCGCGAACCGCCAGCAGCGAAAGCGCCATGCGCACGTTGAACAGATCGGCGATCGATTTCAGCGAGAGCGGCCGCACATAAGCGCCGCGCCGCGGCAGCAACTCGACGAGGCGGCGGCGTTCGAGAATGCGGATGGCCTCGCGGATCGGACCCCGGCTGACGCCAAAGTCCCGGGCAAGGTCCAGCTCGACCAGGCGTTCCCCGGCCTTGCGGCGGCCGGCGACAATCTCGGCGCCGAGTTCCTCGGCAACCTGATCGGGGATCGTCCGCGCAGCGAACTTTCTCTCCGAGTCGTCGTCGCCTCGGCTTGTTGGTGCTCGCAGGAGTGGTGCCACGGTCTGACTCTCTATCTGGGCTCGTGGATCGAACCCGTCGTTCTACTTTACTGCAGAAAGTCAATTGTTGACAATCGACAAATGATGACCTTTCATGCCCGGGACGTCACCTCGGCAGGCGAGCCTCTCCTTTTGCCGGGACAAACGCTTGCTCAGGTCTGGATTGGACTGATTTGGGCTCAAAAAGGCGGACGATCGATACCCGGCAGAAAGACCGGGCAATGCAGGGATGGAGCAAGCTGATGACGGCACCGCGTGCGACGTTGGTATTTGAGACTCCGGTGGCCGGAAAGGCTTGCCGTAACGACCGCACGGCGTACGTGCCGGCTCTGAAATCCCGCTCAGTTCAGCTTTTCGTCTGATCGCGCGATGGTCAACGCGACGGAGTTGTCCGATCCCACGGTGATGCGTTCGCAGTCCGCATCGCGGCTGCTCGATGTGCGCGGTCTTTCGCTCTCCTTCGCAACGAGCGAGGGTGAATTGCCGATCACCAAGAACGTGAGTTTCTCGATCAGCCCGGGCGAGCGGGTCGGCATCGTTGGCGAGAGCGGCTGCGGCAAGACGGTGACAGGCCTTTCGCTGCTGCGCCTGCTGCCGCCGCAATCCGCGCGCGTGCGAGGCGAAATCCTGTTCGAAGGCACTGATCTCGCGGGCCTCTCGCCGCGACAGATGCGGGCCGTGCGCGGCCGCGATATCGCGATGATCTTTCAGGAGCCGATGAGCGCGCTCGATCCCGTCTTCACTGTCGGAGACCAGATCAGCGAAGCCTATCGCGCGCACTTCCCGGCCAGCCGTGCCGAAGGGCGCGAGCGCGCTATCGCTGCGCTTGCGGAAGTCGGCATTCCAGCGCCGGAACGGCGCTGCGACGAATATCCGCACCAGTTGTCCGGCGGCATGCGCCAGCGCGTGATGATCGCGATGGCGCTGATCTGCAAGCCGAAGCTCCTGATCGCGGACGAGCCGACGACGGCGCTCGACGTCACGGTGCAGGCCCAGATCACCGATCTTCTGCGCTCGCTGAGCGAGCGAACCGGAACGGCGCTCATTTTCATTACGCATGATCTCGGCGTGGTCGCCGAAGTCTGCACCCGCATGATCACCATGTATGCCGGAGAGGTTGTCGAAGACGCGCCGGTCGATGACGCGCTGCTGCGGCCGCGCCATCCGTATACATCGGGACTTCTGCGTTCGTTGCCGGGCCTCAGTCGGCGCCGCGGCGTGCTGCCGTCGATTCCGGGGCGTGTCCCGTCGCCGACCGGTATGCCCGCTGGCTGTCGCTTTCGTCCGCGCTGCATGCACGCGGCAGACGGATGCGAGCGCGAACAGCCGATGATCGAGGTGGAGCCGGGCCGCCTGGCGCGCTGCTGGCGCGCGCCCGATCTCACTCTGCCGGGAGCGGTGAACTGATGACCGAGACCAATTCCGCAGCGAAAGATATTCTTGCGGTGCGCGACCTGCGCATTCTTTTCCCGACGCGCGATGGCCGCGACACGGTGAAGGCGATCGACGGAATGGACTTCGAAGTCCGGGCCGGAGAAACCTTCGGCGTGATCGGTGAATCCGGTTCGGGCAAGACGACGCTGGGCCGAGCGCTGGTGTCGCTGATCGCGCCGACGCACGGACACATCCTGCACAACGGCACCGATCCTGAATCGCTCAGCACCAGCCAGTTCAGGAAACACCGGCGCGACTATCAGATCATCTTCCAGGACCCCAATGCGGCGCTCAATCCGCGGATGACGATCATCGACAGCGTGATCGAACCGATGGAAGTGATGCGCGAGGGCAACGACGCATCGCGCCGCAAGCGCGGGGTCGCAGCGCTGGAGCGGGTGGGGCTTTCTCCCGAAACCGCCGGACGGTACCCGCATCAACTCTCGGGCGGCCAGAAGCAGCGCGTCAACATCGCGCGGGTTCTGACCCTGCGCCCGAAGGTCATTGTCTGCGACGAAGTCGTGGCCGCGCTCGACGTCTCGATCCGCGGCGACGTGCTCAATCTTTTCAGCGACCTGCAGCGCGAATTCGGGCTGACCTACGTTTTCATCACCCACGACATTTCCGTTGTCTCCCATGTCTCCGACCGCGTCGCCGTGACCTATCTCGGCAGGCTGATGGAGCTTGGCTCGACGGAAGATGTGATCGAGAGGCCGTTTCATCCGTATACGCGGGCGCTTCTGTCGGCGGAGCCTGTTCCGCTGCCGTCCAGCATGCGGGTCGACCGGCGGATCATTCTTCAAGGTGAAATTCCGAGTCCGATCGCTCCGCCGTCGGGCTGCCGGTTTCGCACCCGCTGTCCTTCGGTTCAGCCGCGCTGTGCGGCCGAAGTGCCGGTGTGGCGCGAACTGAAGCCCGGACATTCGGTCGCCTGTCATTTCGCCACGGTGGAAGGTCCGCCGCCTAACAATCAAAATGCGCCAGTCGCGCAATAACAACGGGAGGAAAAAGAATGAAGAAGTTCGATCACATGATAGGCGCGTTGCACCGTCGCGAGATGCTGGCGCTGATCGGTGGCGCCGCTGCGGCAAGCACCTTCGGGCTGCCGGCGTTTGCACAGGACCAAAAGAAGGGCGGCATTCTGAAGATCGCCGCGCCGGCCAACCCATCATCGCTCGATCCAGCCACGGGCGGCGCGGGCTCCGATCACAGCATTCTCTGGACCATGTACGACACGCTGGTCGAATGGGATTATCCGACGCTGAAGCCAAAGCCGGGTCTCGCCAAGTGGAGCTATCCGGATCCCAAGACTCTGGTGTTCGACATCCAGAGCGGCATCAAATTCCACGACGGTACGCCGCTCGACGCCGAAGCGGTCAAGTTCAACATCGATCGCGGCCGCCAGGACCAGCGCTCGAACGTGAAGGCAGATCTCACCAGCGTTGAATCGGTCGAAGTGACCGGTCCGCTGCAGGTCACGCTAAAGCTGAAGAACCCGGACAGCGCGCTGCCGGCGATCTTCTCCGACCGTGCCGGCATGATGGTGTCTCCGACCAACATCAAAGCGCTCGGCAACGACACCGACCGCAAGCCGGTGGGCGCAGGGCCGTGGAAGTTCGTGCGGTGGGCCGACAACGAGATCATCGTCGTAACCCGCAACGAAAATTACTGGCGTCCGGGGCGGCCGTATCTCGACGGGATCGAGTTCAACATCATTCCGGAACTTGCGACCGCATTGCGCTCCGTGGTTGCGGGCCAGAATGACATGTCGTTCTCGCTGCCGGCGCGCCTGAAGCCGGTCATCGATCGCGCGAAGAACCTCACGACCGTGACGTCTCCGACGCTGTACTGCATTCAGATCTACTTCAATCACGCCCGCGCGCCGCTCGACAACGTCAAGGTCCGGCAGGCGATCAATTTCGCGCTGGACCGCGAGTCGTTCGTCAAGGCGACGATGAACGGGCTGGGCGAACCGGCAAGGATGACATTGCCCAGCACGCACTGGGCCTATGACAAATCCATTGCCAATCTCTATCCGCATGATCCCGACAAGGCGCGCAAGCTGTTGGCGGAGGCGGGCTTCAAGGATGGTCTTGAGCTGACCATCGGCGGCTACATGGATCAGGACTCGGTCCGTCGCGGCGAGGTGATTCAGGATCAGCTCGGCAAGGCTGGAATCCGGCTCAAGTTCTCACGGGGAACGATCGCGGAAATCAGTTCGCAGTTCTTCGCCACCGAGAAGAAGTTCGATCTCCTGGTGTCCGCATGGACCGGGCGGCCGGACCCGAGCATGACCTATGCGCTCGGTTTCGATAAGGGTGCTTACTACAACGCCGGTCGTCTCGCGGCTCCCGAACTGTCGGCCCTGATTCAGGAAAGTCGCGAAAGCGAAGACCTGACCAAGCGCGCCGCCGTGTTCGCGAAGATCCAGCGCTTCACGATGGAGAACGCGCTGTCCGCTCCGCTCGCGTTCCAGTTCGAGATCGACGCGCTGTCCGAAAAGGTGAAGGGCTTCAAGCCAAACCTGCTCGGCAAGCCGAAGTTCGAAAACATCTCGCTGGGATAACACCCACACCGGCGCCGTGCGATGAGCGCGGCGCCGGTCATTCGATCATCGAAGGTCTGGTTTCGTCATGATTACCGCCGCCAAACTCAGCATCATCGGCCGCCGTCTGCTTCAGACGTTGCCGGTGATCGTGTTGTCGACCTTCATCGTTTTCGGTCTGCTCAAGCTGGTCCCGGGCGATGTCGCCGTGACGCTGGCGGGCGACAATGCGTCGGAGCAGCGGATCACGGAAATTCGCGAGATCTACGGTCTCGACCGGCCGTTCTTCGTTCAGTACGGAACCTGGCTCTGGAAAGCCGCGCATGGCGATCTTTCAAACTCGCTGGTGTCGAGCGAAGCTGTTCTCACCTCGATCAAGCGGTGTCTCCCGCACACGTTGCTGATCGTGACCATGGCGCTGTTGCTGGCGCTCCTCGTGGGAATCCCGCTCGGTATCGCAGCGGCAAGCAGGACCGGCTCGTGGATCGACAGCTTCGTCATGGCTATCGCTTCGCTCGGCGTGGCCGTGCCGAATTTCTGGCTCGGCATGCTGCTGGTGGCCTTTTTCGCGCTTGAGATGAACTGGCTGCCGGCCACCGGGGCAGTGGCCTTCGCGCAGGACCCATGGGGCGCGTTACGCCACGCACTTCTGCCTGCGATAGCGCTGGCTTCGGGCGGTATCGCCGAGGTCGCCCGGCAGTTGCGCTCGTCGCTGGTTGAAATCCTGTCATCGCAGCAGGTGCGCACACTGCACGCCAAGGGCCTGCCGCCGTCCTCGATCCTGTGGCGGCATGGACTGAAGAACGTCAGCGTCAATTTGCTGACCGTGGTGAGCCTTCTCGCCAACCGCATGCTGGCGGCGACGGTTGTCGTGGAAGCCGTGTTCGCCATACCAGGCATGGGCAGCCTGATCGTCAATGCAGCGATGAACCGGGACTTTCCGGTGGTGCAGGGGGTTGTCTTCGCGATGGTGCTGATTGTGGTTGGTCTCAATCTGCTGACCGACATTCTCTACAGCGTTCTCGATCCGAGGATTTCCTGAGATGGCGGACACAGTCGTTATCTCAGAACGCAAGCCGAGCTGGTTCGCCGGTTTCGGCCGCTGGTTCCGGTCCGATCTGCGCGGCGCGTTGAGCCTTTCGTTTCTTCTTGTCCTCATTGTGATTTCGACTCTGGGGCCGTGGATATCTCCTTATTCACCGACGATGCAGGATCTCGATGCCGCGCTGTCACCGATGACGGCGAAGCACTGGCTTGGCGCTGACGATCTTGGACGCGATACGCTGAGCCGGCTGATCTACGGCGGCATGGCGTCGCTCTATGCAAGTTTCCTGGCGGTCGCCATCGCGGTGGCTATCGGCGTTCCGGTCGGCGTGCTGGCCGGCTATCTCGGCGGCTGGGTCGATGAAGCGATCAGCCGCGTCGTGGACAGTTTCCTGTCGTTTCCGGCCATCGTGTTGGCAATCGCGGTCACGGGCGCGCTCGGCATCGGCCTGACCAATGGCATGATTTCGGTGGGCATCGTGTTCGCGCCGCAGCTGGCGCGGCTGGTGCGCGCGCGGACGCTGGTGGTGCGCAATGAGCTTTATGTCGACGCGGCGAGATGTTTCGGCGTGTCCACTGGCCGCATTCTGTGGCGTCATGTTCTGCCGAATGCGATCCAGCCTGTAATCGTTCAGGTGACGCTGCTGCTGGCTGCTGCATTGCTTGCGGAAGCGAGCCTCAGCTTCCTTGGTCTGGGCATTCAGCCGCCGGACCCGAGCTGGGGTGCAATGCTCGCGCGCGCCTACCAGAACATGGAGATCGCGCCTGAGCAGATGTACCCACCGGGACTCGCGATTCTGTTCACGGCGCTTGCTTTCAACACACTGGGCGAGTCGATGCGCGTCGCGCTCGATCCGACCATGAAACACCGCTGATGTTTGATTTCTGAAAATAAGAAGGAAGACGGGAATGGCCGCAGGCCTCACTGAAAAGGAATACCTTGAGCAGTTGCATGCCTTGTGGACCAAGGCGTGGCCAAAGGGCATCGCGCGGACGCCGCATTACCCGCACGGCGAGGTGGCGCTGACTGAATATCTGCGCGCCTGGGCGAAGGATCGGCCGCAACGGCCTGCGGTGATTTTTTACGGCCATGTGACGACCTACGCGGAACTGGATCAGCAGAGCGATCGTTTCGCAGCCTTGCTGCAGACCAAGGGTGTGCGCAAAGGCGACCGTGTCGCGGTGTTCCTGCCGAACTGTCCGCAGTTTCACATCGTGTTCTTCGGCATTCTCAAGCTCGGTGCGATCCATGTGCCGGTCAGCCCGCTGTCGCGCGCGTTCGAGCTTGCCTATGAGCTGAACGACACCGATGCCGAAGTCATCGTCGCGCTCGACCAGCTTGCGGCGACGGTGGATCAGGTGCGCGGCGAGACGAAGCTGCGCGAGGTCATCGTGACCAGCTTCGCCGATGTGCTTCCCGCAAAGCCTTCGATTCCGGCGCCGAATTCGATCACTGGGCCGCGCCTCGCAGTTCCGGGCGCGACCGATCTGCTGCCGGCGCTGGCGGCGATCCCTGCTCCGGTGCCTTTGCCGCCCGCCGGCCTCGATGATGTCGCTGCGCTCAACTACACCGGCGGCACCACGGGCATGCCGAAAGGTTGCGTCCACACGCAGCGCGACATGGTCTACACGGCGGCGGCCAATCAGGGCATTTCGGTCACGTCCAACGAAGACAGCATCTTCCTGTCGTTCTTTCCGGAGTTCTGGATCGCGGGCGAAAACTTCGGCCTGATCTTTCCGCTGTTCACGGGCGCGACGCTGGTGTTGCTGGCGCGCTGGGACGCGGTGAGCACGCTTGCGGCTATCGACAAGTACAAGGTGAATATCACGGCGATGCCGGTCGATGGTGCCGTCGAGCTGATGGATCACCCGCGCTTCAAGGAGTTCGACCTGTCGTCGCTGACGCAGGTGCGCGTGGTTTCCTTCGTCAAGAAGCTCAATCCGGACTACCGCAAGCGCTGGAAGGATCTCACCGGAACGATCCTGACCGAGGCGGCGTATGGCATGACCGAAACCCATACGTCCAACACATTCACTGCGGGTTTTCAGGGCGATGATTTTGATCTGATCTCGCAGCCGATATTTGTCGGACTTCCGGTGCCGGGCGCGGAATTCAAGATCACCGACTTCCAGACTGGCGAACTTGTCCCGCTTGGAGGCGAAGGCGAAATCCGCGTTCGCACGCCGTCGCTCCTGAAAAGTTACTGGAACAAGCCGGAGGCGACTGCTGAATCTCTCATCGATGGCTGGTTGCGCACCGGCGACATCGGGTGCATCGACACCGATGGCTTCATCCACTTCCTCGGCCGCCGCAAGGAGATGCTGAAGGTCAAGGGCATGAGCGTGTTTCCGCCGGAGATCGAGGCGTTGCTCGGCCAGCATCCGGCCGTGCTCGGATCGGGCGTTGTCGGGCGTGACGATCCCGACAAGGGACAGGTGCCGGTTGCCTTTATTCAGCTGAAGCCCGAAGCGATCGGCACGACCAAGCCGGAAGACATTCGCGCGTGGTGCGCCGAGCGGATGGCCACTTACAAGGTGCCGGAAGTGAGGATCATCTCGGCGCTGCCGATGACCGCGACCGGCAAGGTCAAGAAGCAGGAACTGGACGTATCCACGCCTGCCGCCTGAGCTGATCGCTGAATTTTTCGTTCGGTGCGGTGTCACAATGGCCGCGCCGGACTTACGTTGTTCCCTGACGGAGAGTGTTATGTCCTTTCGCAAGCTGCTGATCGCCAACCGCGGCGAGATCGCCATTCGTATCGCGCGCGCTGCCGCAGACTCCGGCCTCGCCACAGTTGCGATCTATCCGGCTGACGACGCATTGTCGCTTCACGTGCGCGCCGCGGACAAGGCCTGCGAAATTCCGGGAAGAGGCGCGCGGGCCTATCTGGATATTGAAGGCGTAATCTCGGCGGCAAAGTCCACCGGATGCGACGCGTTGCATCCTGGTTACGGCTTTCTCAGTGAGAACGCTGTGCTGGCGCGGCGCTGCGCCGAGGAGGGGATCGTTTTCGTCGGTCCGTCACCTGCTGCGCTCGAACTGTTCGGAGATAAGGTCGCGGCGAAGGCGCTGGCGAAGCGCTGCAACGTCCCTGTGATCGAAGGTACGGTCGGTCCGACCACGCTGGATGAGGCGAAAACCTTCTTCGCTTCGCTTGGCAAGGGCGGCGCGGTCATGGTCAAGGCGATGGCCGGTGGCGGCGGTCGCGGAATGCGCGCCGTCGAAAATGCATCCGATCTGGCGGAAGCCTATGCGCGCTGCCAGTCCGAGGCAAAGGCGGCGTTCGGCAGCGATGGTGTTTACGTCGAACGGCTCATCCGCAAGGCCCGGCATATCGAGGTGCAGATCATCGGCGACCGGCACGGCGCAATCAGCCATTTGTGGGAGCGCGAGTGCACAATCCAGCGCCGCAATCAAAAGCTAGTCGAGGTCGCGCCGAGTCCATCCCTGAGCGATGGCCTTCGCGCGCGCATTCTTGAGGCGGCGAGGCAACTGGCTGCTGCTGCCAACTATGACAGCCTCGGCACCTTTGAATTTCTGGTGGACGGCGAAGCCGGCGAGGGCGACGGCGCCTTTGCCTTCATCGAGGCCAATCCGCGGCTTCAGGTCGAGCACACCGTTACGGAAGAGGTGCTGGGCGTTGATCTCGTCAAGTCGCAGCTCGCGGTCGCCGACGGCGCGACGCTGGGCTCGCTCGGATTGGCGCAATCCGCCGTTCCTGCGCCGCGCGGCTACGCGATGCAATTGCGCATCAACATGGAGGTGATGGACGAGAGCGGAGCGACGAAGCCGACCGGCGGGGTGCTCGCCGTGTTCGAGCCGCCGTCCGGTCCCGGGGTCCGTGTCGATACGTTCGGCTACGCGGGCTACAAGACCAGCGCGGCCTTCGACTCGCTGCTGGCCAAGGTGATTGTGCATGCGCCGTCCGCGCGCTGGCCGGACGTGGTGGCGAAAGCGGCGCGCACATTGCGCGAATTCCGCATCGACGGCGTCGCCACCAATATCCCGTTCATTCAGGCGCTGCTGGCGAACACGGATTTCATCGCAAACAAGATCAGCACGAACTTCATCGATACCAATGTGGCTGCGCTGGTTGGTGCGGCCCGGGAAACCGCGCCGCCGCTGTTCTTCACCCCCACCGGCGCGGACTCCGCAGTGGCTACGAAGAAGGATATCGCAGGCGTCGCGCCTGCAGGCTCGGTAGCGGTGTCCGCACCGTTGCAGGGGACGGTGGTCGCGATCCCCGTGGCCGAGGGCGATGTGGTTCATCCCGGGCAACAGCTTGCGATCATTGAATCGATGAAGATGGAGCATCTGGTCACCGCGCAGCAGGGCGGCAAGGTCACCAGGATCGCGGTGACTGACGGCACCACGCTGATGCAGGGCGAGCCCATTCTTTACATCGAGCCGGTGGAGATGGACGAGCGCGTGGCGGCGGAGGAGGCGGAGATCGACCTCGACTTCATTCGCCCCGATCTGGCCGAGATGATTGCGCGTCAGGGCAACACGCTGGACGAAAACCGGCCTCAGTCCGTGGAGCGTCGTCGCAAGACCAATCAGAGGACCGCGCGCGAGAATATCGCGCAGCTGGTCGATGAGGGATCGTTCATGGAATACGGCTCGCTGGCGATTGCCGGTCAGCGCCGTCGACGGGCGGTCGATGATCTCATCAAGAATACGCCAGCGGACGGTCTTGTCGCCGGTGTTGCGACGGTCAATGCCGCCAAGCTCGGCGGGCAGGATGCCCGCTGCATGGTGATCTCTTACGACTACACCGTGCTGGCCGGAACCCAGGGCCACATGAATCACAAGAAGATCGACCGGATGCTGACGCTCGCCGAGCAGTGGCGTATGCCGCTGGTGTTCTACGCGGAGGGTGGCGGCGGACGGCCGGGCGACACCGATCGGCTCGGTATGACCGGCCTCGACGGCCCGTCCTTCGTGCAGTTTGCGCGATTGTCCGGACACGTGCCGGTGGTCGGCGTGGTCTCAGGCTATTGTTTCGCGGGCAACGCCGCGATGCTCGGTTGCTGCGACGTCATCCTCGCCACCGAGAATGCGTCGATCGGCATGGGTGGCCCGGCGATGATCGAAGGCGGTGGTCTTGGTGTTTATCATCCCGCCGAAGTCGGACCAGTCTCGTTCCAGTCGCCAAACGGCGTTATCGATATTCTGGTCAAGGACGAGGAAGAGGCGACCGCCGCCGCGCAGAAGTATCTGTCATACTTCCAGGGCGCACTGGCCGACTGGAAAGCACCGGACCAGCGCCTGCTGCGTCGCGCGATCCCGGAGAACCGGTTGCGGGTTTACGACATCCGCTCCGTGATCGATCTGATTGCGGACGAAGGATCCGTTCTTGAGATCCGGCGAGACTTTGGCGTCGGCATGATCACGGCGTTCATTCGCGTCGAGGGCAAGCCGTTCGGCCTGATCGCGAACAATCCGAAGCATCTGGGCGGCGCCATCGACGCCGACGCCGGCGACAAGGCCGCGCGCTTCCTGCAGCTCTGCGACGCCTATGACATTCCGATCGTGTCGTTGTGCGACACGCCGGGGTTCATGGTTGGGCCGGAGGCTGAGAAGACAGCGATCGTGCGTCACGTGGCACGGATGTTCGTGACCGGAGCAAGCATCACGGTGCCGCTGTTCGGTATCGTGCTCCGCAAGGGCTACGGCCTCGGCGCGCAGTCGATGATCGGCGGCGGATTCCATGCATCGTTCTTCACCGCGGCCTGGCCGACCGGCGAATTCGGCGGGATGGGACTGGAAGGGTATGTCCGGCTCGGCTTCCGCAAGGAGATGGAAGCGATTGCCGATCCGGCGGAGCGCGAGGCTTACTACAAGGCCAAGGTCGCCGAGCTCTATGCCAACGGCAAAGCTGTTTCGATCGCGTCGGTGTTCGAGATCGACAATGTGATCGATCCTGCCGAAACGCGAAGCTGGATCATGGCGGGACTTCGCTCGGTACCAAAGCCGGCGCCGCGGGAGCATCGCAAGCGTCCGTGCATCGATACCTGGTAAGTGGACTTGCGTTCCGGCAAGCGATTGCGTCAGCGATTTCGATCAGGAAGACGGGCCTTCTAGTGAGGTCCGTCGTCCGCAGCGAGCCGCTTTTGCTCATGCGGCCGTTCAAAAAAGTCCTTGGTCAGCACGGCGACCTCGGTTCTGTTCCTGGCCCTGAGCTTTCGCATGATGTGGCGGAGATGAACCTTTACGGTATGTTCGCTCATGCCTAGCTCGTAAGCGATCTGCTTGTTGGCCATTCCCTGACAGAGCGCTTCGACAACCATCATTTGCCGTTCGGTCAGGATATCGCCGGTTTTCGCCGTCGGCTCCTGTTTGCTGCTATCCATCGCCAGGCTGCTTACAGGTACAAATGTGCCGCCGGCTTCAACCAGCCGCACGGCCTCAACGGCGACATTGAACGACAAACTTGTCGGGATGTATCCGCGCGCTCCGCCTTTAAGAGCTCGCACGACGTAGTTCACGTCATCGATATCCGACACGATGACAACAGGCGTATCTATCGCGGTTGCTTCAAGAAACTGGAGATCGGTGACGCTTGACGCGTCGTTGCCATCGACGAAGTACACGACAATTGAAGGGTTGACGGCGCTCTCCAACGGCGAGGCCCTCCATGTGCAGATATTGGCGAACGCCATGATGTCGTGGCTCGTGTAAGAAATCTCCAGACAGCGAACAAAGCAGTCACGGAAGAAAGCGCGCGGATGAATTACGACGAGCCCAGGTCTCTTTGGGATGGCAAGCGGGTCATCAGTTTTCACCGCTCCGTTGACGCGCGTGACCTCGGTGGGTCTCGTCGGGATCTTGATGTTGACGCGATGCTGCGCTGAGGGATGGCTGTCCTGGCCGTTTGTCCCGCGCCGGTTCGAACAATTCACCCGCGCATTGAGACGGAGTTCGTCAGACAATATCTGTGAGGGATGGCGAGGGCTGCTCAGTGCAGGTCGTGTCGATGCAGAGGATTGCGACAATTGGTCCGAGCGCTCGATGGGAGGATCGCTGCTACTTTGATCAATGGGGTAAGATACAATTTCTCTGAGAGATAGTCGCTGTTGGGAGCGAGCAGAGCTTTGCTGCCTTTGGCGCAATGAATGCGAATAACCGGTGATACTCATGACGCACCCCTACTCGTAATACTCCGTCTTGAAGCGATTTCCGTTCGTATGACTCTGCTAGCTCAGCGGAATTCGTAATTTTCTGCTCAAATTATTCTTCCAACTTTAGGATACCCTGCGTTTATTGCAAGCCTGTGATGCTTTTCCGACGGGCGGTTGGCGCGTTGCACAACGAAACGACGGTTCCGAGCATGGAACCCGTTTCAAAAAGTCGAACCAGAACAGCGTTTCTGCTCAAGAATATTCGAAAGGCGATTTACCGAGCCCTGTTTCGATGTCGCAAATGTGTACTGAGACATGAGCATCGAAGAAACGTTCCCAAAGGGAAGACACGTCGTCCCGCTCCGACCAGATCGCAGTGGCACCGTCTCGTAGATCAAGATTTTGATCCTGCCACTCCGCGGTGAGGCCCATCTTCAAGATTGAATTGCCGATCAGCATGGAGCCGAGCGTCATGGCGTTCTGGCAACCGATTTCGAAATCGCGATTTCGCGCGGCGCTGAGCAGAAGAACCTCTTCGCCGATCAGGTTGGATCTCATGGCGGTGATGTCCTCCCATGCCTTGGCCTGCACCAGGCACAGGGTTTGGCCTCCGATTTTTCCAATTTCAATTTTGGCGATGATTGTAATCAGCATGACCATGAAGCCGACGATGTAGGGGCTCGACCATGCGACGTCGGGTATGGCGCCAAGACGATGGCGACTCTTCGCGACCATAGGGGAGAGGACTGCGCAAGCTGCCTTGCGAGCTCTGCGGACTCTGGAGAGATCGAAAATCCAGCGCAGCATGCCGTCGCTCCGTGCTGCCGATCCGAAAATTAGCCAAATTCCACGCCGTGCCCTTGTTTTGTCCAGGGACCTGTCTGATCATACATCCAAAGACACGTGATGCTCCAGATCAAGTCAGGAGTGAATCAGTCTCATGGTGCTAAGCCAGCTTCCGCCAAGACCCGACTTTGAGGCGCTCGCCGCATCTGCGCCGGCAACTGCCGACCGCCGCACGCTGATCCTGGCGTTGATCGGAAACCTGGTTTCAAGCTGGTCCAACAATGAAAGCCTGTTCATTTACGTTCTCATGATCCTCATGAGAACCGACCAGGCGCCGGCGGCGCTGACGTTCGCCACGCTCAATACCACCAGAGCACGCCTCGATCTTATCCAGCGTCTGGCGAAGATCACGGTCAAAGACAAGAACCTCGACAGGTCGCTTTCGAAGATCATCGAACGTTTCAATGAAACAACGCATGTGCGTAATGAGTTCAATCACTGCATGTACATTGTCGATGCGGGTGGACAAATAACCCATACGCAGTCGATGCGAATTGTGCAGACGAAGAACAGCCTTCAGTTCGGTGGAATGAAGTCCATGGATGAGGCCCGGCTAAAGAGCATGGTCAAGACGATCAAGGATATGACGCGCATCAATCGCGACATATGGGATCTCCTGCCGCGACTTGAGGCTCACCTTCGATCGAACGGTGTGCGGCCTAAGGGATGACCTTCGGTGGATAAGCCGTCGAACATTTCATTTCCCAAAGCGGTCCGGCAGGCGATGCGTTATGCTCACTAGAAATCGCGACAGATGTTTCGCCAAGCAAGACAGCATCGCGCAGGTTGCAATCTCAAAAATCATCGCGCGTTTAGAGAGTCGAGCTAGCCGAAAGGATTAGCGAGGCTGTCAGATGACTTATGGTTTTGCCCCCAGAGCATCAAACGGCTAATTGACCATAACGCTTAAGGCTGCGGGCGGTGCTCGAATGTGCGGCTATTCCCTGACTTCCACATAAGCAACGCTGACGATGCGGAGTCTCGCAAACAATTGCGAGGGGGCCGCAGTCGGAAGTCCCGACTCAACCGCATCGTAGCGCGTTGACAATCGCAGACGCAGAAGATCAGCGATTTTCGAAGCGACGATGCTCCTTAGCGGACAGGAGTTCGTCATGTCTAACAACAGGCAGCGTAGGCGCGATCCCGATCAGGACCAAGATCAGAAGCAAGATCAGGATCAGAAGCAGGCCAATTTGCAGGCGCAGCTTCAGGGGCAGCTTCAGGGCCAGGGACAGGCCCAAGGTCAGGCCCAGCTTGCCGTTCAGTCGCTCGATTCCAAGAGCGAGAACGACAACGAGAACGATAACGACAACAAGAACAGCAACAGCAACGACAACAAGATCGATAACGATCTCGACAACAAGGTCGAGAACAGCGTCGATAACAAGGTCGACAACAATCTCGACAACAGCGTCGAGAACAAGATCGAAAACACCATCGACAACAAGGTCAACGTCGACGTCGATGTGAAGATCGACATCG
The DNA here is from genome assembly GCA_030652315.1 of Afipia sp. GTDB lineage: Bacteria > Pseudomonadota > Alphaproteobacteria > Rhizobiales > Xanthobacteraceae > Afipia. The sequence goes on along the minus strand of JAUSAX010000069.1, from coordinate 2,671 downwards.
GTATCGATGCCGATGGCCTGAGCAGCCCGGTTATCGACCTTTCGTGCCTCAGCGACGTCAATGGTTCGGTGATCATGCCGGACGTGGTGAACCAGAAGCTCGAAGGCGACGGCAACCTCTTCAATATTGATCAGGTCAACAACCTGGTTGATAGGGATGAAGCGTACGACAACAAGGTCTCGTTCGATGGCGGCGACGGCGACTTCAAGTGGGATGCGAACGCCGAAGGCGGCGACTCCAAGATGGACTCGAAGATCGGGGACGTCATTGGTGCCAACGCGAGCGGCGCGATCTCGAGTGCCGATGCTGCGCTGTCGCAGGAAGCGTTCAACCAGACCATCACGCAGGGTGCGAACATCCAGTTCAACAGCATTACCCTGAACGTGGCCGGTAGCGACTTCGAGGACAGCCACGATCTAGGCTGACCTGAAATGAGACCCGCACGGCATCCGCCGTGCGGGTTTTCCCTGTCGGAAGTCAAATGACCGGCTGTCGTGATTAGCCCCGGGGATCGTTGATTCCCGAGCCTGACACAGGAGGCTCCAATGGTGCCTGGCGGCGTAACAGAAGTAGTCTGGCATTTCGCGGGCTATTTTCAGATCATCAATGATATCGCGCGAGATCGTATCGACTACGACCCCACATCCTTTCGCAATCTGCGAGATGACTACATCACGCCGCGCCCCAATTACGAAAAACAGCTGGATCTCGATGAGCTCGATAGCCGCGGCATGCCGATCGCGGGAAGTGCGGCACTCGATGAGTTTCATGCCCCCCGGATACTCCCGATAAAGTCTTTAAGCCCACAACCGCCGCAATCCGATTTTGATTCTGATGGCCCCGGCGGGCTTTCAAGGTTGATGGCACCACGCGCTGCGGGCGGCGGCGGAGGAGGCGTTGAGCATAAGATCACCGTCCAATATCAGGAAGGCGGTCAGCAAACCGAGCTTGAGATCAAGCAACACAACTTCATGCTGGACGACGACAATCTTCTTGTGACGGCGCATGGCGAGAGTCTTGCCGGCGACACGGCGCTCATCACAGCCCACACCGAGCTGATCGCGCAGCACAGCGAAACCATTCTTCAAGAAATGGCCGACGAGGCCAACAACGAGATTCCGAGGGAATGGTGGATTCCTCAGGATGGAGCCGGCATCACGGAATTCGTCAACTCCTACAATGAAGACCAGGTTGCTCACAACGGAACGCCAAGCGCACATTCAGTCGAACCTGGTTACTACTTGAACGGAGAGCTCCAGACGCCCCGGCCAGAGTCGCCGGCCGAGACGCCGCTTCCGGACCCCGTACCCGCGCCGGATCTTGGTAACGGTCTGGGGCAATGGGCCGAAACCGGAGCCAACGACAGCTGGAACGCGAGTTTGATTGTCGATCTGAGCGAATCCGGTCGCTCCATGATCGTTATGGGCGATTACTTTCATACAAACGCGATCTTCCAGACCAACTCGATCGTTGACCGCGATCATGTCGAGATGGTTGGAGGTGACGCGCTTCCCGTGGTGGAAGGAAATAACAAGACCGACAATATTGCCGATTTCATCCAGCAGCCCGGGATTTACGCCGAGCTGAAAGCTACTTTCGCCGGACCGCAGTGGAACGTCGATGTAGTTGAAGGCGATTACTACAGCGTACACGCGATTGTGCAGATGAACTATCTGTCCGACAACGACGTCATCGTTCAGAAAAGCGCAGACTCGCACTACGAGCTATATAGCGGAGGGAATGAGCAGGGCAATCTGACCCAGTTGTTCGACGGATCGATTCAGTACGATCTGATCATCGTTGCCGGCGCCTATCACGGCATGAACGTGATCTTTCAGAACAACATTCTGCTGAACGACGATTTCATCAAGATGTTCGCGGACGGTTCCGATCCGTCGCAATCTGTCCTATCGGGCCAGAATGAACTGACCAACAAGGCAACAATCGAGAACATAGGCGACGACAACTTCAAGTCGATGAATGACAATCTTGAGAGTCTCGTTTCCGCGGTGGGAGGCGGTGCGACGACTCTCGATCCTTCCTACGGCAAATTCATCGATGGTTCCGGTGGCGTATTCAATGTTCTGTACGTCAAGGGTGACTATTTCGACGTCAACGCGATCTGGCAGACCAACGTCATCACCGACGTCAACATTGTTATGCAATTTCTCGATCCAGCGTCGGCAGCGGCCATGGCTCGTGATTTAGACGGCGCTGAGTCTCAGTCGGTGACGAGCGGGAAGAACCTTCTCACCAACGACGCTGCAATTGTCGATGTCGGCGCGACAAACACCTACGTCAACGGCGAGGTGTATGGCGACACGATTCTGGTGCAGGCCAATCTGCTGCCGACAGGAATTGATCATGCGCTCACGCAAGATGCGCAAGCGCTAATTCCCGAGCTGATCGCCTTCGTGAATGAGAGCCATGACGAAACGCCCGTGGTGCAGCCGGTAACGATGACACCTGTGCATGAAGATCCTGTTGGAAGCGTGATGCACTAATTTCCGTTCAAGGAAGCCGTGAATTTTGAGTTGAAAAAGTATCACTGCGGAGGTCGTGGGAATGAGCCGGGGCAGCGACAACGAGTTCGATGGCGGTGACCGTGCGCCTCCACAACTAACTGATGAAGAGCGTGCGAAACTGCATACTGCTGAAGTTGTTCCGTTTC
>JAUSAX010000058.1 GCA_030652315.1 Afipia sp. | reverse complement strand
CTTGGTCTTGCTCTTCAGGTCGTGAAGCGCCAGCAGACCGGTGATGGCGGCATCGAGGATACCTTCCGGAATTTCCTGGCCTTCGCCATCGAGCACCGCGTCGGTGTACATGTGATGGCCGACGTTGCGGATCAGCATCATGCTGCGGCCGTGCAGGGTTACCTTGCCCTTCTCGTCCGCCGCGGTGTAGGTGCGGTCGGCGTTGAGTGCGCGGGTCAGCGTCTTGCCGCCCTTCTCGAAGTCAGCCGACAGCGTGCCGTTCATCAGGCCGAGCACGTTGCGATAGACCAGAACCTTGTCGTCGGCATCGACGGCGGCGACCGAGTCTTCCATGTCCAGAATGGTCGAGACGGCTGATTCCAGGATCATGTCGGCGACGCCGGCCGGATCGTCCTTGCCGATGGTGTTGTCGCGGTTGATCTGCACGTCGATGTGCATGCCGTTGTTGACCAGCAGGATCGCGGTCGGGGCGTGAGCGTCGCCCTGGTAGCCTATGAGCTGGGCCTTGTTCTTGAGCGCGGTGGCGTTTCCGCTCTTGAGCTTGGCGGCAAGCTGGCCGTGCTCGATGTGATAGGCGGTAACGTCGCTGTGGTTGCCGGTCGCGAGCGGCACGGCCTGATCCAGAAACGTCTTGGTCTTGGCGATGACCTTGTCGCCGCGCGCCTTGTTGTAGCCGCGACCGCCCTCTGACGGATCATGCGGGATGGCGTCGGTGCCGTAGAGCGCGTCATACAGGCTGCCCCAGCGCGCGTTGGCGGCGTTCAGGGAATAGCGGGCATTGGTCAGCGGCACGACGAGCTGCGGGCCGAACATGGAGGCGAGTTCTTCATCGACATTCGCGGTCTGAACGTCCTTCGCCGCCGGCTCCGGCAGCAGGTAGCCGATCTGCTTCAGGAAGGCGGTGTAGGCGTCCATGTCGAACGCCTTGCCCTTGTTGGCCTTGTGCCAGTCGTCGATCTTGGCTTGCAGCGCATCGCGGGTGGCGAGCAGGTCGCGCGTCCGCGGGGCGAGATCCTTGACGATTCCGGCGAGGCCCGCCCAGAAGGCGTCGGGCGCAATGCCGGTGCCGGCGGTCGCTTCCTTGGCAATAAAGTCGAACAGAACAGGAGCGATCTTCAAACCGCTGGCGTCGATGCGTTTCATGATAAATCTCACGGAGAACGGCGAAAAACGACGCCGTCTCAGGGCTTCAGGATGAATGGTGAGTGCCGCTGACACGGGCGGCGTGGCGGGGAGGTTTTAACGCCAAAGGCGGGCAAAAGAGAAGACCCTTCCCCGGGTCCGAAAGGCGTATACCACCGCCCTTTGCCGAGGCTATCCCACAGTTGATTTCGCGGGTAATTCAGCCGCCGCTAGTGACCAATTCCGCTCTGCGGTACTTCGCTGTATCGCTCGAGCGTGACCTTGATCAGAATGGTGATCAGGGCGACGGCAGTCAGCACCGTCGCGGCGGCGAAGGCCCCGACGACATTGTAGTCCTGATAAAGCAGTTCGATCTGCAGCGGCAGCGTGGTGGTCTGGCCTCGGATGTTGCCGGATACCACCGACACCGCACCGAATTCGCCCATCACGCGCGCGTTGCAGAGGATGGCCCCATAGACCACGGCCCATTTGACGTTCGGCAGCGTGACCCGCCAGAACGTGGTGAAGCCGCCTGCGCCGAGCGTTACCGCGGCTTCTTCCTCGTCGGTGCCCTGCACCTGCATCAGCGGAATCAGTTCGCGGGCGACGAACGGCGCGGTCACGAACAGGCTCGCCAGAAAGATCGCCGGCAGCGCGAACATCACCTTGATGCCGAGATACTCAAGCAGCGGGCCGAACAGGCCCTGCGAGCCGTAGACGAACAGATAAGCGACGCCGGCGACGATCGGCGAAATCGAGTAGGGCAGTTCGATCAGCGCGATCAGCAGCGTCCTGCCCCTGAAGTCGAACTTGGTCACTGTCCATGCCGCCGCCAGTCCGAACAGGATGTTGATGGGCACAACCACCAGTGCCGTCAGCAACGTGAGCCAAATCGCGTGCAGCGTCGCAGGCTCGGTAAGGTTGCGCAGGAACACGCCGACACCCAGCGACAGTCCCGACGTGACGATCAGCGCCAGCGGCGCGACAAGAAACAGCGCGGTCAGCACCAGCACGGTCCACAGCACGATCCGCCGGGTGACGATGCCGCCGCCGACCGGGTGGTGCATCCATTCGGCCTGCTCGCTGTCGCGTTCCGATGCAATCGACATCACACTTCTCCGCGGCCGACGTAACGCAGGTGCCATGCCTGCACGGCGTTGGTGACGATCAGCATCGCGAATGCCATCAGCAGCATCACGGCCGAAATCGCGGCCGCCGCCTCGTAGTTGTATTCCTCAAGCCGGATGAAGGTCAGCAGCGCGACGATCTCGGTTTTCATCGGCTGGTTGCCGGCGATGAAGATCACCGCGCCGAATTCGCCGAGGCTGCGCGCGAAGGACAGCGAGCATCCGGCGAGGAATGCCGGGAAGATCGCCGGGAAGATGATCTTCCACAAAATCTGGAAATCATTGGCGCCGAGCGAGCGGCCGGCTTCCTCGACCTCCGAGCCGAGATCCTCGATCACGGGCTGCACCGTCCGCACCACGAAGGGAATGCTGGTGAAGGCCATGGCAAGCGCGATGCCGAGCGGCGTGTAGGCGACCGCAATTCCGATTTTATCCAGCGGCGCGCCGAACCAGCCGTTCTTGGCGAACAGCGCGGTCAGCGCGAGGCCTGCCACAGCAGTCGGCAGCGCGAACGGGACATCGACCAGCGCATCGAGAATGCGCTTTCCGGGAAAGCTGTAGCGCGCCAGCACCCAGGCCAGCAGCAGGCCATAGATCGCATTGAAAATGGTGGCGGCGAAAGCCATCGTCACGGTGACGCGAATGGCCGACAGCGTGCGCGGCGACGACAGGATTTCCCAGAGCTGTGACAGCCCGATGCCCGAGGCCTTCAGCAGCAGCGCGCAGAGCGGCAGCAGCACGATCGCGCCGAGATAGAGAACAGTCGTTCCCAATGCCAGTCCGAAACCTGGGATGACCCGGCGTCGCAAAATAAGACCGTTCCACTTCATTTCATTTCGGGTCGTCATGCCCGGCCTTGTGCCGGGCATCCACGTCTTTGTTGAGGGACACATGCTTAAGACGTGGATGGCCGGGACGAGCCCGGCCATGACGTTTTTTGAGCAAATCGCCTCGAAGCGGCGAGCCGCTTACCTGTTCGCGCCGCCGAACAGTTGGTCGAGCTTCGCGCCGGGGTTCAGATGTTCGGCGTTGACCCTGTCCCAACCGCCGAATTCCTTCTCGATGGTGACGAGCTTCACCGCCGGAAACTTGTCCTTGAACTTCTCGGCGACGGTCTTGTCGTTCACGCGGTTGTACTGCTTGGCCAGAATGGTCTGTCCGTCAGGCGTGTACAGAAATTCCAGATAGGCCTTGGCGAGCGCCTGCGTGCCGTGCTTGTCAGCATACTTGTCGACCACAGCCACCGGAAATTCCGCCAGCAGGCTCTGCGACGGTACGACGACCTGATACTTGTCGGCGCCGGCAATGTCGCGGATACCGTTGGTCTCGGCTTCGAACGTAATCAGCACGTCGCCGGTCTGACGCTCGACGAAGGTGGTCGTCGCGGCGCGGCCGCCGGTATCGAACACCGGCACGTTGGCGAACAGCTTCTTCACGAATTCATCGGCCTTCTCCGCGCTGTCGTACTTTGTCTTGGCGAAGGCATAGGCGGCCAGATACGTGTACTTGGCATTTCCCGAGGTTTTCGGGTTGGGGAAGATCACCTTCACATCGGAACGGACCAGATCGTCCCAGTCCTTGATGTTCTTCGGGTTGCCCGCGCGAACGAGAAACGCCGGCAGCGAATAGTACGGCGAGGAACTGTTCGGGAACCGCTTCTGCCAGTCGGCGGGGATGAGCTTGCCCTTGTCGTGCAGCACCTGCACGTCCGGCACCTGATTGAAGGTCACGACGTCAGCCTCGAGTCCTTCGAGGATACTGCGCGCCTGTCGCGTCGAGCCGTTATGCGACTGGTTGATGGTGACGTCTTGCCCGGTCTTGGCCTTCCACTGCTTGGCGAACTCGACATTGATCGCGGCGTAAAGCTCGCGCGAGATGTCGTACGACACGTTGAGCAGCGTGTTGGGCGTCTGCGCCTGCGCGGCGGAAATAATGCCGACGCTGGCGGCGAGGGCGATAAGAATCTTGCGCAAGGTCTCTCTCCTGTGAACCGATACGGACTTAGATGTTGGCGGCGAGATCATCGAGGTCGCCGAACAGCACGCCGGTCCCGGCCAGTAACCGCTCGATCTCGTCGGCGGCCTCAGTGACCGAACGTGTCGAGGTGTCGATGGTCAGTTCGGCATTGGCGGGCGGCTGATAGTCGTTGGCGATACCGGTAAAGCTCGGCAGGTTTCCGGCGCGCGCCTTGGCGTAATGGCCCTTCGGATCGCGGCTTTCGCAAACCTCGGCCGGGGTCGCCACGTAGACTTCGCGGAACAGATCGTCGGCGATCCGCCGCGCCTGCGCGCGGTCATCGCGGGACGGCGAGACCGCCGCGACGATGGCGATATGGCCGTTGCGCGCGAGATGCGTGGCCATCTCGGCCAGGCGGCGGATGTTTTCGGCACGGTCCTTCGGCGAGAAGCCGAGGTCGCCGTTGAGACCTGCGCGCAAGGTGTCGCCGTCGAGCAGCAGCGGCGAGCCGCCGCGGCTGAACAGTTTGCGTTCGAGCGCGCGGGCCAATGTGGATTTGCCGGAGCCGGGCAGGCCGGTCAGCCAGACCACCGCGCCGCCATGGCCGTAACGCGCGGAGCGCTCTTCCGGGCGCAGCGCGGATTCCACCGGCACGATGTCGATGGGAATAGCCCGCTGTCCGGAATCGACGCTGAGCACCAGGCCACCGCCGGCGATGCGGCCGTTGACCTCGATGACGAGGCGTCCGGTACGCGGATTATCGGTATAGGGATCGGCGGCAACAGGATTCGCCAGCGAAATGTCGATTTCGCCGACATGGTTGCGGCCGATGGCGTCGGTGGCGACGCTTTCAAGCTCACCGGGATCGACCGCCTTGTCGATGGCGACGATCGAGGCGCGGGTTTCCATGGTGCCGAGCCGCACCAGAACCGATGCACCGGCTTTCAGCGGCGTGTCGTGCAGCCAGAAGATGCGGGCACGCAGGCGGCGGGTGTCGCGCGGCGCAGCCTTGATGTGGGCGATGACGTCGCCACGCTCCAGAAACAGTTCGCGGTCGAGGGTGATGCCGACCGAGCGCCCGGCGCCTTGCCGTGCGAACATCGGCGTCTGCGGCCAGCTCTCGACCGACTTCACCTTGGCGACCTTGCCGGTGGGCATGATGACGATTTCGTCGCCGGTGCCGATGTCGCCGGATTCGACGCGGCCCGCGACGATGCGGCGGTCATCGAACTTGTAGATCGCCTGCACCGGGAGACGCAGCGCCAGTTCGTCCAGCGCGCGCGCCGGGGTCAGTTCATCGATGGCCTCGACGACGGTCGGGCCGCTGTACCAGTTGATGTTGGCGGTGCGCTGGGTAACGCCGTCGCCGTCGCGCGCGGAAATCGGCACGATGGCGGTGGGCGTAACACCGAGGCCGATCAGATGTGCCGAAATCTCGTCGCTGATCTCCTTGAAGCGCGCGGCGCTGTAATCGACGCGGTCCATCTTGTTGACCACGACGGCGACCTGTTTGACGCCGAGCAGATGCAGCAGATAGCCGTGACGGCGGGTCTGGTCGCGTACGCCTTCCAGCGCGTCGATAATGAGGACTGCACCGTCGGCCTGCGATGCGCCGGTGATCATGTTGCGCAGGAATTCCGCATGGCCCGGCGCGTCGATCAGAACGACGTCGCGCGACGGCGTGCGGAAACGGATCTGCGTGGTGTCGATGGTGATGCCCTGGTCGCGCTCGGTCTGCAATGCGTCGAGCAGGAACGACCATTCGAACGGCATGCCGCGCCGCGCGCTGACGGCCTGCAGCATTTCCAGCTTGCCGTCGGGCAGACTGCCGGTTTCATGCAGCAGGCGGCCGACCAGCGTGGATTTGCCGTGATCGACATGGCCGACGATGACGATGCGGACCTGCGGACGGGTGGTTACGCCATTCGGCG
>JAUSAX010000034.1 GCA_030652315.1 Afipia sp. | reverse complement strand
CCTGGGCATGCGCCCGTTCGACGTGCAGCTGATCGGCGGCATGGTGCTGCATGAAGGCGGCATCGCCGAGATGAAGACCGGCGAAGGCAAGACCCTCGTCGCCACCCTGCCGGTCTATCTCAACGCTCTGGCCGGCAAGGGCGTGCACGTGGTCACGGTAAATGACTACCTCGCCAAGCGCGACGCCGAATGGATGAGCCGGTTGTACCGCTTCCTCGGCCTCAGCACCGGCATCGTGGTCCACGGCCTCGACGACGAGGAACGCAAGAAGGCCTACGACTGCGACGTCACCTACGGCACCAACAACGAACTCGGCTTCGACTATCTGCGCGACAACATGAAGTACCGGCTCGAGGACATGGTCCAGCGCGGGCACTTCTTCGCCATCGTCGACGAAGTCGACTCGATCCTGATCGACGAGGCGCGCACGCCGCTGATTATTTCCGGCCCGCTCGACGACCGTTCGGAATTCTACAACACCATCGATACCTACATTCCGAAGCTCGAGAAGGTGACGGACTTTGAGGTCGACGAGAAACAGCGGACGGTGACGCTGACCGAAGCCGGCATGGAGAAGATCGAGAACCTGCTGCAGGAAGCCGGTCAGCTCAAGGGCGACTCGCTCTACGACGTCGAGAACGTCTCGGTCGTCCATCACATCAATCAGGCGCTGCGCGCGCATTCGCTGTTCCAGCGCGACAAGGACTACATCGTCCGCGACGGCGAAGTGGTCATCATCGACGAATTCACCGGCCGCATGATGCCGGGCCGCCGCTATTCGGAAGGCCTGCATCAGGCGCTGGAAGCCAAGGAGCATCAGCCGGTTCAGCCGGAAAACCAGACGCTGGCCTCGATCACGTTCCAGAACTATTTCCGCATGTACGACAAGCTCGCCGGCATGACCGGTACGGCGGCGACCGAAGCCGACGAACTGTTCGACATCTACAAGCTTGAAGTCATCGAAGTTCCAACCAACGTGCCGATCGCGCGTCTCGACGAAGACGATGAGGTCTATCGCACGGCCGAAGAAAAGCATCGCGCCATTCTGGCGGAGATCGAGCTGGCCAATAAGCGCATGCAGCCGGTGCTGGTCGGTACCGCCTCGATCGAGAAGTCGGAAGTGCTGGGCGAGTATCTCGCCAAGAACGGCTACAAGCAGATCGACTTCGGCAATCCAAAGGCGTTGGAAAAGCTCTACGCCGCCGCGCGCGCGGGCAAGCCCGCCAAGCTGTTCGCCGTGCTGAACGCGCGATTCCACGAACAGGAAGCCTACATCGTCGCCGAGGCCGGTGTGCCGGGCGCCATCACCATCGCCACCAACATGGCCGGTCGCGGCACCGACATCAAACTCGGCGGCTCGCTCGAAATGCGCGGCGCGATCGAGACGGCGGACATCACCGATGAAGCGGAGAAGAAGGCGAAGATCGAGCAGATCAAGGCCGACATCGAGCGCTTCCGCGAGATGGTCCTGAAGTCCGAGGAAGTGATCGAGATCGAGCCCGCCAAGGGCTCAAAGCCGGCCAAGACCATCACGAAGCCGGGCGGCCTCTACATCATCGGCTCAGAACGCCATGAATCCCGGCGCATCGACAACCAGCTCCGCGGTCGTGCCGGCCGTCAGGGCGATCCCGGCCGCACCAAATTCTATCTGTCGCTCGAAGACGACCTGATGCGCATCTTCGGGTCGGACCGGCTCGACACCATGCTGACCCGCCTCGGCCTCAAGGAAGGCGAGGCGATCATCCATCCGTGGATCAACAAGGCGCTCGAGAAGGCGCAGCAGAAGGTCGAGGCGCGCAACTTCGACATCCGCAAGAACCTGCTCAAGTTCGATGACGTGCAGAACGATCAGCGCAAGGCGATTTTCGACCAGCGCGTCGACCTGATGCGCGACCAGAACGTCGCCGAGACCGTCTCCGACATGCGCCACGCGCTGGTCGATGATCTCGTCGCCAAGCACGTGCCCGAGCACGCCTATGCCGAGCAGTGGGACGTCGCCGGGCTCAAGGACGAACTGAAGCGCGTTCTCGATCTCGATCTTCCGGTCGATGAATGGGCGAAGGAAGAAGGCATCGCCAACGAGGAGATGCTGGCGCGCATCGAGAAGCGTGTCGATGAACTGATGGCGGCGAAGACAGCCCAGTTCGGGCCGGACGTGATGCGCTATGTCGAGAAGTCGGTGCTGCTCCAGACGCTGGATCATCTGTGGCGCGAACACCTGGTGATGCTGGATCACCTGCGTCAGGTGATCGGCCTGCGCGGCTACGGCCAGCGCGATCCGTTGCAGGAGTACAAGTCAGAAGCGTTCAATCTGTTCGAGGCCCTGATCGCGCACCTGCGCGAGGCCGTGACGGCTCAACTGGTGCGGGTTGAAATCGTGCCGCCGGACGAGCAGCCCGAATTGCCGCCGATGGAAGCGCACAAGCTCAATCCGAACACCGGCGAGGACGAGATGGCGTTCGCGCAGGCCGCGCTGGCGCCGATCCCCGCCGCCCAGCGCGATCCGCAGAATCCCGCGACGTGGGGCAAGATCGGCCGCAACGAGGATTGCCCGTGCGGCTCCGGCAAGAAGTACAAGCACTGCCACGGCAAGTATGCCTGACACGTACGCCTGAACTGACGCTGCTCATTCCCGCTTATGCGGGAATGAGCGGAGAGCATGCAAAACAAAAAAAAGCCGGTCACTCTGACCGGCTTTTTTTTTGTTTTGAGATGGGATCAGTTGAGTTTTTGGTTCGTGATGAAATCTGCCTGCACCGTCATTGCGAGGAGCGTTAGCGACGAAGCAATCCAGTTTTCCTTATTGAGGCAAGGCAAGGCTGGATTGCTTCGCTTCGCTCGCAATGACGGGCGAAGCTGGGCATCGAGCTTGAACTCATCACATTCAGCGAACCGTCGACCAGCGGCTGTCGAATGAATTGGCGGGCACCGCCGGCTGGGCTCCCGCCAGCGACTGTTGCGGCGCTGGGGCTGCTGCCGCAGTCGTGGCTGCGGGGGCCGGGGACGCGGGCTTGGCTTGCGGCTGGGTCTGCGCCTGCTGCGAACGCTCAAGCGGGATGACCCGTGCGGGTTCGCTCTTGGTCATCTTGGTCGGTTCCGCCGCCTTTGCCTTCTGCTTCGGCGGGGCGGCAACGGGTTTCGCCGCTGCGACTGGCTCGGGGTCCGAGCCGCGCAAGCCGACGCTGCGCGTGAGCTTGCTCAGGAAGCCTTCCGACGAGCTTGCGCTGGCATTGGCAGACGCCGTGCGCGGGGCAGCCGGAGTGGTGCTTGTGACCGCCACCATAGGCTCACTGTTGGAGTTGGATGGGGCGAAGCTGAACGATGGCGCGGTTTCCGGCGCCTTTGGAATGGTCGCATGCGAGGGCACGGTGCCAGGTGCCGGCTGATTGGACGCGACGGCGTAGTCGGTCACGTCTTTGTCGATGGCGGATTCGCCTTCAGGCAGCTTGGATGCGAACACCGGATGCATGCCGCCGTCGATGCCGGCGCGCGAACGCGCGGTCGGCGTGCCGCGCGAGACAAGTTGCGCGGTCTTCAGTTCGTCCTGACGCTGCTTGTTCTGGACGGCATCGGCGATTTCGGGCGAGACCTGATAGGCCGGGCACTGGGCAGAGGCGTTGAAGGCCAACGGGCGGCTCGCACCTGCCGGCTTTTCCGCGTCGAAGACATACTTCTTCTCGCAGAAGTCGACCTTCGGCTCTTGCTTGGTGACCTCGAAGTGATCGTTGCCTTCCTTGATCATCTTCCAGAACGCCATGTGCGGACTGTTGCGATGACGCGCCATGTTCTGTGCCGTCATGCGGAACGGATAGGCCTGGACCTGAAACGCGTTCTGGCCGCCGAAGAAGGATTCACGGCCGAGCGCGTAGATCTCGGTGATCTGCTCGTCGGTCATCGCGTAACAGCCACGCGACGAGCAGTCGCCGTGAACCATCAGCTGCGAGCCGGTGCGGCCCCATGCCTTGTCGTAGGCATTCGGGTAGCCCATGTTGAACGACAGGAAATAGGACGACGTCGGATTCATCTGCGCCGGCGTGATCGAGTAGAAGCCTTCCGGCGCCTGCCGGTCGCCTTCCTTGATCTTCGGTCCGAGGTCTCCCGACCAGCGGCAGATCGGATAGGTCTTGAGCAGCGCGAACTTGCCGTTGCGGTCCTGCTTCCAGACCTCGAGTTCGGCTTCCTGCTTGAACAGACGGACAAGCATCGGTGATGCCTTGTCCATGTTCTTGGTTTCGATGTCGGCAAGCAGCTTGTCGGGGATCGGACGATTGGCTTTTGAGCTTGGCGAGAGCTGCTCGCCGTTGCACCCCGACAGCAGCACGCCAGCTGCGAGCGCAGCCGCCGTGACAAGCGCGCGTACATGCGTACGGTCGATCAATGCAAGGCTCCCAATGCCAAGGCTTCGCGGCAGATCGGCAATCCCCATACTCCGGCTAGATCATTTCCCGACAAAGTGGCGCGCGATAGGCGGCCGGAAAACGCTGCCCGTCTAAACAGGCCGCACGTGTTTTCGTCGTAAAAGCGGCGTTCGCTTTTTGGCTAAAAACGTGCGTGAGCAATTGATCGATTATTATCCTTAAGGGCCCCCGGTCGCAAGCCGAAGCAGCCGCAACCGGGCGGCATTGACCGCTTTATGGTCAACGCTAAGTAAATCAAAACACTGGTGAAAAACGGCCGTGGCCTGAACAGGTTTGTCCAGAAAAAGCCACGATCAGGCTGTGCGGCCGTTACCGGCCGTTTTTGGCCGGGCGATGCGCTAGCCGAGCTTGCGGCCGATATCGAGGAACTTCTGCCGGCGCTGGTTGCGCACCGCCTTGGAATCGAGGCTTCGCAGGTCGTTGAAGGACTGGGCGATGGCGTCGCCGGTCCGGGCAATCATCGCCGCCGGATCGCGGTGCGCGCCGCCCGGCGGTTCCTTCAAAATGGTGTCGATCACGCCGAAGCGGGCGAGATCCTGCGCGGTGATCTTGAGATTGGTCGCGGCTTCCTGCGCCTTGGCTGAATCGCGCCACAGGATTGATGCCGCGCCTTCCGGCGAGATCACGCTGTACACGGCGTGTTCGAGCATCAGCACGCGGTTGGCGGTGGCGATGGCGATGGCTCCGCCCGAGCCGCCTTCACCGATGATGACAGCGACATTGGGCACACCGAGGCTGAGGCAGGCGTCGGTAGATCGTGCGATCGCTTCCGCCTGTCCGCGCTCCTCGGCGCCGATGCCGGGATAGGCGCCCGCCGTGTCCACCAATGAGAGCACGGGGATGCCGAAGCGATCAGCCATTTCCATCAGCCGCACGGCCTTGCGATAGCCCTCGGGCTTGGCCATGCCGAAATTGTGCTTGAGCCGGGTTTCTGTGGTCGAACCCTTCTCCTGGCCGATCACGCAGATGCTCTCGCCTCTGAAACGGCCGAAGCCGCCGATCAGCGCTTCGTCGTCGCCGAACTTGCGGTCGCCCGCAAGCGGGGTGAACTCGGTGATGAGTTCCTTGACGTAATCCACGCAATGCGGCCGCAGCGGATGGCGCGCGACCTGGGTTTTTTGCCAGGGCGTCAGCTCGGCATAAAGATCGGTGAGCGCCTGCGCCGCCTTCTCTTCGATGCGCGACACTTCTTCGCTGATGTCGCTGCCGCTGGCGGCAAGCGCACGCAACTCGTCCACCTTGGAATCGAGTTCGGCGACAGGCTTTTCAAAATCCAGATAACTGCGCATCAGGTCCAGCATGTGACAAATATAAGGGATGGCGCGCTGGGGGCGAAGAGGCGCGCGAACGGATTTGGTCGTTCTCGATGGAGTCTTGGGGGGCCTTTCAAGTCAAGAAGCGGCCCCAAGTCAAGCGCCGCGATGAAAGGCACTGATATTGCTGGTTCTTTCGACGCTCATTTGTCGGCCAGCGGATGCAGATCGCGCACCAGGCTCTTCAATCGCTCCTCGACAATATGGGTGTAGATCTGCGTCGTGGAAATGTCGGTATGGCCAAGCAGCGTCTGGACGATTCGCAAGTCCGCCCCGTTGTGTAGCAGATGACTCGCAAAGGCATGGCGCAGCACGTGCGGACTGACGAGGCGCGGCGCGATGCCGGTGGCCGCCGCAAGCTCCTTGAGGTCGCGCGCGAAATGCTGCCGCGTCAGATGGCCGCTCTCGCCCGATGACGGAAACAGCCACTTCGAGGCCGCCGACGATTTTTTTTGCTCGCGGTGCGTCGCTTCCAGCGCGGCGAGATAGTCCGCCATCGCCTGCTTCGATGTCTCATTAAGCGGGACGAGGCGTTCCTTGTTGCCCTTGCCGCGTACCACGATCATGCGGGCGTCGCGTCGTGCGGCGGACAGCGGCAGCGCGACCAGTTCGGAAACGCGCAGTCCCGTCGCGTAGAGAATTTCAAGCAGACACGAGAGCCGGATCGCGCGCAGCTTTTGCAGCGGCGACTGCTCGGGTGTCTCCGCCGCTGTCTTCGCCTGCGTCAGGAGACGATCGACGTCGGCAATGGACAGGACTTTCGGCAGCGCGCGTCCGCGCTTCGGACCGGAGAGGATCGCAGCGGGATCGTCCGCGCGCACGCGCTCGCTCAGAAGAAAGCGAAACAGATGGCGTGTCGATGACAGCTTGCGCGCGACGCTCGACGACTTGAATCCGCGGTTGTCGAGATCGCCCAGATAATCGCGCAGCAACTGAGTATCCGCGGTCTGGAAAGTCGATTTGCGCCGGGCGAGAAAGCCGGACAGGTCTTCGAGATCGCCGCGATAGGCATCGAGCGTGTTGACGCCTGCGCCCTGTTCGGCCGCGAGCATGTCGAGGAACAGGGCGGTCAGCCGGATGTCGGAGGATTTGTCGGACGCCATGATCCGCAAGCCGCCTATCGCTTGAGGAATTTGTCGGGCGGAACGCTGATCGTCATCTCGCGCGGCTTTGGATTGATGAAATTGGCGAGTGCGAAGATGCCGCCATAGACCAATCCGCCGAGCACGGCGACGACTGTCAGGAAGCGAAGCAGGCTAGGCATCGAACTTGGCCTCGGAATTACCTTCGGATTGCCGGCCCGGACGGCACGTTAACCAGCGGAACGCGGCCGTTCAGCCGCTCCAAAGTACCAACATGTTCGCGCTGTTTCGGCAAGAGTCTCCAGCGGCTAGAGGTTCGCGCTCGTGTCCTGAATCCGAAGTTCGCTTCATTTTGCAGCACTTTCCGTAGCGAACTTCGGATTCAAAGGACACGAGAGAGTTATGATTCTAGTGTGGTTTTGGTTCGCAAGTCCGCTTGGAATGCGCCGCAGCGATAATGCGGACTTGCGAACCACCACACTAGCGGCGGTAACGGCAGGAGTAGTATAGGTGGCTTCTCCGCCGCATTCGCGGCCCCACCGAGCCAGAGATGACCGAGACCGCGGCCAGACATCAGGACGGCATGACCCACGAGGGCGACATTGTCGCGGCCCTCAAGGGCCGCCCGATCGTGCTTGTCGGCATGATGGGATCGGGCAAGTCGACCATCGGGCGCCGTCTCGGCGCGCGGCTTCACATGCCGTTTCTCGACGCCGATCATGAAATCGAGATCGCGCATGCGGGCATGACCGTCAGCGAAATCTTCGCGCAGCACGGCGAGCCATACTTTCGCGATGGCGAGGCGAGGGTGATTGCCCGTCTGCTGGAAAGTGGCCCTTGCGTGATCGCGACCGGCGGCGGCGCGATCATGCGAGACGAAACGCGCAACCGGATTCGCGACAAGTCCGTCTCGATCTGGCTTCAGGCGGACGGCGATGTGATCCTGAAGCGGGTCAAGCGCCGCGCCGACCGGCCCCTGCTGCAAACCGCCGATCCGGCCGCGACCATCGAGCGCCTGATCGGGGAGCGCAGTCCGTTCTATCAACTCGCCGACCTGGCGATTGCGTCGCGCGACGTGCCGCATGAGAAGGTCGTCGATGAATGTATCGACGCGCTTTACGCACACCTGGTGTCCGGCGGCGCAACACCCTCTTCCTCAAGCGAAACACGATGACAGTCCCCATCAAGACGACAAATCCGGTGACCGTTGGCGTTGCCCTCGGCGACCGCGCCTATGACATCATCATCGGTCGTGACGTGTTGCCGTCGCTCGGTCACCGCATCGCCAAGCTGCGGCCCGGCGCGCGCGTCGCCATCGTCACCGATCACACCGTTGCAAAAAACTGGCTGGGTAAAACCGAAGCTGCGCTGGCGGACGCCGGCATTGTATCCTCGCGCATCATCGTCGGCGAAGGCGAGGCGTCCAAGAGCTACGCCGTGTTGCAGGATGTATCCGAAGCGCTGATCGCCGCGAAGATCGAGCGCAACGATCTGGTGGTTGCGCTCGGCGGCGGCGTGATCGGTGATCTCGCAGGGTTCGCGGCGTCGATTGTCCGGCGCGGTGTCGACTTTGTGCAGGTGCCGACATCGTTGCTCGCGCAGGTCGACTCGTCGGTGGGCGGCAAGACCGGAATCAATTCACCGCACGGCAAGAATCTCGTCGGCGCGTTTCACCAGCCGGTGCTGGTGGTCGCGGATACGGCGGTGCTCGATACCTTGTCGCCGCGCCAGTTTCGCGCCGGCTATGCGGAAGTCGCCAAATACGGCGTGCTGGGCGATCTGGAATTTTTCGACTGGCTCGATGCCAATCATGCAGAGATTTTCGCAGGCGGTGCCGCCCGCGAGCGCGCCATTGCGGCCAGTTGCCGCGCCAAGGCTGCGATCGTGGCGCGCGACGAACGCGAAACCGGCGACCGCGCCTTGCTCAATCTCGGGCATACCTTCGGCCATGCACTTGAGGCGGTGACAGGGTTCTCCGACCGGCTGTTCCATGGCGAAGGCGTCGCCGTCGGCATGGTGCTGGCCGCGGAGTTCTCGGCGCATCTGAACATGATCCCGGCGGCGGACGCCGCGCGCGTGCAGCGTCACCTCGCCTCGGTCGGCCTGCCGACACGGTTGCAGGACATTGCTGGCTTTCAGCAGGAAGGCCTTGCGGATGCCGACACGCTGCTGACGCTGATGGCGCAGGACAAGAAGGTGAAGCGCGGGCGGCTGACCTTCATTCTGCTGGAACGGATCGGCAAGGCGGTGATCGTCAACGACGTCGATCCATCGACGGTTCGCGATTTCCTTCAGGAAAAATTATCAGGGTGAGGGCGATGCTGCCTGGTGTGGTGGTTCGCAAAATGAAGCGAACGTCGAATTCGGGACACTAGACGCATGGTGCCGGGACGTCTCGCCGGGAAAGCGCCACCTAAAGACGGGGCAGTCGCGGAACAAACATGAATTCAGCCGCCGTCAATCTGCTCATCGCCGTTCTGCTGCTCGCCGCCAACGCATTTTACGTGGCGGCTGAATTCGCGCTGGTGAAAAGCCGCGGGTTTCGCGTCAAGGTCATGGCCGAGCAGAACCGCTTCGGCGCCCGTTTGCTGATGAAGATGATGGGCAACATCGAAGCCTATCTCGCGTGCTGTCAGCTTGGCATCACCATGGCCTCGCTCGGGCTCGGCTGGGTTGGCGAGCCGACTGTTGCGGCCTTGCTCATGCCTGTTCTTGAGCCGCTCGGAATGCCGGAATCCGCGATGCATTTTACGGCGTTCCTGACCGGCTTTCTGGTGTTCTCCTCGCTCCATATCGTGATCGGCGAGCAGGTGCCGAAAACGCTTGCGATCAGGGAGCCTGTGCCGGTCTCGCAATGGATCGCGTATCCGCTCTATGTCTCCTATCTCGTTCTTTATCCGCTGAACTGGCTGTTGAACGGCGCGTCGCGCGCGATTTTGCGAATGCTCGGCGTGAAGGAGTCGTCCCAGAACGAAATTCTCACCGATTCCGAAATCGAAGGGCTGGTGGAGGAATCGGCCGAGCACGGCAAGATGGAGAGCGGCGAGGCCGAATACATCCAGAATGTCTTCCGCTTCGGCGATCTCGCGGTGTCCGACGTCATGGTCCATCGCACCAAAATGGTCAGCGTCAACGCCGACGGGCCGCCCGACGCGGTCATCCGTGGAATTCTCGAATCGGAATACACCCGCATTCCGCTGTGGCGCGAGAAGCCTGAGAACATTATCGGCGTTTTGCACGCAAAGGATCTGCTTCGCGCTATCCGCACGACCGACGGGGATCTCTCCAAGGTCGATGTCGCAGCGATCGCGCTGCCGCCGTGGTTCGTGCCCGAGATGCGCCCGCTGTCAGAACAGCTCAAGGCGTTCCGCCGCCGCAAGACTCATTTCGCATTGGTGGTCGACGAGTATGGCGAAGTCGAAGGCCTCGTGACGCTGGAAGACATTCTGGAAGAAATCGTCGGCGATATTTCGGACGAGCATGACGTGGCTGTCGCAGGCGTGCGTGCGCAGCCGGACGGCTCGGTCGTGGTCGACGGTTCGGTGCCGATCCGCGATCTCAATCGCGCGATGGACTGGCATCTGCCGGATGAGGAAGCCACCACCATCGCCGGCCTCGTCATCCATGAGGCGCGTTCGATACCGGATCGCGGTCAGAGTTTCACGTTCCACGGATTCCGCTTCAGGGTGCTCCGGCGGGAGCGCAACCGCATCACGGTGCTGCGGATCGTGCCGCTGCCGCGCGACAGCGAGATGCCCGAGAAGAAGCCGCGGGCCGGAACGTCGTTTTAGATCGCCGACGATTCGTTTGAATTGCAGGCGTGTCGGCGTGACCCGATCGGAAACCGGTTCCCGCTTGTCCGCGGCGTGCGCTACGCCTTG
This sequence comes from Afipia sp., assembly GCA_030652315.1. GTDB lineage: Bacteria > Pseudomonadota > Alphaproteobacteria > Rhizobiales > Xanthobacteraceae > Afipia. The sequence goes on along the minus strand of JAUSAX010000034.1, from coordinate 955 downwards.
GTTTCGCCGGGGGCATGGGCCTTGATCGCCAGTGCATGGACCGAGCCGGACAGTTCCGGAGCCAGCAGCGAATTTATCATGCGGTGGCGGTCGATCCGGCTCTTCCCTTCGAACGCTTTCGACACGATATAGACCCGGAAATGCGTTGCGCCGCCCGGCCTGTGGCCTGCGTGGCCCTCATGCAAATGGGATTCGTCCACCACGTCGAGACTTTCGGGGATGAAAGCTTCGCTCAACTTTTTTGTGATCTGATCTTTTGTGGTCATGATCTGCGCAATATCGCGCGTTATTCGCCAAGGTCAATCACCGTTTCAATTGCAGTTCACCGGCGCGGCGATGTATACTCCGCGCTCGCGAAAATTCGCGTCTGCGAACCACCACACTAGACTTGCAGCTTCTCACAAGGCGTCGTCATATTCACCATGGCCATCGACTCATCCAAATTCTTCGACAGCATCCGCATCAAGCCCAACAAGCTGAGCGCGAAGCAGCAGGCGGCCGCGCGCGAAGAATCCGCCATGTGCGAATGGCCGGAGTGCAAGAACAAGGGGCCACATCGCGCGCCCAAGGGCCGCGAGAACTCGAAAGAGTACTGGCACTTCTGTCTCAACCATGTCCGCGAATACAATCAGGGCTACAATTTCTTCCAGGGCATGCCTGCCGACGCGGTCGCGCGCTACCAGAAGGATGCGCTGACCGGCCATCGTCCGACCTGGAAGATGGGCGCCAATGGCGGCAAGAAGAGCAAGGCCAGCGCCGAGGCCGAGATCGACGCCGCTTCCGACCCCTTCAGCATGTTCTCGGAGCTCAACGGCCGCGGCCGCTGGCGGCCGGGTCCCGGCGGCGCTGCCGGCGAGACCAAGGTCGAGACCCGAAAAATCTTCAACGCCGAGCGCAAGGCGCTGCAGGTGATGGGGCTCGGCCCCGAAGCGACGCTGGAAACCGTCAAGGCGAA
>JAUSAX010000027.1 GCA_030652315.1 Afipia sp. | reverse complement strand
GTCGGCGCGCTCAAGCCGCCGTTCGCGAACCTCACCGGCGACCCCCGCCTCGATATTCTGCAGACGCAGGGTTACCCGCCGTTCGGCGTGCAGATGAAGATCACCGACGATGCCGGCAAGGATCTGCCGTGGGACGGCAAGACCTTCGGCCGCCTCAAGGTGAGCGGTCCGTCGATCTCGAAAGCCTATTACCGCGTCGAGACCAACATCCTCGACGACAAGGGCTTCTTCGATACCGGCGACGTCGCCACCATCGACGCCGACGCCTACATGCGGATCACCGACCGCTCCAAGGACGTGATCAAGTCGGGTGGTGAGTGGATTTCGTCGATCGATCTCGAAAACCTCGCGGTCGGCCATCCGAAGGTGCTGGAAGCCGCGGTCATCGGCGTCCATCATCCGAAGTGGGACGAGCGGCCGCTGCTCATCGTGCAGCTCAAGCCCGAGCAGAAGGCGAGCCGTGACGAGATCCTGCAATATATGGACGGCAAGATCGCAAAGTGGTGGATGCCGGATGACGTCCAGTTCGTGGACGCCATTCCTCACACCGCAACCGGCAAGATCCTGAAGACCGCACTCCGGGATCAATTCAAGAACTACCAGTTCCCAACCGCAGCCGCCTGAGGTCGTTGATCCGGTTCGACGTGATGCCCGGCCTCGTGCCGGGCATTTTCATGCCTGATTTCCAAACGTGCTTCCCACCGGCCCTGAAAATGCGCTAGGTCACGGCGCGCCCTTTCAGCCTGGCGCAGGAATGGATTCGAGGCATGGCCCGCCGGATTGCCGCCGCTTACCAGATGGAGCCGATCTCCGCTCTCGCGTCGTGGTCGCGGCGCCTCGCGGTGTTTTCGCTGGTCGCATCGATCGTGGCGGTCGTCATCGTCCGGTTCGGATTTCTCGACTTCAAACCGGCGCTGACGACATTCTTCGGCGCGCTCGCTTGTGCCGGTCTCTCAATCCTGGTCGGCCTCGCCGCGTTTGCCGCCATCTGGCAGAACGGCTCGCGCGGCATGAGCCGCATCCTGCTGGCCTTCCTGATCGACGCCGCGATCCTCGCCTACCCGATCTACCTCGCCTTCCAGTATCGCACGCTGCCGGCCATTCACGACATCACCACCGACCCGATCGATCCGCCACGCTTCGAGGCGCTGGCGCGACTGCGCGCGGGCGACGGCGCAAACCCCGCCGTCTATGCCGGTCTCTACTCCGCCGAACAGCAGCGTATCGCCTACCCCGATGTCGAATCGATCAACATCGACGTGCCCGTGCTGAAAGCCTACGAGATGGCGCTGCGTCTGGTGAATCGGCACAAGTGGCTGGTGATCGACGAACGTCCGCCGCAGCCTCCCCAGCGCATTGGCCGCATCGAGGCCGTGGCGCGAACACCGATCATGGGTTTTCGCGAAGACGTCGCGATCCGCATCATGCCTGACGGCGATGGTGCGCGCATCGACCTTCGCTCATCCTCTCGCTATTTCGAGCATGACCTCGGCTCCAATGCCGCACGCATCATAAAATTCGCGGAAGAACTGAATGACGCCGTGGATACCGCGCAGCCGGTGAAGAAGCTGATCACGCCGGCCAAGCCTCAGGCCAAGGGCGCGACCAAACGATAAGTGCCTTCGATGGTCGGATCGCCATCGGTCACGACCACGTCGCGCGCAACCAGATCTTCAAGATGCGCCAGTACCGAATAGCCGGCAGCGCCCACCAGCCGCGGATCGATGCCGATATAACTCGCACGCACGATGGTCGGAATGTCGGCCTCGCCCTTGGCCAGCCGATGGAGAATCGACGCCTCACGGGCCTTGCGGTGGCGAATAAGAAACTTCACGAACCGCACGGCATCAGGAATTTCCGGACCGTGACCGGAGAAATAGAGTTGCTCGTCGCGAAGCGCCAGCCTCTCGAGCGAGGCCATGTAGTCGACCATCGATCCATCGGGCGGCGCCACGATCGAGGTCGACCAGCCCATCACGTGATCGCCGACAAACGTCAGCTTCCGTTCGGGCCAGGCGAAAGCGATGTGGTTGGCGGTGTGTCCCGGCGTCGCGACAACTTCCAGCCGCCAGCCATCCCCCTCGACGACATCGCCATCCTCGAGGATGCGATCCGGTCGGAAATCCCAGTCGCCGCCGGACTCGGTGGCGCGGGTTTCACTCGCATAGGCGGGCCGGGACGCGCGGTGCTGGCCTTCGGCGTAAACTGTCGCACCGGTCGCGGCCTTGATGCGGGCAACGCCGGGTGAATGATCGTTGTGGGTGTGCGTAACAAGAATATGCGTGACGGTCTCGCCGCGCACCGCGTCGAGTAGCGCCTGTGCATGGGCCTCATTGATAGGGCCTGGATCGATAATAGCGACTTTCCCGCGACCGACGATGTAGCTCACCGTTCCGGTGAACGTGAACGCACTGGGATTGCCGCACAATACGCGCCGCACGCCGGGGACCACTTCGTCCACGACTCCGGGCGCGAGTGGAAAATCCCGGTTGAACGGAATATCGTCGTTATCGCTCAAGCTTGCACCTCACGCGATCAAGCGCTCTTAAGAAAACGCCTGAATGCCGGTGATGGCGCGGCCGAGAATGAGGGCGTGCACGTCGTGGGTGCCCTCATAGGTGTTCACGGTTTCCAGGTTCTGCGCATGGCGCATCACGTGATATTCGCTGGAGATGCCGTTGCCGCCGTGCATGTCGCGGGCCATGCGCGCGATGTCCAGCGCCTTGCCGCAGTTGTTGCGCTTCATGATCGAAATCATTTCGGGGGCCATCTTGCCA
>JAUSAX010000021.1 GCA_030652315.1 Afipia sp. | reverse complement strand
TTCGGCGGCGCTGGCAACAGCGCCGCCGTTTCCATGACCTCCGAAATGAAGAGACGGCCATGAACGACGCAATACATCTGTTCAATCTTGCGCGCGGGTCGCTGCGAGCGCTGGCGCGAAACTGGATGTGCCGAGGTCTTCGCCGCACAGCCCTGCGCGGCAAGATGGGGTTGGATCGGCACTGCGGCAGGTGTGAAGCGGCTACGACCAATGACGGTCGCGCAATTGCCATCGGAAAACGCTAGGCTCCTCTCTGCCGGGTTTATTCTGTTGTTTTGAGGCAAGAGGGAGCAGGCACCATGCCGACAATTAAAGTCAAAGACGGCACTGAAATCTTTTACAAGGACTGGGGCTCGGGACAGCCCATCGTGTTCAGCCACGGCTGGCCTCTCTCGGCCGATGACTGGGACACGCAGATGCTATTCTTTCTGAGCAAAGGCTTCCGTGTCATCGCGCACGACCGGCGCGGTCACGGTCGCTCAACCCAGACCGCCGATGGCCACGATATGGATCACTACGCCGACGATCTCGCCGCGTTGACGGCGCATCTTGATCTGAAAAATGCCGTGCATGTCGGCCACTCGACCGGCGGCGGCGAAGTCGTGCATTATATCGCGCGCCATGGCGAAAGCCGGGTTGCGAAAGCGGCCATCATCGCCGCCGTTCCACCGCTGATGGTGAAGACGCCAGCCAATCCGGGCGGCCTGCCGAAAGAGGTTTTCGATGGATTGCAAGCGCAGGTCGCAACGAACCGCGCCCAATTTTATCGCGATCTGCCAGCCGGACCGTTCTACGGCTACAACCGTCCCGGCGCGAAGCCATCGGAAGGCATCATCCAGAACTGGTGGCGACAGGGCATGATGGGCGGCGCCAAGGCTCACTATGACGGCATTGTCGCCTTCTCGCAGACGGATTTCACCGAAGACCTGAAGAAGATCACGGTGCCGGCTCTCGTGATGCACGGCGACGACGATCAGATCGTGCCGTATGCCGATTCAGGACCACTGTCCGCCAAGCTGCTGAAGAACGGCACGCTGAAAACCTACAAGGGCTTTCCGCACGGCATGCCTACGACGGAAGCCGAGACAATCAACGCCGACCTGCTGGCCTTCATCAAAAGCTGACAGGCAATGAATACTACGAAAGGCCCGCTCAGTGAGCGGGCCTTTTTATTTGTTCAGAGATTACGGCGCCTTCTGACGGAACCCATGGCAGGTCAGACCGTTGTCGGTCCATCAGCCCCGGAGAACACCGCGATGGACAAGGATCGGATCACAGGCGCCGCGAAAGACGCCGCAGGCAAGGTGGAAGGTGCGTTCGGCCGCGCAACGGGCGATGCGTCGACGGAAGCCACAGGACGTGCCCGAGAAGCCGCGGGAACCGTGCAGAACCTCTACGGTCAGGCAAAGGATGCCGCGCGCGATATCGGCGATGCGGCGAGCGATTACGCCAAGGATGCCCTTGATACTGGCAGCGATATCTATCGCGACGGCACCAAGGCCGTGGCATCCACCGTACGCGAGCAACCGCTCGGCGCGCTGCTCGTCGCGGGCGCGGTCGGGTTCGCGCTTGCCTTGATGCTCAACCGGCAACCGCGCCGCCGCAGATTGCGCGATTACTACTGATCTCAAACAAGAGATGAGCAAAACGGCGCGCGTACCAACGCGCGCCTTAGGCGCGTGCGCGGATTGAGAATCTGCATTGCACCGCCAACCCGCCCGTCCGCATCACGCACGCGTCTGCGTTGTGCCCCCATGCCATTCGGGATATGCAATGACATTGCTTTTCTGAATTTCATCATGGGACGGGGCGTTACAAATGTTCAGGTTGACTGGATTGAGTGCGGCGGTCGTTGCGTTCGGATTGATTGTCAGTGCTCCTGTCGCGCAGGCAGGCACGTGGGAAGACGGCGTGAAGGCTTTTGCGCGGAAGGAATATGCCGCCGCGGCAAAACTGTTTCGCCCGCTTGCGGAAAAGGGAAGTGCGGTCGCGCAATATCGAATCGCGTTGATGCACAAGATGGGACTGGGCGTCTCCAAGGACCGGAAGCAGGCGCAGAAATGGAGCCGGCTTGCCGCGAAGCAGGGCAATACGGACGCGCAAGTGTTACTCGGAAGCCTGTACTACAAGGGCGAAGGCGGCGAGTCCGACGACATCGCGAAAGCGTACATGTGGTACGACATCGCCGCGACGCAGGGGAATGACGAGGCCAGGAAAGAACTCGCGGCCGTGTCCAGCCAGCTCAGCTCACAGCAGCTCGCGGAAGCACGTGCAAAGGCGCAGAAGTGCTCATCGTCCGGCTACCAGCAATGCGATTGATGGAGCGAGGACCAAGCCGCTCATCCGATCAGGCCTTGTGAATGCAGCCCGGCCCTTCGCCGGGCTTTTTCACGCCCGCATCGCAACGACACGGAGCACTTTGTTTGGGATCGCCTATTTGCCGAGATGCCGGCGCACGGCGGCAACACCGGGACCGACCTCCTCGATCGCGGCGGCGATATCCTGCGGCGAGACGCTGAGGCGGTAAGCCCAATAGCCCGTGGCGGCGTCATCCGTCGTGTCGATCACAGGTGCGGGACGCGCACCGGTATTCGACGACAGCACGGACGCGACTGTCACAAGGCGGAGCATGCTAAAAATTACCACGAGGGAGCCCGCCCCGCACGCGGCGGCCCGTTTCAGCGTTAATGAACATTAAAATGTCGCGACGGGAGGCGGTTATTTGCCGCCGCCGCAGAGCCGAATTGCTATAGTCGGCTCCTGAATGCGGATTGCATTGTTTCGAGGCAGCGACATTGGCTCAACCGTTCATCGTTTCCATTCCCCACAAACTCGGCAAGGAGGAAGCGGCCCGCCGCCTGAAAGCCGGGCTCGGCAGCGTACGTTCGGAGTACGGAAAGATTCTTCAGGTGAACGAAGAAATCTGGAGCGGCGATCGCCTCGCCTTTCAGCTAACGGCGCTGAGACAGCAGGTCAGCGGAACGGTCGATGTCGCGGAGGATCACGTCAAAGTCGAGGTGACGCTGCCCTGGCTGCTTGCGGGCCTGGCGCATGGTGTTCAGGCGACGATCCGCTCCCGCGCCACGCGGATGCTGGAGAAGAAGACAACGGACGTCTGATCCATCAAACAATAGCCCGGCATTACTGCCGGGCCTCGTTCAATTTCAAATCGCGTGAGTCCGAGAAGTCTTTCAACCGTTGTTGGCCGTGAGTTTCAACCACGTGGTGCGGACATTCTCCTTGACCTGTCCCCACTCGCTGGCGGCGACATCCCAGTTCACGATCTGGCGCGACGTGCCGGCCGATGCACCGCTGGCGACGGTCGATGTCGCCATTGAATCGTGAACGTAAACCACGCCGATGGTCAGCAGGCAGCCCAGCACCATTCCGAAAAAAGTTCGCATGTCATGCTCCTCCGACACAGGCAACGCGGCAGCGCCTTTAGAGTTCCGCACACGAAAACGCCCGCCGATCTTCGGGACCGGCGGGCGCGATTGCCTGTAACGAAGATCACCAGCAGAACGAACAGAACCGATTGCTCTGCGGATTCAGGAAACGATAGACCAGCGAGACCCGGTAAGCCTCGTTCACAATCTGATGTTCGCTGGCTGCGGCAGCAAAGCTGTTGGTCGTAACGGTACCAATCGTCCCTCCAAAGCCCGCACCGCCGATCGGGCGATGTTTCCACGAATAGGTGTCGCGCAGATATTCGCCCCGGATGGAAAGGTCTTCCGTCGCCTTGAATTCAAACCCGCCGCCGATGGTGTTGCCGATCAGGTTCTCGGGAGCAAAGGTCCGGGTGACTGTTGCGGCCCCTACGAGCGGCGCACTCGGCGGGACCGAAACGATGCCGCCGGCGCTCGTTCCAAGGCTGCCCGCGACCACGCCGTAGGACTTTCCGATGGAGAAGAATCCGGACAGTTGAGGTGTGATGACGAAGCCGGCCATCAGACGAAGGTGATTTTTGGTTTCGACGGAAAGATTTCCCTGCATCGACAACCCGAGGCAATGAGTGGTGTTCGTGAACTGGAGATAACAGGTCATGTTACCTCCCCCCGGGCCTCCGAACTGCCCGGGGCTCTTGCTGCTCATGAGGCTTGATAGCGAATTGAACTCGAAATCTCCTTCGACCCCGAGCCAGAACCTGTGCAACTGCGCGCGATAGCCGAGAAGAAGGTGATCGCCGGTACGATCCATCGTTCGTGCAAAACCCTCCCGCCGGGAAACGTCCACGCCGGGCGTAGTGCTGTCATCGATGGTCAGCGTCATGCCGCTGTCCTGGCTGACCCTGTAATTGTTCTGGGTGATACCGCCGCCGACGTAGAAGCCGGCCCACGTGTTGGCATAGAGTGCAGGATCAGTTGTGAAGGACTGCCAACCGAGGGCGGCGGCGGCGGATGGCGACATGTCAGGATCGAAGCGATAGATCAGCGACGCGCGAATGGTTTCGTTGGTCACTTTCACTTTCTCGCTCGGCGACGTCATCGTCACGAGATCGCCGCCGAGGTTGGCCTGAACGGCAGCGCCACTCGTCACCACGCCATCGTAGGTATCCTTCAGGTATTCGAGCCGGGCTACGAGATTCTGGCTGGCTTTCACCTGGATGCCGCCACCGATGGACGTGCCGACCAGAGATTTGTTCGGAGCTAAAGAATTTCCCGTGACAAGAACAGGCATACTCGGGCTGTTCGCCATAAAGAACCCGACATGAGAGCCGACATTATCGCTTCGGCCAAATGCAGCACCGCCGCTGACAAACGCCATCAGGTTAGGGGTAATGGCAACGCCGGCGACCGCACGCAGATGTCCCATCGTTTCGACTGAGCCAAACGAGGTCGGCGTGCCGCAGACAAAGTTGCCGGTGGATCCCACGCCGCACGAGCCGGGCTCGGGCCCGAACGGAATTGATGTCGGGACACGGTCGCCGAAGGAAAAATCTCCCTCGGCGCCCAGCAGAAACCGCTCGTACTGCCAGAGGTATCCCGCAAGAACATGGCCGCGATTGAGGTGGTTCGTGTTCTGCAACGGGATCGGTTCATTCGTCGCCAGGCCGGGCCCTCCTGGCGTAAGCGTTTGGTAGGCCGTTCCCTGATCGAGCGATTTCTTTTCACGCCCGTAACCCGCGCCGAAGTAGAAGCCGCCCCACGACAGAGGATTGGCGACGACAGGAGCGCTCGGCAGCGCAGCCATTGCAGACCCGGCAGGTGAAGAAGCCTGAGCTGCGGCAGCGCTCGCCTCGAAGGCTTTCTGATCCGCGCGCCGCGAGGCTTCGAGTGATTTAATTTTCTGGCGAAGTACCGAAATCTCGGCCTGAGACGCAGCTTCTTTCGCCTTGAGCGCGGCCAATTGCGCAGCGGTATTGTCAACGGTTTGGGCCGATGCGGGTAACGCCGAAAAGGCAAACACCGCGACTGCCGAAAAAACGGCTATCTTGGACATGAAATCCCCCAGTCCCTGGGGGAATCCTATTGCCGTATCGAGAAAGTAACAATTGCGAGAGGTTCGCAGGGCGGATTCAAATGCGAATTGTCGCCCGAATGCCACAAGGCTGCGTGTATTGAGAAACGATGGTGGTGGAAGCAGTCACCCGCGAACCGGTCTCCAACGCAGTTCCCTGCGAACAGGGAAAAATACAGGGAATTCTGCAATTCCAGGGCACCAATAGCCAGTTCCATAGCGAGAACCCTCTGCGCTGCAGCGACTTCTCCCGCAATTCCCTACGCAACTTATCAGGCAAGATTTTCGGAGAATAGGGAATTTTCAAGCCGAAACAGGGAATTTTACCTGCAAATAAGTAAGCGTCCATTTCTCGCACACTTGTTCCTAGCATCGCGGAAGCGATCTGTTCTCACCAGCAATTTGCAGGTGAGGAGGACAAGATGTCGAAGGGTTTTCATCCGCGTGAGCGCTATGGCGAAGCATTCTGGCGGGCGCATCATGAGGCGTGGTGTCGTAGTGAGTTGAATCAACGTGAGTATTGCGCGGCTCAAGGCATTCCGCTCAAGACGTTCGGCAACTGGCGGGCGAAGTTCAAGGCCGAGCCCCGGCTGCCCGAACCGAAGCTGCTCTACCGGCGGCGCCACTTAAGTCATGGACTAAGTCATACCCTTAGTCATGGTCTTAGTCATGACTTACCAGTGTCGGTCCCCGTCATTCCACCCGCACGTGAAGGTCGTCGTCGGAAGTTCAGCGAGGCCGACAAACGGCAAATCCTCGCGGAGGCGATACGACCAGACGCGCGCTTCTCCGACGTTGCCCGGCACTATGGGATCGCGGAGCGCGTGCTGTTTCGATGGAAGCAGGAGATGACAGTTGGTGGTGAGCCAATGTTCGTGGCCGTGCAGATCACTGACGCGGTGCTGAGCGACAAGGAGCATGTGTCATGACGCTGCTTCCTCCGGGCGTAAAGGTGCATCTGGCCTTCGGCTTCATCGATATGCGCAAGGGCCTCGCCAGTCCCGGTCTTCTCGCTCATGTCCTGGTCGCCAAGTACTGCGATCACCTTCCGCTTTACAGGCAGAGCCAAATCTTCGCCCGGCACGGCGTCGAGATCGACCGCTCGACCCTGGCGAACTGGGTGGGCGGCGCCTGCTGGTGGCTGGAGCCGCTGCAGGCAAAGCTTGCCGAGCACGCCTTCGCCTCGCAAAAACTGTTCGCCGACGATACGCCAATCCCGGTGCTCGATCCCGGCGGCGGTCGCACCAAGACCGGCAGGCTCTGGGTTTACGCCCGCGATGACCGTCCCTGGAGCGGAGTTGATCCACCGGCGGCGATCTACTTCTACAGTCCCGATCGCAAGGCCAAACGTCCAGCTTCTCATCTGGCACAATTCAGAGGGGTTGTTCAGGTCGACGGTTATCCCGGCTTCGACCGGCTCCGCGTCGGCGGCAATATACAGCTCGCCGCGTGTTGGGTCCATACGCGGCGCAAGTTCTATGAGGTCCATCAGGCGACCGGCTCTCCCATTGCGGCTGAAGCGCTAAGGAGCATCGCCGAACTCTATGCGATCAAGACAACCATCCGTGGCGAGAGCGCCGGTACACGCAAGGGCGTGCGACGAGCCCGGTCACTGCCACTGGTCGAGGCGATGAAGCTATGGTTCGAGACGAAGCTGCTACACATCCCGCCGCGCAGCGGCCTCGCCGATGCGATCCGTTATGCGTTGACCCGTTGGAGCGATCTTGGCCGGTTCATCGATGACGGGCGTATCGAACTCGACACCAACACCGTCGAGCGCGCCATCCGTCCCGTTGCGCTGGGACGCAAGAACCATCTGTTCGCGGGCTCGGACGGCGGCGGTGCGCGATGGGCAACCGTCTGTTCACTCATCACCACTGCAAAGCTCAACAACGTCGAGCCGTTTGGCTATCTAAAGGACATCCTGCAACGCATGATCGACGGCCATCCCGCCAGCCGTCTCGACGAGACGCTGCCATGGAATTGGCAACCTATCAAAGGCAAAGCCTAGGCCTTGTGTAAGAAATGGACGCTTACACTTAATTCAACGACGGTAGGGGCGCGGTGCGTTATCAGCACCGGCAACGCCATTGTTGCATTTCTAATGGCTTTTCTCAGTAACCGAGTTTCATGAGGCTCTCGCCGGGGCCGGCGGCAGCCTCTCCTCTCGATCGAGCACATCGAGCGTGCCGCTGTTTGCACAGAATTCCTGATAGGTCCGAGCCGCCGTTCCGGCACGAAGTTCGTCCTGACATATCGCGGTGTTCAGACACGCAGCACATACGCGTTCCATGTCGCGCATGACGGCCGGTTCGGTGCGGGCGATTGCCGAATTATCGATTCCAAGAGCGCTGAGCAGTCTGCAAAGATTGTCGGCCTTGCCGCGCCGTTTGCCGGCCAGCCTCGCAAAATCGGTCGGGGAGAGGCGAAGATCACTTGCGATCGAGGAAAACTCTCCCGGCGGCAGGTGAGAAAGCTCTCCGATGTCGCGGCGATGTGCGAGCCATGCGGTGAGACTATCGATCACGCGGCCGAGGATCGGGCTTGAACGGGATACCATGGTGCGCTCCGTCTGTTTGAACGCGATCACGATAGCTGGTGCGAGAGTATCGTCTTTGCGCCATCGCAACTTGCCGTAGCTTTAATGCAAGCTAGCAAACCCGAGCAAGGCTTTGACGTCGGCTGCTATCATCAACGGCGTCCACGGCGGGTCGAACGTTATGACGACATCGACCGACCGGACCCCAGGCACGCGCGATGCGCAGTTGGCGACGCCATCCTTGAGAAAGCTGACGGCCGGGCATCCCGGCGTGGTGGCCGTCATCACGATATGCGCGAGGCCGTCGGTGACCATGATTGTGTAGACAAGTCCGAGGTCGACGATATTGTGCCCGAGTTCGGGGTCGATGACAGTCCGGAGCGCTTCCCCGATCAGTTCAACGAGGTCATCGTCATTCATGCCGGCGCCCGGACAGTGAGTTCGTAGGCCGATCCGTCCGACGTGAAACCGCCGAGCCATTGGAAGCCCCGCTTTTCCAGATGCGGAAACAGGAAGACCGGCTCGCGGCGAAGCAGCGCAGCGAGCGTCTCCCCGGGAAGGAGCTGTTCGGCGGCGCTGAGGATCCGCACCATCGGTTCAGGAGGATCGAGGTTCCGGTTGTCGAGCCGCACGACCGGTTCCGGCCAAGTATCCGAAACTTGCGATGGCGGCGGAGATTCGGCGAGCGCTATCCCCGCTGGCGTGAACAGGACCTCCCACTCGCCACCGTCGAGTTCTCTCTCCGAGTGGACGAAGCCCCTGTCGGCCATGACGCTGAACAGCGGGATGGGCTTGAAGGTCGCGTAGAGGCGCAATCCATTGTCGGGTTGAAGATTATCCAGGGCAGCCATAATCGCCGAAAACGGCTCACCGCCCGCGCGCAGGATGGGACGGACGTCAACGTCGATGTAATGGGTCATGACTGTTTCTTTCGGCATGGTTCAGGTCGAGAATACAAAAGTCGCGGAAAGCTCGTTCCGCTCGGCAGACGGAGCGGCTCGACTACATCCCTTAGGCGACGCGTCCGGACGAGTTGCCGCACAATGCCGGCAGTCGCCACCGTCATCGCGAGGACAGCGAGACGGAAAGCAGACGGCTGGCCGGCCAGCAAACCGCCGGTCGCTATCCAGACGGATATGAAATAGCCCGCGAACCACTTGGCAGCGCGCCGCTCGGCAACAAGATCCTGCACGCGGGGCGTCGGCACGCGCCCCATCGCAGGGCCATAGGTTTCGAGCCAGGTGAGAAAAGCGACGATCTTGTAGAGCTTGGCGAGGACGAGCCCCGAAAGCCAACCGAAGGCGATTAGGAACGTGAAGGCTCCGACATGCGCCGAGAACGAGCCGGTGGCTACCAGTTCGATCCCGAGCAATGCCGCTGCGGCCAGACTAACGAAACCGTAGGCCGCCATGCGAGTATTCAGCTCGAGTTGTCGTCGTTTGCGGTTGCGGTAGAGCCCCGCGATGTCGCGGCCGTAGAGAGAGAGTGTTGCGAGGCTCAGAACAGCGGTCGCCAGAAGCACGACGTCAAGTCCGGTTTCCATCGCGATGGCGAGAAGTCCGCCGGTCACGACAAAGCTGATCGTCACCGCACCGGCAAGGAGCGTAATGCGACTTTGGTGCCCCTCGATATCAGGCGACAGCATGAACATCGATAATAGGCGATAGCTGACGCCCATGGCGGTAAGCGTCAGCCAGCCGCCCAAACCGGAGATCGCATGAAGCGGGACACCCGATTCCAGAATCGTCCCGAACGCGGCACCGCCATACCCAGCCAGCGACCATGCAAACACGCTGCCTAGCAACGCTGTCGCACACAGCGAAGCGAGTCCGATGAGCACGAAGTGTGCCGGGCCCATGGGAGGACGGGCCCGCCACACCGTCAACACAAGGTCGATCGTCATGAGACCGAATCCGGCGATCAGCAAAGTCGCGCCAAGCGGAAGCAACCAGAGCCACGCCGACAGGCGCCCGCCGAGTGCGAGAAAGCCCGCTAGTAGCGCAATCAGACCGGCCGTGAGCAATGCGAAGGTGGGCAGCTCCCAACGCTCGGAAAACAAGGGTTTCGCTACCAGGACCGGCACGAACTGGAATAACGCCCCGCACATCGCCATGCTGAGCCAGCCGACGCAGATCATGTGGACTATCACCAGCGTATCGGGCGATGCGACGTCGACAGCAGGATAGCCAAAGCCAGCGACCATGAGGATCTCGGCTGCCAACAACCATACGATCGCAGCCGCAAAGTAGCTCATCGCCCATTTTGAAAGGTTGCCGCCGATCATGATGGAGCCATAGTCGCCATTACGAGACCTCCAATTGTCTCCCTCAAAATAGTCAGGAGCGATCCGGTTTCTTTGTCCCGACGCAAACCAGAAGCGTGATCGTGGTCGGTTCGCCGACCAACGTCGATCAGGCGAAGGCCGTGCCTCAAACGGGCAAGGCCAAGCAGGTATTCGCCACGCTTTTCGACAAGCTCGAAACCCATGGCAACTATCCCCATCCCATAGTGTGGCAAGCAGCGCCGCCGCTTCGGGGAGCATCCCCAAACTGCGCTTCGCGGCTTTCCGGTCCGCTCATGCGTTGTCCTCGTGAGTGGACACGAACTTCACGGTATCGCCCGGCACAATCTTCACAAAGGACGGCTCGAATACCATCGCCACCCCGTCAGATCCCTTGTTGAGCATCTTCACTTCGATTTCCGCAGCATGCGCGGCTCCCGCCAGCACCACGATCGCAGCGACCAGTGCCGCCTTTCAACCTTACTGTCATTTCGTCCTCGCCTTTGCGGACCGGCGACTGCCGGGCTCCGCCTTCTTCGATATCCAACCCGTCGATCCCGGACTTTGCGCCAGCGCAACCAGCCGGCGGGTTCCCGTGCCCAAGGCTCGGCCCGGTGTTGTGGCCTGCAGCGGTGGCGGTTAGTGTCCGGCGCATTGCAAGGAAAGGTGCCATGGCCTCAGTCGACCGTTCTTTGGTCGCCAGTCTCTCAATGTTCTCCGGCCTGAATCCCGGCGAACAGGAGGAGTTGCTGCGCGAGGCTCGCTCGGTCCGCTACCCGAGGGGTACCGCCGTGTTCGAGCAGGGCGCGGAAGCCGACCGCTTCTTCGTGCTGCTCCACGGCCATCTCCGCGTCGAGAAGACGACGCCGCAAGGCCAGCAGACCGTTGTTCGCTACGTGTCCGCAGGCGAACTGTTCGGCGTCGCACAGGCCATGAACCTGTCACACTACCCTGCGACGGCAGTGGCCGCGGTCGATAGCATCGCCCTCGCTTGGCCATCATCGTCTTGGCAGCGCCTGATCGCCAAATTCCCGAGCCTTTCCAGCAGCGCGCTGCAAACCGTCGGTAGCCGCCTACAGGATACCCAGACCCGCGTGATCGAAATCTCGAACGAACAGGTCGAACAGCGGATCGCGCACACGCTCCTCCGTCTTGCGAAACAAGCCGGCCGCAAGGTTGAGGCCGGGGTCGAGATCGATTTCCCGATCAGCCGTCAGGACGTCGCCGAGATGACCGGCACCACGCTGCACACGGTCAGCCGGATCCTCAGCGCTTGGGAAGGCCAGGGGCTGGTCGAAGGCGGGCGGCAGCGAATCGTCCTGCGCGACTCGCAGCGGCTCCACAGCCTTGCCGAAGGTAACAAAGACGACCGGCCCGGCACGCCCGGTCCCTGATTTCAGTATCTGGAGGCCCATGGTTGACCGACGTACCGTCGGAAGAAACATGGTGCCGTTGGTCGCGAGCCCCCATCATCAATCCGCCAGTCGACTTTCCCGAAGACATCGTGTCTGTGATCGATGACAAGACCTTTTCGGTAGCCGATTCGGAAAGCGGGCTCCGCCATTATCTCTCACGCTGAAACATTGATGCCAAATTCAAGACTATCAATCGGGAGAATCTCACCGTCGGCATGAGTCTCCTAACACATGCGAGACGCGCAGACGCGAATTTACTTGTAATGGGAGGACACGCTCACGGATTTGAACGAACGCTCATGTTCGGTAGCGCGACGATAGATATCTTCGGTGCGAATCTCAAAATTCCAGTGTTCTTGTCGCATTAGACGCGAGCGACGACCGTCAGAGCGTTCCAATGACGCATTCAAGCCTGACGGTGAAGGCCCACGGCAAGTGCAGCGATTTCTAGTGAGACATAAATACTGCGATCTGCTTTTGTTCGATCATTTCGATCGTCATGGAGCCAAATACAGGATGCCCGCTACGATGGCGGGTATATGCGCCGAGAATGGTCAGATCCGCATCGAAATTCGAAGCGGCGGCAAGCAACGTTAAGCTCTCCGATTCTTGTTCAATGGGAACAACCATGCTCTTCGCGAAGATTCCGTGACATTTTAAATAGTCAACGACATCTTCTCCAGAGGGTTGGACGTCGTAGTTGCCGACTGTGACTACGAGAGTGTCTGCGCTTCGCAGAAGAATAGGGATCGCAAATGCGATGGCGCGGGCACTCTCTAATGACCCATTCCAGGCAATTATACTTCGTTGGCCAACTCGCGTAATCGTTCTTGGTACGAGCAGAACAGGCCGAGATGTCTCCCGCAGCGCGGTCTGGATAGAAATGTTTGGCCAGTCGAATTCGTGTGAATTTGGATGCGTGAATACGGTTAGATCGGAGACGCGACCATGCTGAGCAATTAAGTCGGCTTCGATCCCTTGCAATTCTAGAAACTTTGCCGACAGCCCCTCAGTCGCTATGTCACCGGGCCAGTTGATGCGATGGGATGCGCAGCAATTCCGAAACAGCGTGCGGGCGCGCTCCACCTCCGTTTCATCTGTGAACCCATTCTCGCGTTCGACAGAGCCCGCAAGTTTGGTCCGATTGGTCGATGGATTGCCGTTTGCCATCTTGGCGTAAAGCGCCACGATCTGAGCTCCGAACTCGCGACCGAGGTGGAGCGCAGCATCAATTGCTTCTGCGTCACTATCAACATCGGCTAACGGAACAAGAATCTTCTTAAACGACATCTTGAAGCTCTCTCCTTTTTGGCAACGCCTGGCTGTGTCCGGAGAATCAACCACAATCAGAACATCACCGGCTGGCTTCCGACGAAATTCCTGCGCGACGCTACAGAGCAGGGACTACGGCAGGAGGCCATGCCCGCGCCGCCGATGACGACCACATCAGGTTATATTTTATCTTTGCGTACAAGGGGCGTTAGCGGGGGCCGGCGACCAGAACGTCGCAGGCTGCTTCCTTGAGTACCCGTTGCGTGACGCTGCCAAGAAGGGTCGGGAGAATCACGTTGCGGCCATGCGGTCCGAGGGCCAGCAGATCGACGCGGCTGCTGCGTGAGAGACGGCCGAGGACGACGCCAGGAACGCCTTGCAGATTGCGCTTCTGTGTTTTGCTAGGGCCCGCCACTTCAAGCGCGAATCCGGCAAGATCGTGACTAGCCTTGGTGATTCTGGCCGAGCGGTATTCTTCCATCGCCGCCTGTGATGTCCCAGCGCGTAACATGACCTGCTCGACGGTTAGCGGAATATCGTCAACATGAATCAGCGTGATTTTACCATCCGGAGCCAGTTTATGCGCTTCCCTAGCGGCAGCTGCCGATTGAGGCGAGAAATCAACCGCGACAGCTACTTGTATATAAGGCTTTACTGGCTGGCGCCTGACCACAAGAACCGGCGTGGGCGCCGTCCTGATCACCCGGTCAGCTGTCGAGCCTAGAATCTTCTCCTTCAACGATTGTGTTTTGCCCGGCCCGATTACGATCAGACCTGCGGAAATCTCACGCGCCACTCGAGTAATGACTTCGTGTGGCGATCCAAATTCAACGCGGCAGACGCTACGCCGAGTGCGCCCGGTTTCGCTCAATAAAGCCTCAAGCCTCGTGAGCATTTGCTGTTTAAGTTCATCCTGCAGATCGGTTTCGCTGCGACCCGATACGCCGGCAACATAGGACAACGTCTCCCTTTCGATGACATGGAGCAGCACGAGCTGGGCAGCATGTGTCACAGCCAACTGGACCGCTCGGGCCAGCACCGCATCGCTTCGAATCTCCAGATCGAGAGCGGCCAGAATCATCTTCATCTTTGAGGCACTCCCGAAATCATAATCATCATACTCCTCCATCACAGCTTTATGTGGTCATCGGGACCGTTCTCGGAACTGCCGATGCACCGACGAAAATGCTGTTGACTGCCCGAACGATAATTGAAGCAATGATAAGCTAGCAGACGAAATAAGTCAGACGTTATCCAGGCTCAACATTTTACGTTTGATCATCGTAGGAAAGAGCTTCCGTATAGCGGCCCCAATCGGTCACGGCGTGCAGCGGCTGGCTGGCCGCGTCCGGCGTCACGTGATCCTCGACCTCGATCGAAAAGCATGCGCGAAGGCTCGGCCGATTCACTGAACGGCCGTGCTATCGCAGCGCCCGCAGCGCATTGAGGATGACAACAACGTCGATCGCTTCCTGCATAAGCGCACCCTGCACGGGCGGTAGATAGCCGAATGCCGCGACCACCATGCCGGAGACGGATAGGCCCAGCCCGACGAATACGCTTTGCAGCGCAATGCCACGAGTCCGCCGCGCAATATCGAGCGCTCTGGCGAGCGGCAGCAGCTGATCGACAAGCAGAACCACGCCCGCGGCCTCCGAAGAAGCAGCCGCGCCTCGCGCGCCCATCGCCACCCCGACATCGGCTGCGGCCAGAGCCGGCGCATCGTTGACGCCGTCACCCACCATCATCACTTGGCGCGTTGCTGCTTCACGTCGAACGGCAGCGACTTTACCTTCGGGCGTCAAATCTCCCTGGATTTCGTCGACGCCGAGGGATTGGCCCACCGCCTGCGCAATGTGATCCATATCGCCGGAAGCCAGCACGATCCGTTCGATTCCGGCCGCCCTCAGCGCATCGAGCGTGGAGCGCGCATCCTCCCGCAATTGGTCCTGAAGCAGGATGACGCCCGCGACCACGCCATCCACCGCAACCGCAACCGACATCACGCCAGGGGGCGGGTCGAGTCCGCCAACCATTTGGCCGTCGCCACTGCTGCGGTTGCGCACATAGGTATCGCCGCCGATCGCAACACGTCGACCGCCGACCGTACCCTCGATCCCCTTGCCGGGAACTTCCGTGATATCGGAGGGCGGCAAGAGCGTCAGCCCCGCCTCAGTGGCCGCCTGGATGAGCGTCGTCGCCACGACGTGCGCCGATGCCTGATCTAAACTTGCGGCCAGCCCGAGCACGTCGTTATCGGAAAAGCCATAGCGCGTCCTGATTTCCGTGATCGCGGGGCGTCCCTCAGTGAGCGTCCCGGTTTTATCAAGAATAGCCGTCTGCACGCGGGCCAGCGCTTCCAGCGCTGCGCCGTCTTTGACCAACGCCCCGGATTTCGCGGCTCGCGACATGCCGGAGATAATCGCCACGGGAACGGCGAGGATCAAAGGGCAAGGCGTCGCCACCACCAGCACGGCCAAAGCGCGGATCGGATCGTTGCTAACGGCCCAGGCGATGGCGGCGATGGATACGGTCAGCACCAGAAAGCCAATGGCATAGCGGTCGGCCAAGCGCGCCATCGGCGATTTGCTCGCCTGAGCCGCCTCGACGAGGCGGACAATTCGCGCATAGGTGCTTTCGGAGGCTGGCCTGCTCGCGATTAGATCGAAGGGCGCGCCGACAAGGGTGGACCCGCTCAGCACCTCGCCACCGCGCGTGAGACTTTTGGGTATTGATTCTCCGGTTAAGGCCGAGAGGTCAAGCACAGCTACGCCGTCGACGATGTGACCATCCACCGGTAGAACCTCGCCCTGCCGAATGAGCAGGCGGTCTCCTTGCCGGATCGTCACGATCGGAACTTCTTCAAGGGCATGATCGCGATAGCGCATCGCAGTGAACGCGACGCGACCGAGAAGCGCTGTCATTTCGCGCCGTGCCTGTCCTTCGGCAAAACTCTCCAGCAATTGGCCGCCAGCATACATCAACGCTACGACATTGCCGGCAAGAGTTTCCCCGAAAACAAGCGCCGCCGACATGGAAAGCGCCGCAACGACGTCGAGCCCAATATCGCCCCGGCGCAGCGATCCGATAATCTGCACGAACAATGCGAGCAGAACGGGAATCGTCCCAAGCGCCCAAGTGAGATGGGACCGATCAGCATCGCCATGCCACCAGAACCAGCCGCCCACCGCCAGGCCAAGCAGCGCGACGAAAACCAGCAGACGGGAGCCGTAGCGCCGATAGCCGACGCGGCGCACTGCAGATTCAACTCTATCGAAGACGGTCAATGTCGAGCATTCTTATGATCATGCACATTCTCAAATATGCATGCCAGCGCCTGGCATGCCGATACTGCTATGATCCTGACCACCAACTGTTCCATGTTGAGCGCAATTTTTTCGAGCATTCTGAACCTGCCTGAGGTTTCCAGACCGAGCTGCCTCGAGCCGATCGCAAGTGCTTTAATGCTGAAGCGCCTCTACTGCGTAATCAGATTCGCCCCTTTTCAACCCCTCACGCAAACGAAAGGTATCCGAGACCCAGCCGAAAACGCCACCCTGCATCTTTACCATTTTGATTGCCGCATCGTGGTTGCCCACATCGGTCGCGCCGACGCTGTCCTTGAGCAACAGGCACCAATATCCGAGATCGTTAGCCTGCCGCATGATCGTGTGCACGCAGACATCGGTCGTGATACCGCGAAGAATGAGATGGGTCACACCAAGATTCTGCAGTGACCTGACCTGGGTTTCTTGGACCAAGCTTTGTGAGAAAGTCAGCTTGGAAAGGAGCTTTGGTATGCCGAAGAAGAGGTTCAGCGCGGAGCAGATCGTGGTGTTGCTCCGTCAGATCGAAGTGTTGATGTCGCAGGGTAAGGGTGCGCCAGTGACGTACCGGGAAGCCGGGATTTCGCAACAGAGTTATTATCGCTGGCGAAAGGAATACGGTGGCCTTGAGCTCGATCAGGCGAAGCGGATGAAGGACCTGGAGCGGGAGAATGTCCGCCTCAAGCGTCTCGTCGCCGATCTGTCGCTTGAGAAGCAGGTGCTCAAGGACGTTGCCTCGGGAAACTTATAAGCCCTGAGCGGCGCCGGCAGGCGGTAGAGGGCATTCGAGGGAAGTATGGTATCTCCGAACGCCATGCCTGCCGGATCGTCAGCCAGCCTCGCGGGACACAGCGATACACCAGCATCGTTCGGGCCGATGAAGATGCGCTGACGAGAGCGATTGTCTCTCTAGCATCGCAATACGGACGATATGGCTATCGCCGGATCACATCTCTGCTGGTCGACGCAGGCTGGCAAGTGGGTTGTGATCGAGTTCAGCGAATCTGGCGCCGTGAGGGGCTGAAGGTACCCAGGAAGCAGCGACCGCGCGGCCGGCTGTGGCTCAACGACGGATCCTGCATCCGGTTGCGACCGCAGCATCGCAATCATGTTTGGAGCTACGATTTTGTGGAAGCGCAAACCCACGATGGGCGCAAACTCCGGTTGATGACTTTGATCGACGAGTTCACGCGGGAATGCCTGGCGATCAGGGTGGCCCGTCGCATCAACAGCTTTGGCTTTGGCGTTATCGAGACCATGGCCGACGTGATGATCGAGCGCGGTGTGCCGGAACACGTGCGTTCTGACAACGGCGCGGAGATGACGGCAAAGATTGTGCGCAGCTGGTTTGCAAAGCTGGGATCGAAGACGCTCTACATAGCGCCCGGCAGCCCATGGGAGAATGGCTACTGCGAGTCCTTCAACGGGAAACTGCGCGATGAATGCCTGAACGGCGAAATATTCTTCAGTCTGAAGGAGGCTACCGTCGTCCTCGAGCAATGGCGCAAGCACTACAACGCGATCAGACCGCACTCTTCCCTGAATTATCGACCACCGGCGCCCCAAACATCAGCCCCACCGACGCATCTGGATCGGAGCGCAGCAATGCAGTAATCTCTATCCCGCTGCTCCAAAATATCCGTCAGGTCAACCAGACGATCCGTATGGGCCCGAGACGATAGGTCTTACGAAGGTGCAGGACCTTCTCGACGATCTCCGGAGACGTGCCATTGGCGGGATTCTTCGGCGCTGTTTTGCAGTTCTCGAGGCCTGCCAGGCCGTGCTGCCGAAAAGCCGTCCGCCAGCGATAGAAGCTGGCTCTGCCGACGCCAAAATACCGACACGCCTTGCCGACATCACCAATCTTGTCAGCGTGTTGGAGCACCCGCAGCTTGTGGTCCACATCGCGCCTGAATTTGTACATCCTGATCATCCTTCCTGCCGTTGAGGCTTAGGTTAAAGGATGTCTCGCAAGTCCGTACATTCCTACAAGCTTTGAAGATACCTACTAGGCGAAAGAAGGCAGCGTTTCAGCGTACTTCTTCAAGTCATTCTTTCTGATCTTGCCGTTCGGAGCAATTGGAAGCTGTGGCATCACGATTATCTTCTGAGGTTTTTTGTACCGAGCGAGGTGCTCATCCAGCAACGCAAACAGTGCGTCTATCTCTATATGGCAGCCGGGAACCGGCTCAACAAAGGCGATAATTTCCTCATTACCTTCGATTGACCGCCCAACGACGGCAGAATTCAAAACTGCTGGATGCGTATTGAGCGCCGCCTCAATCTCCGGAGGATAAACGTTGAAGCCTGAACGAATGATCAATTCTTTAGTGCGCCCCTGCACTACCAGCTCTTGCTTTGAATTAACGCTCACAACATCGCCAGTATTCAAGTATCCATCCTTATCAATTACCGCCTCCGTAAGCTCTGGCTGACGGAAATAGCCAAGCATCACGTTAGGTCCACGCACATGCAGCTCACCCGGAGAGCCATCCATAATCTCGCAGCCATCGGACCCAACAACCTTGATCTCAACTCCAGGAATTGGAGTACCTATGTTGACCTCATTGCTTCCCATCTCATACAGAGTGCGGCTAATAGTAGGCGACGTCTCAGTTAGGCCATAACCGTTGTGAAGTACCACGCCGAGCACCCGCTCGACATTTTGGCGAAGCGATAGATCGAGCGGCGCCGTCCCAGTGTAGGCGTACCGCAACCGATTTGGCATGAGTTGAAGATCAGTTTGGTCAGCATGAGCAACGAGGCGGGCAAATAAAGCTGGCACGGCTGCGAAAAATGTCAGCGTACCATTTTGAATGACTTCGATTGTCTGCGCGAGAGAAAAGCGCGACATAATTCGCGAATGGCCTCCCGCAAAGAGCAGTCCTTGCATCAGAGCAAGCCCGTACGAATGCGAGATGGGCATGAGGCATAACGAAACATCATCCGCGAAAATGGTCTTCGTTACTTTTCCACGGCAGGCAACAAATGCAAGATTACGATGGCTCAGCATCACCCCCTTGGGGCGGCCTGTCGTTCCCGTTGTGTAGATCAGCGTAGCAACCTGCTTTGCGGGATCACCTTCAACCTTTTCGGCCATGGTTCCCGCATCGAGGCTTCCAACTTTCACCCTACCGATCTCGTCAAATAGCTCCAGAGTTGCGCCATGGCGCCGTGCGTGAGCGTCCGCTTCCGAAGAAATGATGTGGGTGTAGAATACACGGCGGGGACTGCTGTCTTCCTTGATTAAATCAATCTCGCGTGAGCTGAGACGAGCGCTAGTCATCACGCTCCACGCGTCCAATCGACTTGCAGCGTACATCAGGACAATTGCGGCGATCGAATTCTCACAAACCACCATAACACGGTCGCCAGGACGAACACCCAATTCTGCCATTTTCCCAGCAACATCGGCAACAGTGTCGATCAGACGCCGATAGCTCCACTCCGCACCATTTTCATCAGTGAATGCAATTCGGGACGCCCCCTCCTTTGCACCCTCCTCCAATATCATGTGGATTCTAGGTGGCAAATTCGACAATAGATCCGGAATCATCGATCATCTTTCTCCACAATGTATATCTTTGGGAACATTCTCAAGAACACAACAACCGCTCAGTACACGGAGCCAAATGTTATCTTGCGACACTGGTTGATCACACCCAAGAAGATGCTGGACTACTGATACTACCAATCTGGTAGTTCCATTTTTTTGCCATGTCAAGAATGGAGATGACCTGACCGGACTTTTTTGGACCAAGCTTTGTGAGAAAGTGAGCTTGGAAAGGAGCTTTGGTCATGCCGAAGAAGAGGTTCAAGGCGGAGCAGATCGTGGTGCTGCTGCGCCAGATTGAAGTGTTGATGTCGCAGGGCAAGGCGGCGCCGGTGGCGTGTCGGGAAGCCGGGATATCGCAGCAAAGCTATTATCGCTGGCGGAAGGAATACGGTGGTCTTGAGCTCGATCAGGCCAAGCGGATGAAGGACCTGGAGCGGGAGAACGTCCGTCTCAAGCGTCTTGTTGCGGACCTGTCGCTTGAGAAGCAGGTGCTCAAGGACGTTGCCTCGGGAAACTTGTAAGCCCCGAACGGCGCCGGCAGGCGGTAGAGGGCATTCGAGGGAAGTATGGTCTCTCAGAGCGCCAGGCCTGCCGGATCGTCGGCCAACCCCGCGGGACGCAGCGATACAGCACGATCGTCCGGGCTGATGAGGATGCGCTGACAAGAGCGATTGTCTCTCTTGCATCCCAATACGGACGCTACGGCTATCGCCGGATCACATCGCTGCTGGTTGATGCTGGCTGGCGGGTCGGATGTGATCGCGTTCAGCGGATCTGGCGCCGAGAGGGGCTAAAAGTACCAAGGAAACAGCGGCCACGGGGCCGGCTGTGGCTCAACGACGGATCCTGCATCCGTTTGAGGCCGCAGCATCGCAACCATGTGTGGAGTTACGACTTCGTCGAAGCCCAAACCCATGACGGCCGCAAACTTCGGCTGATGACCTTGATCGACGAGTTCACTCGGGAATGCCTGGCGGTCCGGGTGGCTCGTCGCATCAACAGCTTCGGCGTCATCGAGACCATGGCCGACGTGATGCTCACCAGGGGCGTGCCGGAACACGTTCGGTCCGACAACGGTGCGGAGATGACCGCCAGGATTGTGCGCAGCTGGTTCGCAAAGCTCGGCGCAAAGACGCTCTACATCGAGCCCGGCAGTCCCTGGGAGAACGGCTATTGCGAATCCTTCAACGGAAAGCTGCGCGACGAATGCCTGAACGGTGAAATCTTCTACAGCCTGAAGGAGGCCATTGTCGTCATCGAGCAATGGCGCAAGCACTACAACACGATCAGACCGCACTCATCGCTGAATTACCGGCCACCGGCGCCGCAGACATCGTCGCCGGAAGTGCTGCATCTGGATCGGAGCGTGGCTATGCAGTAGTCTCTATCTCGCTGGTCCAAAATATCCGTCAGGTCAGTTTTGCACTCTTTGTTGTTTGGTCCTGCAAGACACGTGGTTGCGATTATAGGGATCGCGTTCCAAGCAACCGCGAGAATGCCCAAATCTGCAATGCGTCACTTTAATCGATAAGTAGGTGTATTTGAAAGGTTGTGTTCTCGGTTAGAGGAGGATCACACTGAATAAGCCAGCGTCTACAGACGGGTGCGAGGCATTATCGACAGCAGCGTGGCCATTGAATGGAAAGTGAAATTATTCGAATCTGACGCAGTTCTGCTCGATTTTGCCCACTTCACGGATATAGTTGCGGTGCACTAAATTGGTAGGCCCGATCTGGCCCTGAACGATATTCAAGTAACGCGGCCTTCGGCGTGGCGTACAAAGTCCGTTGCCGACCCTCTTGAGGGCATATCGCAGCTCGGACCGACATGGCTCGATCTTTGTCATCGGCGCAGAATTGGGCGCTTACGCGCGGTCCCCGAATGCAGACGCATTTTATGTACGATCACTACTCGTAGCAGAATTTGAGTGCTAACGGTCTAGAGATTTTACGATCTTCTCGCTCTTTTTTTGGATAAGCGACCCAGTGGCGCGTCACCGGCTTTCTTCATCAGTATGATCAGAAAGGACGCGGTAACAAGCATGATCATCAATGCTCGGCGACCAAACAATCCCCCTATCGGTTGACGTCGAGCCCACG
>JAUSAX010000005.1 GCA_030652315.1 Afipia sp. | reverse complement strand
CGCGCTCCAGCAGCGCGCGCGTCGCCGAATGGCGCATCCGGTCGATCTGCTCGTTGATCGAGGAGTCTTTCTCGATATATGTGTCGGTGCGCGGCACATACGCTTCCGGCTGGTAGTAATCGTAATAGGAAACGAAATATTCCACCGCGTTGTCGGGGAAGAAGTTCCTGAACTCGCCGTAGAGCTGCGCCGCCAGTGTCTTGTTCGGCGCGAGAATGATCGCGGGACGCTGCGTCGCCTGGATCACCTGCGCCATGGTGTAGGTCTTGCCGGAGCCGGTGACGCCGAGCAGCACCTGGGTGCGGTCGTTGCGCGTGATACCCTCGACCAGTTCCTTGATCGCGGTCGGCTGGTCGCCCTTCGGCTCGTATTCGGACTTCAGTTCGAAGCGGACGCCGCCTTCGGATTTTTCCGGGCGGGGCGGGCGATGCGGCGCCCAGATCTTGACCTGGCCGTCTTCGCCGCGAAATTCCGGGCGGCCGTCGCGCACCAGAGCTTCCAGCGCATCGGCGGTGGCCTGCACGCCCAGCGCTTCCATCTTGTTGCGGGGCGGACGGGCCATCGCGGCTTCGTCTTCTTCCTCGGTGGTGTAGCCGAGTTGTTTCGCCAGTTCGGGATCGAGGGTCGGGATCGGCGCGCTGGTGCCGTAGTTGGCTTGCGGGGCTTCATTGAACCCCTGCCGTGAGCCGGTGTCGTCGCCGACGGTTTTCGGTGTCGAGGCGCGGGCGCGATGGATCGCGGCCTCGCCTCCGGAGCGCCGGTCCTTTGAGTTGTTCGGCGGCGGCTGCAAGCCGGTGCCGGAGCCGAGGCCGCTTTCGCCGCGGTTGATCGCTGGGTTCAAAAGCTCCGCGAGCGCAGGCCCGATCGGCTGCACATCGGGACGATGTGCTTTCGATTTGGGGGTTTTGGGGGACTTCTTCGAGGAATCGGGGTTCTTCGCCATGGGCGGAATATGGGGGGCGAAGTGCGGAGAGAAAAGGGCATTTTCTTCGCCGCTTTCAACGAAGTTTGCGATGAAACTTACGCGTTTCCCCTGATAGGCTGAAGCGAACGCGTGGCGGATGCCGAGGACCACGCGACCGGGAGTGTCATATGTCGTCATTGCGCATCGCCAGCCTGCTGGCCGCCGTCCTGTTTGGCCTCCCCCTTCATTCATCGCCGTCGCAGGCCCAATCGAAGGACGCCGAACCCGCCAGCCGCGCGGTCAATGACACCTTCCTCAAGACGCTGCCGTTCGGTGACCGCGCCGACTTCGAGGATGCCAAGCGCGGTTTCATCGCGACGCTGCCCGACGGCATCATTCCCGGTCCCACCGGCAAACCGGCGTTCGATACCAAGCAATACGATTTCCTGAAAAGTGATCAGGTGCCGGCCACGGTGAACCCGAGCCTGTGGCGGCAGGCGCAGCTCAACGCCATCAATGGTCTCTTCAAGGTCACCGAGCGTGTCTATCAGGTCCGCGGTCTCGACATCGCCAACCTCACCATCATCGAAGGCGACAGCGGCCTGATCCTGATCGATCCGCTGCTGTCGAACGAGACCGCGAAGGCTGCGCTCGATCTTTACCTGAAGAACCGGCCTGCGAAACCGGTCGCCGCGGTGATCTACACACACAGCCACGCCGACCACTTCGGCGGCGCCAAGGGCGTCATCAGCGAAGACGACGCCAAGCAGGGCAAGGTCAAGGTGATCGCGCCGGATGGCTTCATGGAGCATGCGGTGGCGGAAAACGTCATTGCGGGCAACGCGATGTCACGCCGCGCGCAGTATCAGTTCGGCAGCGCCTTGCCGGTCGGCGACCGGGCGCAGATCGATACGGGCCTGGGCAAGGCGCTGGCGCGAGGCTCCATCTCCCTGATCCCGCCGAACGATGTGATCAAGCAGTCCTATGAGACGCGCACTATCGATGGCGTCGAGATCGAATTTCATCTGGTGCCGGGCTCCGAAGCGCCCTCCGAGATGATCATGTACTTCCCGCAGTTCAAATTGCTGAACATGGCGGAAGACGCCACCCATAACATGCACAATCTCTACACCATTCGCGGCGCGGAGATTCGCGACGGCCGGCTGTGGTCGCGCTATATCAATGAGGCGATCGCGCGCTACGGCGACAAGACCGACATCGTGATCGCACAGCATCACTGGCCGATCTGGGACAATGCGCGCGTCGTCGCCTTTCTCAAGAAACAGCGTGATCTTTACAAGTTCATCCACGACCAGAGCGTGCGGCTGCTCAACCACGGCCTGACCTCGACGGAGATCGCCGAGCAACTCAAGCTGCCGCCGTCACTGGCCAATGATTGGGCCGCGCGCGGCTACTATGGCACGCTGAGCCACAATGCCAAGGCGGTCTACCAGTTCTATCTCGGCTGGTACGACGCCAATCCCGCCGATCTCAATCCGCTGCCGCGCGCGGAGGAGGCGAAGAAGCAGGTCGAGTATATGGGCGGCGCGGAGGTGACGATCAAACGCGCGCGTGATGATTACAAGGCCGGGCAGTATCGCTGGGTCGCCAGCGTGATGAGCAAGGTGGTGTTCGCCGATCCGGCCAACAAGGAAGCGCGCGAGCTTGGTGCCGATGCTCTTGAACAATTGGGGTATCAGAGCGAGGCGGCAACCTGGCGCAACGCTTACCTGCTTGGTGCGCTTGAACTGCGTGGCGGCGTCGGCCCGCAGCCGCCGGCGCTGGTCAACGCGGAACTGCTGAAAGGCATTTCCATCGATCTCGCGTTCGACTTCCTTGGCGTGCGGCTCAACGCAGCAAAGGCGGAAGGCAAGACCATCGTCATCAACTGGACCTTCACCGATCTCAACGAAACCTACGTGATGAATCTGGAGAATTCCGCGCTGACCCACACGTCTGGCAAGCTCTCCGACAAGGCCGACGCCAGCGCGACGCTGACCCGCGCCGCACTCGACGCCATCACGTTGAAACAGCGGACGTTCCTCGGCAGCGTGCTGACCGGCGACGTGTCGGTCGGCGGCAATCCGCTCAAGCTGCGCGAACTGTTCGGGATGCTCGATGAATTCTCGACCGGCTTCGAGATCGTGGAGCCGAAGAAGGCAGCGGTGGAGTAGGGATTACAACATTGGGCGTCATCCTGAGGTGCGAGCCGTCTTCGGCGCGCCTCGAAGGATGATGCCGAGGTACATGCAGTCCATCCTTCGAGGCGCGCGAGAGTGCGCACCTCAGAATGACGTCAGCAAATGTTTCGGCTGCGGACGCGCTACCGCTCCGCGCCGCCCTTCACATGCGGGCGGATCATCTCGACAAGCCGCGGGGCGTCGGTGCCGGGCGGAAAGAAGCCGAGATATTTTCCGTCGCGGTCGATCAGATAGATGAAAGCCGAGTGATCGACGGTGTAGTCATCCGGCTTTGATCCTGTAGAGACCCGGTTGTAGTAGACCCTGTAAGCGTCAGCGGCCTGCGACACATCCTTGATGCTGCCGGTGAGCCCAAGCAAGCGCGGATGAAACAACGGCACGTACTGCGCGAGATGATCGACCGTGTCGCGTTCGGGATCTAGCGTGATGAACAGCGGCTGCACGTTCTTCGCGTTGTCGCCAAGCTGCTCCATCGCTAGCCCGATCTGCTGAAGATCCGTCGGGCAGATGTCGGGGCAGTAGGTGAAGCCGAAATAGACCAGCATGAGTTGGCCGCGGAAGTCGGCGTCGGTGCGGATTTTGCCTGTCTGATCCTTGAGCGCGAACGCGCCGCCGATGGGCTCGCGATTCCACATCACCGCGTCCATCAGTTCGGCGGCGGAGCGGGTTGAACCTTGCGCCGATGCTGGCGTGCCGACGCAGCAGCCAACCAGCGCGGCCATGATGGCCGCGCGCCTCCACCAGGCTGCAGTCAGCATTGTGACGGAGCCGCGCGCGTTCACGCGCTGAAGGTCAGGCGGCTGCCGGTCGAGACGTTGATCACGCTGTCCGGCATCTGCGCCCGGGCTTCGAGCAGGAAGTTCAGCCCGCTGCAATGCATCGGGATCACGACATCCGGCTGGAGTGCCTTGATCTCGCCGACGATCTGCTTGAGGTAATCGGCCGGCGCCGGCCCGAGATGGAAACCGCCGACCACGGCATGAACCTTCTGCACGCCCGACACTTCCTGCGCCTGCCGCACCGAATTGACGATGCCGACATGGCCGCAGGAACTGATCACCACGAGGCCCTTGCCCCGAATGTTGAAGCAGGTCGCATGTTCGTGGACATGCTCGTCCGGAACAAAGTTGCCCTGCAGTTCGGCGGCGGTGTAGTGGCCGTAGTCGCAGCCTGCGCTGGCCGGCGTGTAATCGACGAAGCTGTTCGGCAGGATTTTCTCGACACTGCTGCGCTTGATCTTGCCGGTGGTGAAGGCGTGGCCTTCGATCACGGTCGGTGTCTCGCACAGGATTGTCTGCACCTTCTGCGCGGTAATCTGCTTGCGGTCGAGGACGCCGAACTCACCGTACTGTCCGGTCGATGTGCGGCTGACGCGATGACAGAAGTTGTCCTCGCCGCCTGCATAGAGCTTCACGTCGGGTGGAAGCACGTTGCGATACTTTTCGAGGAAGCCGATCAGGCCGCCGTAGTGATCGATATGTCCATGGCTGACGATCAGTGCGTTCAGCTTGGCCGGATCGACCTTCAACAGGCCGATATTGTTAATGATCGCTGGCGAGGTGTAGCCGAAGTCCAGCAGGATGTTGCGCTGTTCCTGCTCGCGCTGCGATTCCAGGAATAGCGACAGGCCCCATTCGTTATGCAGGACGTTGCGGGCGTCGGCGCTGCGGCCGCCGCCCGGGCCTTCGTGAACGACGCCGTTCACCGTGCTGCCGCGCAGGAACTGGTCGTGCTGCTGATCGACCAGCACGCGGATCGACAGCTTGTCGATGGTCGGGACTTGAATCGGCGCCGCGTCGGCGATGCCCATACAGGAGAAGCCGCCGGTCGCGGCTAGCCCCATTGCGGTGGAGAGTTTCAGAAAATCACGCCGTGCGAATTCTTTTGTCATTGTCGGCCTTTCTTGACCCCGAGGCTGGATTTGGCGGAACTCTATCGTCAGGACGCGAGAGGGACTGTTTCTTGTTTGGAGTGAAGCGATGAAAATGTTTCACGCGCACGGGCTCGGAGCAATGAAATATACTTGATATGCGCGGCGCGGCATTGACTTCGCAGGCGCGAAGCGCAAAGTTCATGCAATCGCATTGACTTTGCGCTGCCTGCTTGACGCTTCTCATTCCAAGGATAGCAAGATGATCGATCTCTATTATTGGCCGACGCCGAACGGCCACAAGATCACGATGTTCCTCGAGGAAACCGGCCTCGCGTACAAGATTCACCCGGTCAACATCGGCACCGGCGACCAGTTCAAACCGGAATTCCTGACGTTCTCGCCGAACAACCGCATGCCCGCGATGATCGATCATGCGCCTGCGGACGGCGGAGCGCCGGTGAAGATCTTCGAATCCGGCGCGATCCTGATCTATCTCGCGGAAAAGACCGGCAAGTTCATGCCATCCGATCTGCGCAAGCGCTTCGACGTGATGCAGTGGCTGATGTGGCAGATGGGCGGCCTCGGCCCGATGGCCGGACAGAATCATCACTTCAACGTCTACGCACCGGAGAAACTTCCCTACGCGATCGACCGCTACATCAACGAGACCAACCGGCTTTACGGCGTGCTCAACAAGCGCCTCGCGGATCGCGAGTACGTCGCCGGCGATTACTCCATCGCGGACATGGCGGCCTATCCGTGGATCGTGCCATATGAGCGGCAAGGTCAGAAGCTGGAAGACTTTCCGCATCTCAAGCGCTGGTTCGAGACTATCAAGGCGAAGCCCGCGACGGTGCGCGCTTATGCGGTCGGCCCGACGGTGAACCCCAGCCTTGGCAAGACCTTCACCGACGAGCAGAAGAAAGTCCTGTTCGGGCAGACCGCTTCCGTCGTGAAGGCCTGAGTCGGTGGCCGCGTCGCGAAAACTTTTCGAACTCTGTGGGACCGAGACCGAGCGTGTGTTCAGCCCGTTTTGCTGGCGCACGCGCATGGCGCTGGCGCACAAGGATCTCAAGGCCGAAACGATCCCGTGGCGTTTCAGCGAGAAGGACGCCATCGCGCCGCATCAGTCCGACAAGGTGCCGGTGTTCATCGACGGCGACACATCGGTCGCCGACTCGTGGGCCATCGCCAACTATCTCGAAGACACCTATCCCGATCGTCCGTCGCTGTTCGGCGGCGAGGGCGGCCGCGCCATGGGCCGGATGCTGAACTGGTGGGGCGATACGGTTGTGCTTGGCGGCATTTTCCCGATGATCGCTGCCGACATTCATGACCACCTGCGGCCGGCCGATCAGGCGTATTTTCGCAAGACTCGCGAGGCGCGTCTCGGCAAAACCCTGGAGCAGGCGGCGGCCAATCGCGACGAGGCGGTCGAGGCGTTTCGCCAGAGCCTCACCCCGATGCGGCTGACGCTCAAGACGCAGGCCTATCTCGGCGGAGTGTCGCCGAACTACGCCGACTACATCGCGTTCGGCCCGTTCCAGTGGGCGCGTGCGATCAGTCCGTTCAAGCTGCTGAAGGAAGACGATCCGGTCCATGCCTGGCGCGAGCGGCTGCTCGATGCGTTCGGCGGTATGGCGCGCAACTCGCCGGGCTATGCGGTGTAGGGAAGGAACGTCATTCCGGACGGCTCGCGACGCGGGCTGATCCGGAATCCAGAACTATTGGAAAAATGGATTCCGGGTTAGCTCGTTTCACTCGCGCTCCGGAATGACGGGCGGGGACTATTGCCGCCCTTCCGCCGCGGCCCGCAGGCAGGCCCGACACAGACAGTCCTCGCCGTCGGCCGGCATCGGCAGCTTTGCGGCCTCATCCATGCACCAGCAATGCCCGGACAGGTCGCAGGTGAAGGCTGTTCCGCACCGCGCACAGCTCAGGGTCCGCTGCGCCGCAGCGGCCGGTGGTGCGTTGTCTGGCCGATTTGTCATGACGCGGTCCGGGAAATAGCCAATGTTTTGCGGTGTCCTTCACGTCAGGTTCATGCGCCCGGGCAGCATAGTCTGCCGTTCCGGTGTATATTGGCCGGGACGTCAGCGAGATCAACCGTGAGATCCAGCCATGGCGCGCGACCCGCAAGGTGCTCTCGTCGCTCTCAACCGGTTCGGGTTTGGCGCGCGCGGCGGCGCGGCCAGCGACTTTTCCAGTGCGGCCTCCGATCCGCGCGGTTTCGTGAAGGCCGAACTGGGCCGGCCCGATGCGGCGCTGCTCGATGCGCCGGGCTTGCAGTCGACACCTGCACTGGCGCAGGCGGTGTTCGACTATCAGCACGCCATCAAGCAGCAGCGCGAAGCCGCGAAGACTGCGCAGGTCGCCGGGATGACATCATCCGAGGCGTCTTCCCAGCAGAGGGGTGATGCCGGGCAGGCGAACGCGAAGATGGACGCAACGTCCGCGACCGGCTCGCCCAACATGACTTCGCCTGACGCGCCGTCGATGCAGAACGCTTCGCCAGCCAAGGAACCGCCGAAGCCGCTCAACATCATCCAGAAGACGTTCCGCGCCGAGGCACTGGCCCGGCTGCAGCGCGCCACCATGACGGAAAGCGGATTCGTCGAGCGGCTGGTGACGTTCTGGTCGAATCATTTCTGCACCTCCGCCAGCAAGGGCGAACTGGCGCGGATATGGTCCGGCGCGTTCGAGCGCGAAGCGATCCGGCCTTACGTGCTGGGAAATTTCGGCGAGATGTTGCGCGCGGTCGAGCAGCATCCGGCGATGCTGTTCTTCCTCGACAACCAGCGCTCGTTCGGCCCGCAGTCGCGCGCCGGGCAGAACCGCAAGCGTGGCCTGAACGAGAACCTCGCCCGCGAGATCATGGAGTTGCATACGCTCGGCGTGAACGGGGGCTACACGCAGGATGACGTCGCGGGGCTGGCCCGCATCATCACCGGCTGGACCTTCGCCGGACGGGACGGGAAGCTCGCGCCACCCGGTACGTTCACGTTTTTCGCCAATGCCCACGAACCCGGACCGCAAAAGCTGCTCGGCAAGGTCTATGAGGACACTGGTCTGGCGCAGGGCGAGGCGGCGCTGGCCGATATCGCGCGGCACCCGGCCACCGCAAAGTTCATCGCCACCAAATTCGTGCGCCACTTCGTGGCTGACGATCCGCCGCCTGTGCTGGTCGCGAAGCTTGAAGGCGCGTTCAAGAAAACCGGCGGCGATCTGCGCGCGATGACGCTGGCGCTGGTCGATGCGGATGAAGCGTGGCAAGCGCCGATGACCAAGATCCGCATGCCGTATGAATATCTGGTGGCTGCGGGGCGGATGATGGGGCGTATCCCGGAAGATCCGCAGCGTTATCTCGGCGGGCTCAATGTGCTTGGCCAGCCGCTGTGGGCGCCGGCCGGGCCGAACGGTTTTGCCGACACCAACGCGGCATGGGCCGCGCCGGAAGGAATCAAGCTGCGGCTCGATATCGCATCGCAGATTGCGTCGCGCATCGCCGACAGCATCGATCCGCGCGCGCTGCTCGATATGGTGGCGGGCGACGCCGCCTCAACGGAGACGCGGCAAACCGTCGAGCGCGCCGAGTCGCGGCAGCAGGCTTTCGCGCTGCTGCTGATGTCGCCCGAATTCCAGAGGAGATAAGCATGTCGCGCTTTCAGATCGATTGTTGCGAAAGTCATACCGCACGCGGGCTGACGCGGCGCTCTTTGCTGCTGGGATCGGCGACCTTCGCGGCCTGGGCCTACCTGCCGAAATTCGCGCGTGCGAAAGACGGCCGCGATCCGCGCTTCGTTACCATCATCTTGCGCGGCGCGCTGGATGGTCTTGCGACCGTCGCGCCGGTCGGCGATCCTGATTACACCGGGTTGCATGGATCGATCGCGCTGTCGCTTGACGGCGCGCATGCCGCGACGGCGCTCGATTCATTCTTCGCGCTGCATCCGTCGATGCCGGAATTCGCGCGCATGTATAAGGACAAAAGGGCCGCCGTGGTTCACGCGGTGGCGACACCGTATCGCGAGCGCTCGCATTTCGACGGACAGGATGTGCTCGAAAGCGGCTTTGGCGGGCCGGGCCGGGTGCAGAGCGGCTGGCTCAACCGCGCACTGGAAGCGCTGCCGCGCGGCGAGCGCGTCATGAGCGGGCTCGCGGTCGGACCGACCACGCCGCTGGTCTTGCGCGGTGCCGCGCCGACGGTGGGATGGGCGCCGCCGTATATTCCGCAGGCGGCTGACGACACCGCGATGCGCCTCGTCAATCTCTACAATCACCGCGATCCCGCGCTGGCGGCGGCGCTGTCGCAGGGCTTGCAGATCGACAGGATCGCGGCGCGCGACGACAGCATGAAACCGAAGCGCGGCATGAACGGCGCGGCCGCGATGCGGCTCGCGGCCAAGGGCGCGGCGCGATTGATGGCGGCGGATGACGGGCCGCGCATCGCGGCCTTGGCGTTCGACGGCTGGGACACCCATGCCAATGAAGGCGGACCCGTCGGCCGTCTCGCACAATTGCTGTCCGGCCTCGACGGCGCGCTGGCGGAATTCGAGACCGGCCTCGGCGAACGCTGGCGCGATACGGTGATCGTGGTCGCCACCGAGTTCGGCCGCACCGCGCGGATCAACGGCACCGACGGCACCGATCACGGCACCGGCACGGTTGCGCTGCTTGCAGGCGGCGCGGTCAATGGCGGGCGCGTGATTTCGGACTGGCCGGGACTGAAGATTGCGAACCTTTATGAAGGCCGCGACCTGAAGCCGACCACCGATCTGCGTGGCGTCATCAAGGGCGTGCTGCGCGATCACCTCGGCCTCGGCGAGCGCGTGCTGGCGGAAACGGTGTTTCCCGACAGCGCGAGCGTGAAGACGATGCAGGGGCTGGTTGCGTAAGCGGCTTGGATTAGCTCGCGAAGAACTGTGCTCGATGGCGGATCATTCCATGACGCTCATCTGTCAAATTTTCCAGCAAGCGCAACGCCCCAAGCAAAAATCCAAATAATGCCTGCGCCAATCCAGACTTGAGGCTCAGCAAAGGCAATACCCGAGAAGACTTGGAAAGCAATCGCGGCACCGCAGAGCGCGAACACAAGCAGTGCCAAAAAACCTATTCTAAGCCAAAGCGAAACGAAGAATGGAATGAAGGCGACAAATAGCACCAGCCATCCCGATAATGGGCCATGCCACAGGATTTTGAAGAAGAAGAAAATAAGATCCATGAATCCTCCATGCCACTACAGCGCGCGGGGGATCGATGATTGCAAGCTTTAGCCATCTATTCCAAACGCTGCTGCCAATGGGCCCCGGCCTTCGCTGGGACGACTTCGCGAGTGTTGCGAGATACTCAGCCCGTCGTAATGGCGTCGATCTGCACCATCTCGTCCGGCGTCAGCTTCCAGTTGATAGCCTTGGCGTTCTGCTCGATCTGTTCGGCGCTGGATGCGCCGGCGATCACGCTTGAGACTTGCGGCCGCGCCGCGAGCCACGAGAACGCCAGTTCGATCATCGTCTTGCCATGGGCGTTGGCGAAGTCCTGCAGCTTCGCCACGATGTCGAAATTTCTG
Organism: Afipia sp.; assembly: GCA_030652315.1. Lineage (GTDB taxonomy): Bacteria > Pseudomonadota > Alphaproteobacteria > Rhizobiales > Xanthobacteraceae > Afipia. The sequence goes on along the minus strand of JAUSAX010000005.1, from coordinate 34,023 downwards.
CCGGTCATATAGCGGTCGCCGAGAGAGGCCACCTTGCCGAAGCGCGAGTCGGCGGATGGCTTTTCGCCGCGCTTGTACTTGCCGGTGAGCAGGCTGCTGGCCAGCGGGAAGAACGGCAACAGGCCGAGATTATAGGCCTGCGCCGCCGGCAACAGATCCTTTTCGATATCGCGCACGATCAGGCTGTATTCATCCTGGCACGACACGAAGGCGTGGGTGTTGATGCCGCGCGCGGTGAACTGCGCTTCGGCGATGCGCCATGCCGGAAAATTCGAGCAGCCGATGTAGCGCACCTTTCCCTGCGTGATGAGATCTTCGAGGGCGCGTAGCGTTTCTTCGATCGGCGTCAGCGGATCGAAATCGTGCTGCTGGTAGAGATCGATGTAATCGGTCTTCAGCCGGCGAAGGCTGTCTTCCACCGCATTCATGATGTAGCGGCGGGATGCGCCTTGCTTGGTGCCGTCGTCGCTCATCGCCTTGGAGTATTTCGTCGCCAGCACGATGTCCTTGCGGCGGTCGCCGAGCACCTGCCCGAGGACGGTCTCCGAGCCGCCGCGTCCCGCATAAATGTCGGCGGTATCGAACAGCGTGATGCCGACGTCGATGGCCTTGTGAATGATCTTGCGCGAGGTCTCAAGATCGCTGCGCTGGCCGAAGTTGTTGCAGCCGATGCCGACGGCGGACACGCGCAGGCCGGAGCCGCCGAGATTTCTGATTTCCATGATCTTTCCCGTCAGGTTTGGTCGAAGGCCGGAACGGCAGGAGGCATCGCTTCATCCGTACCTGACGGCTGCGCCGCAGGCGAGCGCAAAGCGCGTGCCGTCATGCGCCGCACGGCGTTTTCTGCGTCGCGCGCGATCTCCTTGCGGTTTGCGGTCATGCCGTAGCCGATGGGCTCGCCCCAGCTCACCGTAACATCGACGGCACCCGACGAGAACACGCCAAGCAGGTGCGGGATCAGATCGACATCGCCGTACCACGCCACCTTGTCGCGCAGCGCGCGGCCGACCGGAACGCCGCCATAGCGCACATAGGCGAGCGATACCGGCTGCACGGTGACGCAGTCATGATGGGTGGAATCGCCGATGGCGTGATGCACCGAGCCGATCAGCGCGGAGCGAAACGGCAGGATACGAATGCCGTCGCTTGACGTGCCTTCGGGAAACAGCACGACGGCATCGCCGCCGAGCAGGCGATCGCCCATCGCGCGGGCGGCGTCGCCGGTTTTGTGGCGGCGTTCGCGCTCGACGAATACCGTGCGCTGCAGTTTTGCCAGCCAGCCGAACAGCGGCCAGTCCGCGACTTCCGATTTGGCGACGAACACCACCGGCGCGATCGCGCCGAGCACGATGATGTCGAGCCACGATGCATGGTTCGACAGGATCAGCGCCGGGCTCTCGCGGGTGCGCTCGCCGATCTGTGTGATCCGGACCCCGATCACGGCGCAGGCGGCGCGATGAAACAGGTTCGGCACGACACGCTGGAGTCGGGAGTTGAGCAGAATGCCAGCGGCTTGAAACGGCAGCAGCAGCAGGGCGATGAAGACCATGACGATGGTCACGTAGATACAGCGGATCATGATGACGTGTCGTGAGAGTGAAAAGCCGGCGCGGCTGCGGGGAACCTGTCGAAGGATTATAGCGGGTCGCGCGCGGCTGGCAAAAGCGGGCAGGGTTGCTCGCGTCGTGTCAGAAAAAATGCGGCCCCGGCCGGATACAGCGCAGAGGGGATTTTCGCGACCGGGGGCCGCCCGAACGCGCGATCGGTGACGGGGGGCATATCGCGCGCCATCGTCAGGCTAGAGGTTGAGCATTACAGGGTTGTGACAGGGCGGGTTGTCCACAGCGTCGTCGGATGGGATGCCGGATGCGCTTAAAATCTCTGTGTCGTCCCCGCGAAAGCGGGGACCCATAACGACAGGGTAGCGTTGTTGAAAACGCTATCTCAGACTTATGCTTGGGATTATGGGTCCCCGCTTTCGCGGGGACGACATTGCGGTTTGTTTTCGAAAGGTCATCCATGCCCGTTGCCATCTCTCCGGCACTTCAGCCGCTCCTGCTGCTGCTCGTATCCAATGTCTTCATGACCTTCGCCTGGTACGGGCATCTGAAGTACAAGGAACACTCGCTGTGGCTGGTCATCATGGTGAGCTGGGGCATCGCCTTCTTCGAATACTGCATCGCCGTGCCGGCCAACCGCTGGGGCAGCGCGGTCTATTCGGCGGCGCAGCTCAAGACCATGCAGGAAGTCATCACGCTGGTGGTGTTCGCCGGTTTCTCGGTGCTGTACCTGAAGGAGCCGCTCGGCTGGAATCATGCCCTCGGCTTCGCGTTCATCGCCGCCGGCGCGTTCTTTATTTTCCACAAATGGTCGTGAGCTGCGTCGCAGCGCAGTCCCGCGGCTCCGCCGGGCTTTGGCCAAGCGCCTGCGTTGCGATCAAAAATCCTGCAACGAGGACGATCGCCAGCGTCAGAGTCGCTGAAACCACGACAAGCGGTGTTTTCATCCGTGTCTCTCCACCGCGCATGCCAACGCGAGGCCGCGGGGTCATTTCGGTGCGCAGGGAGTAAGTGGCCTCAGCCGGCAATCGGCATGGCGGCCACGACCTTGATCGACAACGCCGTGACAGTGACGAGCAGGCACACCGACAGCGACGCCACCGCGAGCGAGGCGGCGAGAGCGTTCGACAATCGGGCCGATGCAATACGCGCGGACCGCAGTCCGAAACCAATTCCTGAAACCGGCGACCGGATCATGGTCGTGAATCCTCAAATCGGGCGGCGAATCACCGCTGACCGGAATTTCTCAGGAATCGCTGTCAACATTGCGGCGCACACGCGTCAAACGTGGCTGAAACGAGGCAAAGTGAGCAAAATCAGCGGGTTATGCCCGCTATCTCGGTTGGAATCGGCGCGTTTCAGGCCTCAGCCGGCAGGCCGGTCTCGGTCCCCGGGGCGGTTTCGGGGGCCGCCACCTCGGCGGGTTTCCACGCCATCGAGACGAAGCGCGGCTCCTGTTCAATCCGTTTCAGCCAGGCCTTCACCGACGGATAGCCGGAGAGATCGAAGTCGCACTGGTTGGCGACGTGGGTGTAGCCGTACATCGCGATGTCTGCGACGGTGAGGTGTCCCGCCGCGAAATAGTCGTTGGTCTTGAGGTGATTTTCCATCACCCGCAGCGCGGCGTAGCCCCGCTCCATCCAGTCTTCCAGCGAGTGGGTCTGCAGGTCGCGGCCGCCGCGCACCAGCACCAGCCAGAAATAGGCGGCGCCGACGCTCGGCTCCAGCGCATGCTGTTCGAAGAACATCCATTGCAGCGCCTGCGCGCGATCGATGCGATCTTCCGGCGCGAGCGATGTGCCGATGGCGACGTACCAGAGGATTGCGTTGGATTCCGCAAGGTAACGGCCGTCGGCGACTTCCAGCAGCGGCACCTGTCCTGAGGGATTGCGCGCGAGAAATTCCGGCGTGCGGCTTTCGCCGCGCAGAATATCGACCTCGATGGCCTTGTAGGGCGCGTTCAACAGCGACAGCGCAAGGCGGACCTTGTAGCTGTTACCGGAACGTTGCATCGAGTAAAGTTTGTACATGCGGGCTTTCGAAAAATACCGTCCGTGACCAGCGGCGCGAGCGGAGTGCTGTTCGGCCCGACCCTCAGGCCGATGTACAATGAGGTTCCGGGCCGCGTGCCGCAAGGCCTTCGCGTTAGAAAAAGTCAAATCGCTCACAGCCATGCGCGTGAGCACGACTTTATGCTGCGGAACGGGGTCTCGCGCGTCAATTTCACGCAAATCGGCGTGAAGGAATGATCTGCAATCCGTGATCGTCAGGATTTGTTCGCAACTGCGTCAAGATCGAGATAGCGCATGCGCTTCGCCTCGCGGCGGCCCTGCGCAATGGCTTCAAGCACAAGGCCGATGGCAAAGGAGAGGAAGCCGAGCTGCGCGATGGCGGCGGCGAGAATCGCGGTTGGAAACCGCGGCACCAGTCCGGTCTCCACATAGGTGACGATCAGCGGGGCACCGAGCCCGGCGCAGATGATCAGCAGCATGGCGCCGATCGCGCTGAAGAAACGCAGCGGTCGGGTTTCCTTGTAGAGCTTGATCAGCGTCAGCAGGATGCGGGTGCCGTCGCGATAGGTTCGCAGCTTGCTCTGAGATCCTTCCGGCCGCGTCGCATAAGGCAGCGGCATTTCACCGGCGGCAATCTTGAGGTCGAGCGCGTGGACCGACAATTCCGCCTCGATTTCGAAACCGCTCGAGGTGACCGGAAACGATTTCGCGAAGCGCCGCGACAGCACGCGGTAGCCCGAGAGAATGTCGGTGAAGCCGTCGCCGAACATGTGCGCCAGGATGCGATTGAAGAGGTGGTTGCCGAAGCGGTGACCGCGCGGGAAAGCGCCGTCGCCGCCGTTGCGGGTGCCGACCATCATGTCGAGGTTGCGTGTCACCAGCGCCTCGATCAGCGCACCGGCCGCAGTCGGATCGTAGGTCGCGTCGCCGTCGGCGAGAATGTAGATGTCGGCATCGATGTCGGCCAGCATGCGGCGGACGACGTTGCCCTTGCCCTGAAGCATTTCGCGCCGGACGATGGCGCCGGCCGCGACGGCAGCCTCGTAGGTGCCGTCGGTGGAGTTGTTGTCGTAGACGTAGATCCGCGCGCCGGGCAGCGCGCGCTTGAAGCCGTCGATCACGCTGCCGATGGCGGCTTCCTCGTTGTAGCAAGGCAGCAGCACGGCGATGGAGCGATTGCGCACCATCGCGCTGTGCGGAAACAGGTCGTCGATTTCGTCGCGGACGCGATCAAGCTTTGACAAGGCGGCTGCTCCCGATTGTCTGGATTCCGAGGTCGCTCGCGGCGCGCCGCAGCGTCATGGCGTAGAGCGCGAGCATGACGAGAAGGCCGAGCGGGATGCCGCTCAGTCCCGCGATGCTGCGGGTGAGGAACGGCACAGCCCAGGCCAGCGCCAGCAAGGACAACTCGTAAGAATGAAAGCCGCGCGTCAGTCCGTGACGGACGAGAAACGCAATCGCGATGCCGAGCACCACCATGTCGTAGTCCAGCACATAGGGCGTCGCGAGAAGACTGGCGACCGCGAGCGCCGCGGCCTTGAGTTCGAACGCGGCCTGCGAGCGCCACAGCCAGACAATGGATGCGGCGAGCGCCAGCGCGAGCGCGGCCTGCGCGGCATAGGCCGCGTCGATGCCGCCGCCCCACATCCGCACCGCCGAGAACAGCGACTGGATTTTCTCCCAGCCTGTGCCACCGGCTTCCAGCACCACTGTCCGCGTGAACGTCGCGGAGGCGGCGAAGGCGTGCCAGACGCTCATGCCGAACAGCAGCGTTGATGCAGCGATCAATGCCGCCACGGTGGCGGTGGCACTCAGGATCGTGGTCCAGCGTCCGGTCACGAGCAGCACGAGCGGAATCAGGAGTCCGAACTGCGGCTTGTACGACAGCAGGCCGAGCAGGATGCCCGCCAGCACGGGCCGACGATCAAGCAGAGTGAGAAAACCGCCGAGCAGGGCCGCGGTGAAAAACGCATTCTGGCCGTGACCGACATTGACGAACACGGCAGGAAACGCCGCTGTCGCAAGCCACGTCTCGCGCCGTGGCACGATGGCGTAAACCGCCGCCATGAATGCCGGGAGCGAGACCGCGAGCCAGCATGCGAGCGCGAGCGCATAGGGCATCAGCGCCAGCAGTGCGGCGACCATCAGGAAGAACGGCGGATAGTGCCAGCCGAAGAACGGCACGTCGCGGTCTTCGAACACGGCGATCTCGGCGGCGTGCTGAAGCGCGGGGTCGTAAGCGTCGGGTGCTTTGCCAGACAGCGTCAGGACACCGGCGGCGTAGACGTTGGAGAAATCGGTTCCGATCGGCTTGCCGTTGCGGTCGATCAGATGATTCGACGTCGCAAGCAGCCCGATCAGGCCGGCCAGCGAGATGGCGAGCACCAGCAGGGCGTAGTTGCGGATACGGCCTGGCGTGAGCCAGCTCCCGGTCCGCAGGTCTTGCCAGATATGCCGCATTTTCTCGCCAGAATTTACGAATGTTGCAGGGAGCGCCTTGGGCGGATCCTTGGGCGCATCGACCCTAGGCGGCGCGCTTTAAGGTTTCCTTAGTCCGGTGTGCAATTTCGTGTGTTTCCGGCGAAGTTTCTTGCGATGCAGCGTCGCCCGTTTTAGGGTGCCCCGTCCGCTAAAATCCGCGAATCCGGGCCTTCGCGACCATCAAATCCTTTAGGAGAATATGATGCCGTTTCTGTCCGCTGCGCTTGACCGTGTGAAGCCGTCCGCGACCATCGCGGTCACGGATAAAGCACGTCAGCTGAAAGCCGCGGGCCGCAATGTCATCGGCCTCGGCGCCGGCGAGCCGGACTTCGACACGCCCGCCAACATCAAGCTGGCGGCGATCCACGCCATCGAAGCCGGCAAGACCAAGTACACCGCGGTGGACGGTATTCCCGAACTGAAAGAGGCGATCATCGCCAAGTTTCAGCGCGAGAACGGCCTGACCTACAAGCCGAACCAGATCACGGTCGGCACCGGCGGCAAGCAGGTGCTGTACAACGCGCTGATGGCGACGCTCAATCCGGGCGACGAGGTCATCATCCCGGCGCCGTACTGGGTGAGCTATCCGGAAATGGTGGCGCTGGCCGGCGGCACGTCTGTGCCGGTGGTCTGCACCGCGGAGTTCGGTTTCAAGCTGCAGCCTGCCGCGCTCGAAGCTGCGATCACGCCGAAGACCAAGTGGATCATCCTGTGCTCGCCGTCGAACCCGACCGGCTCCGCCTACAAGCGCTCGGAGTTGAAGGCGCTCACCGACGTGCTGCTGAAGCATCCGCATGTCTGGGTCATGACCGACGACATGTACGAACACCTCGTCTACGACGACTTCGAATTCACCACGCCGGCACAGGTTGAGCCGAAACTGTTCGACCGTACGCTGACGGTGAACGGCGTGTCGAAAGCCTATTGCATGACCGGCTGGCGCATCGGCTATGCGGGCGGCCCGCAGCAGCTCATCTCGGCGATGGCGACCATCCAGTCGCAATCGACGTCGAACCCGTCGTCGATCTCGCAGTGGGCGGCGGTCGAGGCACTGACTGGGCCGCAGGAGTTCATCCCGGCGAACAACAAGGTGTTCAAGGAACGCCGCGATCTCGTCGTGGCCATGCTCAACCAGGCCAACGGCATCGACTGCCCGCGGCCGGAAGGTGCGTTCTATGTTTACCCGTCGTGCGCAGGCACCATGGGCAAGACCGCACCGTCGGGCAAGAAGCTCGAGACCGATGAAGATTTCGTGACCGAGCTTCTGGAGACGGAGGGCGTCGCGGTGGTGCAGGGGTCCGCATTCGGTTTAGGCCCGGCGTTTCGTATCTCCTACGCGACGAAAACCTCGGATCTCGAGGAAGCCTGCAAGCGCATCCAGCGCTTCTGCGGCAACCTGCGATAAACAAGTAGCTGCCAAGTCGTTGTCTTAGAGCGGTGTTTTTCCGGCCTACCTTGTTTTCGACAAGGTGGGCCGTTCGCTGTACCGTGAGCTGAGGGGCCAGGATTAAACCTCGGGAGGACGGTCATGACTGACAAGCCTTCAATCATTCTGGTGCACGGGTTCTGGGGCGGTGCTGCGCATTGGAGCAAGGTCATCGTTGAGCTTGCGCGACGAGGCCATACCGCGCTTCAAGCCGTCGAATTGCCGTTAACGTCTCTTGCCAATGACGCCGAGCGAACCCGAAAGATGATTGCGCAGCAGGCTGGGCCGGTCCTGCTGGTCGGTCACTCGTACGGCGGGGCCGTTATCACGCAGGCAGGTAACCAGCCGAATGTGGTTGGTCTGGTGTATATCGCGGCATTTGCTCCCGATGCCGGCGAAAGCCCGGGTGGCATTACGGCTAAGCATCCGCCGGCTGGTGCTGCCAATCTTGCGCCTGACAGTGACGGCTATCTCTGGGTCAAGCCGGACAAATATCACGAAAGCTTTTGTCAGGATCTGACCCAGAAGGCGCCTCTTGCCAGTACATTTGCGGATGAAATCTCCGCGCCGGCATGGAAGAAAAAGCCGTCCTGGTATCAGATATCCAGCGAGGACCGGATGATCGACCCGGCAAATCAGGAATGGATGTCCGGGCGGCTTGGAGCCAAGAAGGTGATTACCCTGAAAGCCAGCCACGCCTCCCTTGCGTCGATGCCGCGCGAGGTCGCGGCGCTCATTGAAGAAGCCGCCGCCGCGACGACATGAACGCCCGGCTAGCAAGCGCATCCAGCGCTTCTGCGGCAACTTGCGATAAAGCAACACTTGCGAATTATGCCGACATTTTGAAAGCAAATAGGCGAAGCGCCATGTTTTTGACACGGCGCTTCCCTTTTGTCCGGCCGCCAATCAAACTTGCAATCTGGAGTTCTAATTCATGCGTCTTTCATCCCTCCTCGGTGTCGCAGTCGCGGCTCTCGTCGCCTCGGTCGCTACGGCGAACGCACAGCAGCAGCAGCAGGGCGTGCGCGTCGGCGTGCTCGAATGCCAAGGCGGCCAGAACGTCGGCATGGTCATCACGTCCGCGACCACGCTTGAATGCGTCTTCCGCAGCGAAGGCCGCCGGCCGGAGCCTTATCTGGCGCATGTCAGCCGCTTCGGCATCGATCTCGGCGTCACCGCGAACACCGGCCTTGCCTGGGCCGTGCATGCGCCAACCCGGCGCGTTGGCCCCGGCGACCTCGCTGGCAGCTACGGCGGCGTGGGCGGCAACGTCTCGTTCGGCTTCGGCGGCGGCGGCAACCTGCTGTGGGGCGGTTCGCAGAATTCCTTCGCGCTTCAGCCGCTCAGCCTGCAGGGCCAGACTGGCGTGAACGTGACCGGCGGCGTCGTCGGCCTCGAGCTTCAGCCGGTCAGCGTTAAGCGCACCTACAAGAAGAAGCGTCATCATCGCCGCCATCACTAAAAGTTTTGTTGGTCGCGCTTTCTGCGGCGAACCGGTGCCCACTTCGCCGGAAAACGCTCCAGGCGGTTGAGTTAACAAAACGGAATGAAAAAGGCCCGCTGATGCGGGCCTTTTTTGTGACTCTTTAAGTGCTGTCGACGGGCGGCAATTGAACATTCGCGCATGGTATGTATGACTGGATGCGAGGACCCTTCTTATTCCTTTCATATCATCCGTTCTTTTCGTGCCATTCAGCCGGAGACATCCCATGCGCCGCCTTTCGACCTTCCTGTCCGCTGCCTCGGTCGCCCTCGTTGCGTCGACCATCGTCGTTCATGCGCAGTCGGGCCGCACCCAGGTCGGCGTGCTTGAATGCCGCGGCGGTCCGAATGTCGGCATGATCGTCGGCTCGGTCACCAATCTGGGCTGCGTCTTCCGTTCGCAGGGTCGTCCGGACGATCTTTATACCGCGCGCATTACCAAGATCGGCGTCGATATCGGCATCACCACCGAGACGGCATTGTCGTGGGCCGTGTTCGCGCCGACCGTACAACTCGGCTCGGGCGATCTGTCGGGAAATTATGCGGGCGTGAACGCCAGCGCCGCCGTCGGCGTCGGACTTGGCGCCAACGCCATGATTGGCGGCTCGCAGAACTCGTTCGCCTTGCAGCCGCTCAGCGTGCAGGGCCAGACCGGATTGAGCGTGGCGGGCGGCGTGCAGAGCCTGGAACTGCGTCCTGGCCGGTTCTGATTTCCGCACGAATTATTTTTGCAAAGGCCCGTCATCATGGCGGGCCTTTTGTTTTCGATAATGTCTGCAACGGGTCAGCAACTTTAGGTGATCGCGGGATGCTGCGCAGCGGCATGTTTCCCGCTTGCCAACCGCGTCGCGCCTTGAGACGATCATCATGCCGACCCGCGTGAGCGCATTCCGCAGAAGTGGGCTTGGCGCGAGCGGAATGCGCGCAACATTGATGTAAGAGTGTTCCGGCGGCGACCGGATTCCACCCTCGGGTCAAGCCCATAGGGCTTGCCCAAGGACATGCTTCGCCGGGACTCGCTCGATGCGGGCCGTGCTCCAGACAGGAGACGGCAAATGGGACAAGACAACCTGAGAAGTCCCCGTGGTCCCCGGTGCATCGCGCTGGTGGGCCCATTTCAGAGTGGCAAGACTACACTTCTTGAAGCGATCCTGGCCCGGACCGGGGCCATTCCCAAAGCAGGCACCATCGAGGCATGCAACACCGTCGGGGATTCATCTCCGCAGGCGCGGCACCATCGCATGAGCGTCGGCCTGACTGCTGCGACCACGACTTTCATGGGCGACAGCTACACCTTTATCGATTGTCCCGGCTCCGTCGAGTTCGCCCATGACATGCGTGCGGCACTACCGGCGGTCGATGCCGCGGTGATCGTGTGCGAAGCCGACGAGCGCAAGCTGCCGCAGTTGCAGCTGATCATGCGCGAGCTGGAAGACCTCGGCATTCCGCGCTTTCTGTTTCTGAACAAGATCGACAAGGCGAACAAGCGCATTCGCGAAACGCTGGCGACGTTGCAGCCGGCGTCGCGCACGCCGCTGGTGCTGCGGCAGATCCCGATCTGGAAGGGCGATCTCATCGCCGGCTTCGTCGATCTCGCGCTGGAGCGCGCCTTTGTCTATCGGGAGCACATGCCCTCCGAGGTGATCGATCTCGATCCCGGCGATCGCGATCGCGAAAAGGAAGCCCGGCTCACGATGTTGGAAAAGCTCGCCGATCACGACGACCGGCTGCTCGAACAATTGCTCGAAGACATTCCGCCGCCGCGCGATGCGGTGTTCGACGATCTCGCCAGCGAACTGCGCGAGGGGCAAATTTGCCCGGTGCTGCTCGGCTGCGCCACGCGCGAGAATGGCGTGCTGCGTTTGCTGAAGGCCTTGCGTCATGAAGCGCCCGATGTCGCGGCGACCGCCGAACGGCTCGGCGTCTCCGACGAGACCACAGCGCTCGCCTACGTCATGAAGACCACGCATCTTCAGCACGGCGGCAAGCTGTCGCTGACGCGTGTTCTGCGCGGTCATATCGCCGACGGCGACACCGTGCAGTCGTCAGGTGGCGGCAATGGCCGCGTCTCGGGAATTGTTGCGCCGAATGTCGGCGGTGACACCAAGCGTGTATCGGCCGTTGCGGGTGACACGGTTTCGCTCGGCAAGCTGGATGCGCTGAAGACCGGAGATACGCTGACGACGGGCAAGACCGCGCCTGAAGCGCTGGTGGATGTTGCGCCGACCGCACCCGTGCTGGCGACGGCGCTCGCCGCAACGGATCGCAAGGACGACGTCAAGCTCGGTCAGGCCCTGACGCGCCTCACCGAGGAAGATCCGTCGCTGAGTGTCGTCCACAATCCGCTCACCCACCAGATGGTGCTGTGGGGGCAGGGCGAGATGCATCTGCGCGTCGCGGTCGAGCGGCTGCAGGATCGCTTCGGCGTCAGCGTGAAACAGCACGCGCCGCCGGTGGGCTATCAGGAGACCATCCGCAAGACGATCACCCAGCGTGGACGCCACAAGAAGCAATCCGGCGGCCACGGCCAGTTCGGCGACGTGGTGCTGGTCATCAAGCCGCTGCCGCGCGGCAGCGGTTACGTGTTCATCGAGAAGATCGTCGGGGGCGCGGTGCCGAAGAATTATATCGGCGCGGTCGAGGAGGGCGCCGGCGACGGACTCGCTCGCGGGCCGCTCGGCTTCCCGGTGATCGATGTGGAAGTGACGCTGACGGACGGCTCCTATCACAGCGTCGATTCGTCCGATCAGGCGTTCCGGACCGCCGCCCGGGTCGGCGTCACCGAAGCCCTGCCGCAATGCGCGCCGGTTCTGCTTGAGCCGATCCACGTGGTCGAGATCGTCTGCCCGACGGATGCGACTGCGAAGATCAACTCGATCCTGTCCGGGCGGCGCGGCCAGATTCTCGGCTTCGACACCCGCGAAGGCTGGACCGGCTGGGATCTGGTGCGGGCGATGATGCCGGAGGCCGAGATCGGAGATCTGATCGTGGAGGTGCGTTCGGCGACGGCCGGGTCAGGAGGCTTTACCCGGCAGTTCGACCACATGTCCGAAGTGACCGGCCGCGCCGCGGACCAGATCATCGCCGCTCATCGCGCAGCGGCGTAGGCAGATGAGATGTGTTCACCTCTCCCCGCGTGCGGGGAGAGGCCGCGAGCGAAGCGAGCGGGTGAGGGGCTTTTCTCGTTGAAATTCGGCCCCTCGCCCGGAGGCTTCGCTGCGCTCAGCCTCCGACCTCTCCTCGTAAAGAACGGGGAGAGGTGAGAAATCGTCGTCAAATCAGCGTGCAAAGCAGCCTTAGTGATGTATTATACATCACTAAGGCTGTTTTATACTTGCATTCTGGCCCCTCAAGATGGAATTCTGGCATTGATGACGTCATCGCAGATGCGGGCCGCGCGGGCACTTCTGGGCATCGACCAAAAGACTCTCGCGGAATTGTCCGGTGTGTCGCTTCCGACCATCCAGCGGATGGAAGCCAGCGGCGGCAATGTGCGCGGCATCGTGGATTCGCTGACCAAGGTCGTCGATGCGCTGAACCGCGCGGGCGTCGATCTGATCGGCGACAACACGCGCAGCGAAAGCGGTGGACGCGGCGTGCGGTTGAGAGAGCCCGCGCCGGGACGAAGCGAACAAAATTAGGCCGGCCGACGCGCCGGCGAACAACGCGGCCATGCCGCGTGAGGCGCAGAACACATGGACGCATCGAGTTCACAGTCGAGGCAGCCGCAGCCGACATTCGCCGAACTGTTCATGCCAAAGTTCGTCACGGTCCTGCGCGAGGGCTATGGCCTCGATGCATTTCGCGCTGATGCAGTCGCGGGATTGACCGTCGCCATCGTCGCGCTGCCGCTGTCGATGGCGATTGCGATTGCTTCCGGCACCACGCCTGATCGCGGACTCTATGCCGCGATTTTCGGCGGCTTTCTTGTCTCGCTGCTTGGCGGCAGCCGGTTTCAGATCGGCGGCCCCGCAGGCGCGTTCATTGTTCTTGTCGCGGCGTCCGTGGCGCGCCACGGCATCGACGGCGCGCTTCTGGCGACAATGATCTCGGGGGTGATCCTGATTGCCGCAGGATTCTTGCGGCTCGGCACCTATATCAAGTTCATTCCCTATCCCGTCACGGTGGGATTCACCGCCGGCATCGCCGTCATCATCTTCGCAAGCCAGATCCGCGATCTGCTCGGCATTACGCTGAGCGGCAAGGAGCCGGGCGAACTCATTCCAAAGCTGGAAGCGCTCGGGCGCGCCATCGGCACCACGAACTTCGCGGCGGTGGCGATCTCGGTCGTGACCGTCGCCATCATCGCATCCTTGCGAAAGTTGCGCCCGACCTGGCCCGGCATGCTGATCGCGGTCGTGATTACCGGCGTGGTCGCCGCGCTGTTGTCGTTGCCGGTGGAAACTATCGGCACGCGTTTCGGAGGCATTCCGCAATCCTTTCCGATGCCGTCATTTCCCACGATCACGCTGGCGAAAATTCAGGCCGTGCTGCCCGATGCGGCCGCCTTCGCGCTGCTCGGTGCCATCGAGTCATTGTTATCCGCGGTGGTCGCGGACGGCATGACCGGTCGCCGTCATCGCTCCAATTCCGAACTGGTTGCGCAGGGCTTTGCCAATATCGGCTCGGCCCTGTTCGGCGGCCTCTGCGTAACCGGCACCATCGCGCGCACCGCGACCAATGTCCGCGCCGGCGCGCGCGGCCCGGTGGCGGGCATGCTGCACTCGATGTTCCTGCTGGCGTTCATGCTGCTGGCCGCGCCGCTTGCGAGTTACATTCCACTGGCGACGCTGGCAGGCGTGCTCGCCGTGGTGGCGTGGAACATGGCGGAGAGGCACGAATTCGCTACGCTGCTCCGCACATCGTGGGGCGATGCGGTCGTGCTGCTCGCGACATTCCTGCTCACGGTGTTTCGCGATCTCACCGAAGGCATCGTGGTCGGCTTTGCGCTCGGCGCGCTGCTGTTCATTCACCGCATGTCGCAGATCACCGGTATCGACAGCTACGCGCCGCTCGCCGTTGACGACAAGGCCGATGCGTCGAACGGCGACCGCGAGCGTTACGATCCGGCGCTCGCCGTTGATCGCGACATCATGGTCTATCGCATCACCGGCGCATTCTTCTTCGGCGCGGTGGCAGCGGTGGCGTCGGTGCTCGATCGCCTCGCCGGCTACAAGGCGCTGGTGATCGACTTCAAGGCGGTGCCGCTGCTGGACTCCACCGCCGCCAACGCCATTGCCCAGATCGCGCTCAAGGCGCGGCGTCAGGGCGTACGGGTGTTCATCACCGGCGCATCCCCCACCGTGCGGCGAACGCTGTTGTCTTACGGCGCGCGGCCGCCACAGGCAAAATACCGTTCCGACATCGCGAGCGCTGTGTCCGAGATCAAGCGATTGACAGCGCCGGGCGACGCGTGATTTGACCCATCCACATACGAATTTGGTGCGTATGCGGAATCGAGCCGGAGCCCGCCTTTATGAGCGTCACCCCTGCCGCGTGTCTGATCGGCTGGCCTGCGGCGCATTCGCGTTCGCCGCTGATCCACAAATACTGGCTGAAGTCCTTCGGCATCGACGGCGATTACCGTATTGAGGCGGTGGAGCCGGCAGCGTTCGCGGATTTCATCGGCGGCCTCAAAGCGCGCGGCTACAAGGGCGCGAACGTCACTATCCCGCACAAGGAGCAGGCGCTTGCGCTGTCGATGCCCGATGCGCGCGCGCGAGCGGTGGGCGCGGCCAATACGCTCTACTTCAATAACGGTGAACTGTGTTCGACCAACACCGATGTCGAAGGCTTCATCGGCAATCTCGACGCCAGCGCGCCGGGATGGGACAGCGCGGACGAGGTGCTGGTGCTGGGCGCGGGCGGATCGTCGCGCGCAGTGATTTTCGGATTGATCGAACGCGGCATCAAGCGTGTGCATCTTGCGAACAGGACAGCGTCGCGCACGCAGTTGCTGGCGGATCAGTTCGGCGCGCAGGTGCGGCCGCTGGCATGGGATGCCGTCAGCGGTGTGTTACCGCGTGCCGGGCTTCTGGTGAACACCACCTCGCTCGGCATGAAGGGACAGCCGCCGCTGGAGATCGATGTCGGTGCGTTGCCGGCGGGCGCGAGCGTCGCGGATCTGGTGTACGTGCCGCTGGAAACCGATCTTCTGAAAGCGGCCAAGGCACGTGGCCTGAAAACTGCCGACGGCCTCGGCATGCTGCTGCATCAGGCCGTGCGCGGATTCGAATTGTGGTTTGGAAAGCGGCCGGCGGTGACGCCGGAACTGCGGGCGCTGGTCGAGGCGGATCTGCTAAAGTAGATGCTTGCAACAAACACAATGTCGTCCCCGCGCAGGCGGGGACCCATACTCCCTTGGCTCCCATAGTCGGCCAGGAAGTTGCAACGCGTCGTTTTGGGTGCAACACGAGAGTTGAGGGGTTATGGGTCCCCGCCTGCGCGGGGACGACCCGAGATTTGTTAGAGCCTCAACACGGGAATTGATGTGAACAGAACCGGAAAATTCATTGTGCTCGCGGCGCTCGCGCTGGTGATCTACAGCGCCTGGACCGTCTATCACGGCGCGCAGGGCTTCAATCCGCCAGCGATCGAGGATGTGAAGAACCGCATGCAGATGGACTTCGCCGCGAAGAACATGACGGTGACCGAGATATCGATGCTTCGCCGTGGTCCTCGCGAACTCGCGGGCTTCGTGAAGCTGAAGGCGCAAGGCTCCGATGAGATTCAGCAGAAGACCTGCACGGCGACCATGGCCAAGGACAACGTGACCACGTCATGGAGTTGTCAGTAACGGTGGTACCTTAGGGCGATCCGCGTTTTTCCGTCATGGCCGGGACAAGCCCGGCCATGACGAAGTTAAGGCTACGTGTGCCTCGTGCGTCAATTCCTCGGGCTGCTCACCGCGTTGGTTTGCATGTAATCCGTCAGCACGCGGCGGTCGATTTCCTCGATGCGGTTGACGCCGCACAGGCCCATCGTCGTGCTCAGCTCCTTGCCGATCAGATCGAGCGCCATGGTCACGCCAGCCTGCCCTCCGGCGCCGAGGCCGTAGATATAGGCGCGTCCGATCATGCAGGACTTCGCGCCGAGCGCCAGCGCGCGCATCACGTCCTGACCGGAGCGGATGCCGCCGTCGAACATGATTTCAGTCTGCGAACCGACATCCTGCACGATCTCCGGCAGCACCGAGATCGATGACGGTGCGCCGTCGAGCTGGCGGCCACCGTGGTTCGACACGACGATTGCTTCCGCGCCGGTCTTCACTGCCTCGCGCGCATCGGCGACATCGAGGATGCCCTTGATGATGAGCTTGCCCGGCCAGATGCTGCGGATCCATTCGACGTCCTTCCAGTTCAGCGTGGTGTCGAACTGCGAGGCGACCCATTCGGAGACCGAGCCGAGATCCTGCGAGCCCGCGACGTGACCGGCGATGTTGCCGAAATTCCTGCTCTTGCCTTTCAGGATCCCGGAAACCCAGCCCGGCTTGGTGGCGAAGTCGATGATGTTTTTCAGTGTCAGCAACTTCGGCGGCACCGACAGGCCGTTCTTGACGTCGGCGTGGCGCTGCCCCAGCACCTGCAGATCGACGGTCAGCACCAGCGCATTGCATTTCGCGGCGATGGCGCGTTCGATCAGCGACTCGGCGAAGCCGCGATCCTTCATGACGTAAAGCTGAAACCAGAACGGCTTGTCGACGTTCGCCGCGACGTCTTCAATTGAACAGATCGACATGGTCGAGAGCGTGTAGGGAATCCCCAGCGCCTGCGCGGCGCGGCAGGCGTAGATCTCGCCGTCGCCATACTGCATGCCGGTCGAGCCGACCGGCGCCAGGATCAGCGGCATCGCGGCGGGCTCGCCGAGGATGGTGGTGTTCAGCTCACGCTTCGAGACGTCCACAAGAATGCGCTGGCGAAACTTGTACTTCTGCATGTCGCTGACATTGGCGCGCAGGGTTTCTTCCGCATAGGAGCCGCCGTCCACGTAGTCGAAAAAGGGCTTTGGCACACGGCGCTTGTGAAGCAGCCGCAGATCCTCGATGCAGGTAATGTTCTTCATGGACGCATCCTCACGTCATTGAATTTCTTGGCGCGTATTCCGCAAAAGTGGGCACCGGTTTTGCGACCAGAATACGCGCATTTAAAATGGGGCATTTTCTTGCGAAAACGCCCTCGGACGATCATCTATCATGGTTGAGGCGCACGCAAATAGCCGCTGCGCCGTGGAGAGGCTCATGAGCAACAAAACCTCGAGTCCCAAATCAGCCAAGTCCGCCAAAGAGGCGGAAGCCGAGAAGCGCAAGCTGGACGAGGAGCTGGATGAAGCCTTGCGGGACACTTTTCCCGCCTCCGACTCGGTCAAGCTGACCCAGCCGGACCAGCACGTCGAGCCTGAGCCCAAGAACTGACAGCGGCCATTGCCGCCGGAACATGGGTCGTCCCCGGACGTTGTCCTGTGAACCAACACAGGAGCTTACGATGGCTGACGCAGGCACCAAGGCGCGTGACGACAAGATTTCGGGCCACAAAGTCGGGGATCAAGGCAAGGACGCGAAGGGCTCCAAGGTCCAAAAGGACAAGCTCGATGACGCTCTGAACGAGGGTCTGGAAGAGTCATTTCCGGGATCGGACCCGGTCAGCGTGACCCAGCCCGCCCCTTCCAAGCACGACGAAGACATCAAGCGGAAAGGCTGAAATGGTCTCCCCGGGAGCCTCGCCAAGGCAGGGCTTGCTATAAAGTCTTTATAGGTCAAGTAGATAGAAGCCGCCGCCCGCTTCGGGCGGCGGTAATGATTCATCATATTATTTGAAGGATTACCGCCCGCAGAGGCATTATAACTCGCTCTCCGCTAGAATGGGGCGTTCGCCAGAGCCAAACAGGTGCTTTTCGGGGACCTGGCCGGAGACGCGGCGGAGCAGGGGAATTCATGGTGCGCAAATATTTCGGGACCGACGGCATTCGTGGCCGCGCCAATGGCCTGATCACGCCTGAACTGGCGCTCAAGGTCGGGCAGGCTGCCGGGCTGGTGTTTCAGCGCGGCGACCATCGTCATCGCGTGGTGATTGGCAAGGACACCCGCCTGTCCGGTTACATGATCGAAAACGCCATGGTGGCGGGCTTCACCTCGGTGGGCATGGATGTGCTCCTGCTCGGCCCGATGCCGACGCCGGCGGTCGCCATGCTGACCAAGTCGATGCGCGCCGATCTCGGCGTGATGATTTCAGCGTCTCATAATCTGTTCGACGACAACGGCATCAAGCTGTTCGGCCCCGCCGGATTCAAGCTGTCCGATGATGTCGAAATGCAGATCGAACAGTTGATGGACGAGAATCTCGACAAGCGTCTCGCCCAGAGCGCCAGTCTTGGCCGCGCCCGCCGCATCGACGGCGTGCATGATCGCTATATCGAATTCGCCAAGCGCACCCTGCCGCGCGATCTCAGCCTCGACGGCCTTCGCGTCGTGGTCGATTGCGCCAATGGTGCTGCCTACAAGGTGGTGCCGGAAGCGCTGTGGGAGCTCGGCGCCGACGTCATCTCCATCGGCGTCGACCCCGACGGCTTCAACATCAACAAGGAATGCGGCTCCACCTCGCCGGAAGCGCTGTCGCGCAAGGTGCGTGAGATGCGCGCCGACATCGGCATCGCGCTCGATGGCGACGCCGATCGCGTCATCATCGTCGACGAGCGCGGCCATGTGGTCGATGGCGATCAGCTTCTCGCGGTGATCGCGCAGAGCTGGAAGGACGACGGACGGCTGGCCAAGCCCGGCATCGTCGCCACGGTGATGTCCAATCTCGGTCTGGAACGCTACCTGAAAGAGCAGGGCATCGAACTGCTGCGCACGCCGGTCGGCGACCGCTACGTGCTCGAACAGATGCAGAAGGGCGGCTACAACCTCGGCGGCGAGCCGTCGGGTCACATCATCATGTCCGACTTCGCGACCACCGGCGACGGCTTCGTCGCAGCGTTGCAGGTTCTGGCCGTGGTGCAGCGCCTCGGCCGTCCGGTCTCGGAAGTCTGCCACCGCTTCGAGCCGATGCCGCAGATTCTCAAGAACGTGCGCTACCGCACCGGCAAGCCGCTCGACAATCCAGGTGTGAAGTCGGCGATCGTCGATGCCGAGAAGCGCCTGAACGGCAGCGGCCGCCTGCTGATCCGCCCAAGCGGGACCGAGCCGGTCATTCGCGTGATGGGCGAGGGCGATAACCGCGACCTCGTCGAGGAAGCCGTCGATATGATTGTCTCGGCTTTGGGAACGGCGTCCGCGGCGGCGTAAAATCTCTGTGTCGTCCCGGCGAAGGCCGGGACCCATACTCCCTGTCGGCTTTGTTGTGAAAAGACGTCCAGCCACGCTGCTCAATTGAGAGCGATGTGGTTATGGGTCCCGGCCGGAGCCTGTCATTGGGCCGGCGAAGCCGGACCCGTTGGCCGGGACGCCCCAATAACCTTTGAATTGCCGCAGTCTCGCCAATCCGGCACATCAGCCATGGTCAATCGCGACTGGTGGGATCGCCGCTGAATTTGTATTTCGTGGTTCATTCGATCTGGAAAATTGCCGGGAAGCTGCCGTGAACAAGCCCGTTATCCTGTCCGAAGACACCCTCGTTGCGCCTATCGTCGTGGATGCACCGGCGACACCGGCTCCGGCCGCGCCCGCGTTCGCCGTCATCGGCGCCATCAGCTTCTCGCATCTTCTCAACGACCTGATGCAATCGCTGATCCCGTCGGTCTATCCGATCCTGAAGGACAATTACGCGCTCGACTTCGGCCAGATCGGCATGATCACGCTGGCCTTCATGTTCACCTCGTCGCTGCTGCAGCCGGTGATCGGCGCCTACACCGACAAGTATCCGAAGCCGTTCTCGCTCGCGCTCGGCATGGGCTTTACCTTCGCGGGATTGATCCTGCTCAGCGTCGCGCATCATTACTGGGTGATCCTGCTGGCCGCCGGCCTTGTCGGCACCGGCTCGGCGGTCTTCCATCCGGAATCTTCACGCATCGCACGCATGGCATCGGGCGGCCGCGTCGGCATGGCGCAATCGGTGTTTCAGGTCGGCGGCAATCTCGGGACGGCGATCGGTCCAGTGCTCGCAGCACTGATCATCGTGCCGTTCGGGCAGGGCAGCATCGCCTGGTTCTCGCTGGTCGCGGCGCTCGCCATCGTTGTGCTGTGGCAGATCGGGCGCTGGTACGAGCCGCGCATCGCGCAGCGCAAGAGCGCTCATACGTCCCTGCCGGAAGATGGGCCGTCGTCGACGCGCACCATGGTCGCGCTCACCGTGCTGATGGTGCTGCTGTTCTCGAAGACGTTCTACACCGCAAGCATCGGCAGCTACTACACCTTCTTCCTGATGCAGAAGTTTGGCGTCAGCACACAGGCGTCGCAGATCTATCTGTTCCTGTTTCTGGGCGCGAGCGCGGTCGGCGTATTCTTCGGCGGCCCACTGGGCGATCGCTTCGGCCGCAAGTACGTGATCTGGTTTTCGATCATCGGCGCGCTGCCGTTCACGCTCGCGTTGCCTTACGTCGACCTCTACTGGAATGCGGTGCTGAGTATCATCATCGGCTTCATCATTTCGTCAGCGACGCCCGCGATTATTGTCTATGCGCAGGAACTGATGCCGCATCGTCTCGGCATGATCTCCGGACTGTTCTACGGCATGGCGTTCGGGTTCGGCGGCATCGGCGCCGCAGTGCTCGGTCAGGTCGCGGACTGGAAGGACATCAACTTCGTCTATCAGGTCTGCGCATTCCTGCCGGCGATTGGCTTGCTCGCTGTGTTCCTGCCGCAGATGAAGCGCCACAAGCTCTGACACTCGCTTTAAGAAGCGCAATCCCTCGACGTCATGCCCGGGCTCGTCCCGGGCATCCACGTCTTTACGGCTCGTAACAAGCAAGACGTGGATGGCCGGGACGAGCCCGGCCATGACGAACGCTAGATCAAACACCACAAGCTCTGACGTATGCACAATGTCATCACCGGGCTCGTCCCGGTGATCCCGACGATCAAGGCACTGTGCTTTCCGTGATCGGGATGGCCGGGACAAGCCCGGCCATGACAATGTGCAAGACGCATGTTCGGTCGTGCGGGCACCACTCCCCTGGCAATTACAAAACGCAAGTCGACGCGAATCCGCCGAAGACGTTGCGTCAGAATTCCTGACCAATTCATCAACACATCGTTAGGACTTGCGGCGCGCGATGCCGCGCGCGTTGTGTAAACATTTACCGTCTCGCTTAAGCCAGATTAAAAATCGCGGTTAAGAATTAGGGTTAAGTGCCGCTTAAGCATTTGCTGGCATCGTCCGGCCATGAGTTTTGTGAGTGAGGCTTTTTGTTTGCCTCACCGGACGAAAGGACCGGACCCAATGCGTACTCTGAAGAATTTGCTCGCCGCAGGAGCGGCGTCTTTGATGTCGACGGCGGCCCTCGCTGCCGACCTGCCCATGCCGCCCATGTATGTCCCGCCTCCGGTCGAGGACTTCGGCGGCTGGTATCTGCGCGGCGATATCGGATTCAGCAATCAGCAGGTCAAGCGCCTCGACAACGCGCTCTACTACACGCCCGGAACGACCGTGCAGAACACCGGCCTCGGCTTTGACAGCGCAGGTATCTTTGGTCTCGGCGCCGGTTATCGCTTCAACAACTGGTTCCGCGCGGACGTGACCGGTGAGTATCGCGGCAAGTCGAATTTCCACGGCACCGACATCGTGTCGTTCAATGGCGTGCCGACAAGCACCAACACCTACACCGGCAGCAAGTCCGAATGGCTTGTTCTCGCCAACGCCTACTTCGATCTCGGCACCTGGTGGTGCATCACGCCGTTCATCGGCGCGGGCGTCGGTGGTTCGCGCAACACGATCTCGGGCTTCACTGACACCGGCCAACCGGCTGCGAGCCTTGCCTTCGGCGACACTGCCTCGAAGTGGAATTTCGCATGGGCCGTGCACGCCGGTCTCGCTTACAAGGTCAATCCGAGCCTGACCATGGAACTTGCCTATCGCTACGCCGACCTCGGCGATGGCATCACCGGCGACATGTATACTTGGAACGGCATCAACGCCGTGAACAACCCGATGCACTTCAAGGGCATCACGTCCCACGATCTCAAGTTTGGCATGCGCTGGGCGATCGATCCGGTGCCGGCTTACGCTCCGCCGATGCTGCCGCTCATGCGCAAGGGCTGATCGGACTTCTTCTTCCCTCCCGACAAATTTCAACGGCGCGGATTTTTCCGCGCCGTTTTCTTTTGCGCGACACGCGCTGCGAGAACGAATGATTAAGGTTAACGCGGCATCATCGAACGTAGTTAAGCGTTTATGACGGAGTTTCGTGATGCGTCGGATTGTGTTGGCGATGATGATGGCCGGAGCCGTGCAGGGCGCACAGGCGGCGGATTATCCCGAAGACCTGCCGATCCTGCGCGGAAGCGTTCGCGATGGAGTGATCCCGCGATGGCAGGGCGTCTACATCGGCGGGCAGGCCGGCACCGGCTCATCCGATATGAATTTTTCCAACGCGACAAGCGCCATGGTGGCGAGCCTTTTGAACGGCACCACAATCGAAGGCGATGGCCATGCATCGAAATGGCCGGTGCTCGGCAAGGTCTCGCAAAAGGGCAACGGCTTTGGCGGCTTCGTTGGCTACAACTCCCAATGGGATGACGTCGTGCTCGGCATCGAGGCCAACTACATGCACGGCAGCTTCGGTGGCAACACATCAGGAACGATGTCGCGGTTTTTCACGGACTCGAACAATTTCACCGATTATGTGGATTACACGGCCGCGGCGCAGTTCAAGATCACGGACATGGGCTCGGTGCGTGCTCGCGCCGGATATGCTTGGGGGAGTTTCCTGCCGTACGTGTTCGGCGGCGTATCGCTGGGGCAGGCCAACGTCATGAAGTCGGCGACGGTCTCGGGAACGCAGGTGAACAATAATCCGCCGAACCAGACCGTTCCATTCTCGGTCAGCGCAACCGAGTCGCAGAACAATCGATTTATCTACGGGTACGCGGCGGGCGTCGGCGTCGACATCATGCTGGTTGGGGGCCTCTTCGTTCGCGGCGAGTGGGAGTATCTCAAGTTCACCGGCCCCATCGATACCAGCATCAACACGGTGCGCGGCGGTCTCGGCTACCGGTTCTGATTGATCCGCTATCCGCGATAGTTTCTTGCACAATTGTTTCCTGCGGCTGCTGTCGTTGACAGCGGCCGCATCGCCTGTTGTGCTGCTCGCCTTAAGAAAGCGGCGGCCATCGGGAAGGTGCGGTCATGAAAATCTATGGCGACCTGAAATCCGGCAATTGCCAGAAGGTGAAATGGGTGTGCGACAGGCTTTCGCGCCGCTACACCTGGGTCGAGATCGATACCCTGAAGAACGAAAGCCGCACGGCGGAATTTCTCAAGCTCAACGGAGCGGGGCAGGTGCCTGTGCTCGAACTCGATGATGGACGCACGCTGGCGCAGTCCAATGCCATCATCCGCTATCTGGCGCGCGGCACCGACCTGATCCCCGCCGAGGCATTTCTCAGCGCAAAGATGGATGAGTGGCTGTTCTGGGAGCAGTACAGCCACGAGCCTTATCTCGCGGTCTGCCGTTTCCAGATGTTCTATCTCGGCAAGTCGCAGGGCGAGCTTGATCCCGAGAAGGTCAAGCGTGGTTACTTCGCGCTGGCGCGGATGGAGCATCAGCTTCACGACACGCGGTTTCTGGTCGGGGATGCGCTGTCGCTCGCGGACGTGGCGCTGCTGGCCTATACCCGCGTCGCCCATGAAGGCGGCTTTCACCTCGACGGCTACGCCTCGGTGCGGCGCTGGATTGCGGACTCGGAGAAGGTGCTGGGGCTCTGAGGCTTGCTCACGGCCCGAAGATATGTGGTCTTTAACTCCGCGTCGTCCCGGCGCAGGCCGGGACCCATACTCCCTGTCATCGAGGTAGATAACTGAAAACTCCTCATTTCATCGGAGGGGCTGGTGGTTATGGGTCCCGGCCTGCGCCGGGACGACCCGATTGATGATTGCGCACACCTCCCGCATGCCAGCTTTGTGATCGTCCGCACGGGAAGTTTCTTGACGAAGTCCAGAACCTCCCATATTCACGGCGGCGGGAAACCTCCCCCCACCGGGAGGCAGCTATCTGGAAGGATAGACTATGACTGTAGCGAAGCCCGCCTCGCGGCCCAACGTGCCGCATTTTTCGTCCGGCCCCTGCGCCAAGCGCCCCGGCTGGAACCCCCAAAATCTCAAGGACGCAGCCCTCGGTCGCTCGCATCGCGCGAAGGTCGGCAAGGCCAAGCTCAAGCTCGCGATCGATCTGACGCGCGAAGTGCTTGAAGTTCCTGCCGACTACAAGATCGGCATCGTGCCGGCGTCCGACACCGGTGCCGTCGAGATGGCGCTGTGGTCGCTGCTCGGGCCGCGCCCCGTCACCACCATCGCCTGGGAATCCTTCGGCGAAGGCTGGGTCAGCGACGTCGTCAAGGAATTGAAGCTCAAGGATGTCGTCAAGCTCCACGCGGGCTATGGCGAGATTCCCGATCTGTCGAAGGCCGACAGGAACTCGGACATCATCTTCACCTGGAACGGCACCACCTCCGGCGTGCGGGTTCCGAACGCCGACTGGATCCGTGACGACCGCGAAGGCCTGACCATCTGCGACGCCACCTCCGCCGCGTTCGCGCAGCCGCTCGACTGGCCGAAGCTCGATGTCGTCACCTTCTCCTGGCAGAAGGCGCTGGGCGGCGAAGCCGCGCACGGCATGCTGATCCTGTCGCCGCGCGCTGTCGCTCGGCTCGAGAGCTACACGCCGCCTTGGCCGCTGCCGAAGATATTCCGCATGACCAAGGGCGGCAAGCTCAACGCCGGCATCTTCGAAGGCGAAACCATCAACACGCCGTCGATGCTCTGCGTCGAGGACTATCTCGATGCGCTGAACTGGGCGAAATCCGTCGGCGGCCTCAAGGGGCTGATGGCGCGTGCCGACGCGAACACCAAGGTGCTCGCGGACTGGAAGGCGAAGACGCCGTGGGTGGATTTTCTCGCCGCCGATCCGGCGATCCGCTCCAACACCTCGGTGTGCATGAAGGTGGTCGATCCGGCGATTACGTCGCTGTCCGCCGATGCACAGGCTGACTTCGCTAAGAAGCTGGTTGCCGCGGTGGAGAAGGAAGGCGCGGGTTACGACTTCGCGCACTACCGCGATGCCCCCGCAGGCCTTCGCATCTGGTGCGGCGCGACGGTCGAGGCCAAGGACGTCGAGATCCTGACGCAATGGATCGACTGGGCGTTCGCCGAGACCAAGGCTTCGCTCGCCAAGGCAGCGTGATTTTCCAAAGATGACGTCTCCCTCTCCCATAATGGGGGAGGGGTTCTCCGCTTCGGAGGCCTTCATGATCTCGCGCATCTGGCATGGCTGGACCACGCCCGCGAACGCAGACGTTTACGAACGTCTGCTGCGGACGGAAATCTTTCCGGGAATTCTGGCTCGCAGGGTCGCGGGCTTTCACGACATTCAGCTTCTGCGGCGCGACGCCGGCGCGGAGGTCGAGTTCGTCACCATCATGACGTTCGAGACGCTCGACGCGGTGATCGCCTTCGCCGGGCCGAACTACGAAGAAGGCGTCGTGCCGGACAAGGCGCGTGCCGTGCTGTCGCGCTTCGACGCGACATCGCAACACTACGAAATCATCGAGACGCGGCAGAACCGCCAGCGTCCCCCAAATTTCTGATTGGAGCTTCCATGTCCAAGCCTAAAGTTCTCATTTCCGATGCGTTGTCCCCGGCCGCCGTCCAGATCTTCAAGGATCGCGGCATCGAGGTCGATTTCCAGCCCGATCTCGGCAAGGACAAGGACAAACTCGCCGAAATCATCGGCAACTATGACGGCCTCGCGATCCGCTCCGCCACCAAGGCGACCGCGAAGATCCTCGAGAAGGCCACGAAGCTGAAGGTGATCGGCCGCGCCGGCATCGGCGTCGATAACGTCGAGATCCCGGCCGCCACGGCCAAGGGCATCATCGTGATGAACACGCCGTTCGGCAATTCGATCACCACCGCCGAGCATGCCATCACGCTGATGCTGGCGCTGGCCCGCGAAATTCCTGCCGCCGATGCTTCAACCCAGGCCGGCAAGTGGGAAAAGAACCGCTTCATGGGCGTCGAGATCACCGCCAAGACCCTCGGCGTGATCGGCGCGGGCAACATCGGCTCGATCGTCGCCGACCGCGCGCTTGGGCTGCGCATGAAGGTCATCGCGTTCGATCCGTTCCTGTCGCCGGAGCGCGCCAAGGACATCGGCATCGAGAAGGTCGAGCTTGAGGATCTGTTCAAGCGCGCCGACTTCATCACGCTGCACACGCCGCTCACCGACAAGACCAAGAACATCATCGATGCGGCCTCGCTCGCCAAGATGAAGAAGGGCGTGCGCATCATCAATTGCGCGCGTGGCGGTCTGGTGGATGAGCAGGCGCTGGTCGATGCGATGAATTCCGGTCAGGTCGCGGGCGCAGCCTTCGACGTGTTCGTGGAGGAGCCGGCCAAGACCAACGTGCTGTTCGGTCATCCCAACGTCATCTGCACGCCGCATCTCGGCGCATCCACCACGGAAGCGCAGGAAAACGTCGCGTTGCAGGTCGCCGAACAGATGTCGGATTACCTCCTGACCGGTGCGATCTCCAACGCCGTCAACTTCCCCTCGATCACGGCGGAAGAAGCGCCGAAGCTGAAGCCGTTCATTGAACTCGCCGAAAAGCTCGGCTCGTTCGCGGGCCAGCTCACCGAGACCGGTATCGCCAAGGTCACCATCACCTATGAAGGCGTGGTCGCGGACATGAAGATCAAGGCGCTGACCTCGGCGGCGCTGACCGGGCTGTTGCGGCCGATGCTGGGCGACGTCAACGTCGTCTCCGCGCCGGTGGTGGCGAAGGAGCGCGGCATGGTGGTCGACGAAGTGACCCGCGCCGCGCGGAGCGACTATGAAAGCCTGATCACGGTCACCGTCGCGACCGAACGGCAGGAGCGGTCGGTGTCCGGCACGGTCTATCACGACGGCAAGCCGCGCCTTGTGGACATCAAGGGCATCCGCGTCGATGCCGAGTTCGGCAAGTCGATGATCTACATCACCAACGAGGACAAGCCGGGCTTCATCGGCAAGTTCGCCTCGCTGCTCGGCGATGCCAAGATCAACATCGCGACCTTCCATCTCGGCCGCAACGAGCAGGGCGGCGACGCCATCGCGCTGGTCGAGGTCGATGGCGCGGTGCCGGCCGATGTCCTCGCCAAGGTCTCGGCGTTGCCGCAGGTCAAGCAGGCCAAGGTGCTGACGTTCTGAGGCGCTGACGTTCTGAACGCACGTCCATCATCATCGTCGTCCCGGCGTAGGCCGGGATCCATAACCACCGGCTGCTCAATTGAGCAAGATCGCCGAAGGCTTCTTCCTTGTCAGCAACTTCGACAGGGGTGATGGGTCCCGGCCTTCGCCGGGACGACGCCAATTGGAAACAACTCCGAAAATCAAAAAAACGGGTCGGAGTTTTCTCCGGCCCGTTTTGTTTTCGGCGAAAGAGAGTCCGCGAAGGTGGCGGGGTAAGGAAGCCGAAAGGAAGTTTCGATAGTTCGGTGGACGAACCTGCGCAGAAGCGCGGTCCCGCCCCGGAGTGTCATCGTGAAATTCCTGAACAACCTTCCCATCGCCGCCAAGCTCGGTATTTTGGTCGGCGTGACCCTGCTCGGCCTCAGCGCAGCCGGCCTGTACTCTGCCTACATGATGCAGCGTGAAATGGTGAGCGCCCGCGAGGCTCAGACCCACGCGCTGGTGGAAACCGCGCTCAACACAGCGACCGGGCTGCAGAAGCAGGTCGATGCCGGGAAGATGACCAAGGACGCCGCGATCGCGGAATTTGCCCGCATTGCCCGGACCATGACCTACGACAAGGGCGACGGCTACATGTTCGCCTACACCATGGACGGCGTCACGGTCGCGACGCCGGACGTCAAGAAAATCGGTAGCAACCAGATCGACGTCGAGACCAACGGCCGCAAGCTGGCGCGCGAACTGCGCGACGGCGTTGCCGCCAAGGGCGACGTGACCCTGCGTTATGAATACTTCAAGCCCGGCGAGGAAAAGCCGATCCGCAAGCTGTCCTATGCCGTGGCGATCCCCGGCTGGAACATGTTCGTCGGCACCGGCGCCTATCTCGACGATCTCGACGCCAAGCTGAAGCCCATCATTGTCGCGCTCGCGATCGCCACTCTCCTGATCGGCGCATTCTCCGGCGCGGTTGCCTGGATGATCGGCCGCAGCATCACCAAGCCGCTCGGCCAACTCGGCGCCCGCATGCAGACGCTGGCGGACGGTCAGCTTGAGGAAAACATTCCCGGCAGTGACCGCCGCGATGAAATCGGCGCGATGGCCGCGACCGTGCAGGTTTTCAAGGACAACGCAATCCGCATCCGCGATATCGAGAAAGTGGACGCCGAAGCTCAGGAACGCGCCGCTGCGGAGCGCAAGGCGATGATGAACAGCATTGCCAGCAGCTTTGAGAGCAGCGTCAACGGCATCGTGCGTTCGGTATCGGCCTCGGCGGCCGGCATGCAGACGACGGCGGAATCCATGACCGCGTCTGCCCGGGATGCCAGCGCACGCGCGGCGACCGTGGGATCGGCCTCGGAGCGGGCTTCGAACAATGTCGGAACGGTCGCGGCTGCGGCGGAAGAATTGTCGAGCTCGGTCGCCGAGATCGCGCGCCAGGTCAACCAGTCCAACGAAATCGCCAGCAAGGCCGTGGGCGATGCCGAGCGCACCAACGCGACGGTTCAGGTGCTCTCCAGCGGCGCCGAGAAGATCGGCGAGGTGGTCCAGCTCATCCACTCCATCGCTGCGCAGACCAACCTGCTCGCGCTGAACGCGACCATCGAGGCGGCGCGCGCAGGCGAAGCCGGCCGCGGCTTCGCGGTGGTGGCGTCCGAGGTCAAGGCGCTGGCCAACCAGACCGCCAAGGCCACCGAGGAAATCTCCGCGCAGGTTGCCGCCATGCAGGCGACCACCAGCGACGCGGTGGTGTCGATCGGCGGGATCACCGAGACGATCGCGCGGATGAGCGAGATCACGATGAACATCTCCAGCGCCGTCGAAGAGCAGGGTGCCGCAACCCGCGAGATCGCGCGCAACATCCAGTCGGTGGCGGCGGGATCGAGCGAGATCAGCGATCACATCGGTGGCGTCAGCGCCGCTGCGGCTGCGACCGGCACCGCGGCGTCGGACGTTCTCACCAGCGCCCGCGATCTCGACCAGCAGTCGGGCATGCTGCGCACGGCGGTGGACGAATTCCTTGGCAAGGTGCGGGCGGCTTAACGCTCGCGGTAGCGAAATATAGCTACGTACAGGGTGTCGTCCCCGCGAAAGCGGGGACCCACGCTTCCTAAGAAATCCCGGAGATGGCGAGGTCAGACAGATCCCGCCAATCCGCATTGTCTTTCTCGATGAGTTCGATTTTCCAGGCCCTATTCCATTTTTTAAGTTGTTTCTCCCGGCGGATCGCATCTGAAGGCGTGTCGTAGCCTTCAACGTAGACAAGACGATTAACAGCATAGCGTTGCGCGAACTCCGATCCGTGCCCGCCCTTATGCTGAGATAGCCGAAGAGCAAGATTATTTGTGATGCCGATATAGAGCGTGCCGTTGGGCTGGCTCGCGAGAATGTAGATGTGGTACGTCACACCCATCTTCGGTCACCATGAGTTTGTTTCGAGCAGTGGGTCCCCGCTTTCGCGGGGACGACATCGTAGGTTGCTCGACAGTCAGCATTAGCTCACTGCTTCTCGATCTTGGCTTCGCGGATCAGCTTTTCCCACACCACGAGCTGCTCCTTCAGAAACTTGTCGAAGCTCTCGGGCGTGCCGGAAAACGCTTCCATGCCGCGTTCGGCAAGCTCTTTCTTGACGCTTGGCGTTTCGACGATCTTGCGAATCTCGGCGTTGAGCCTGGTCACGATGTCCTTCGGCAGATTGGCCGGGCCGAGATAACCCTGCCAGGACGTGATGTCGAAGCCCTTCACGCCCGCTTCGTCCATCGACGGCAGCTCCGGCAGCAGCGCGGAACGCTGCTTTGTCGTGACTGCGAGCGCCTTCAGCGCGCCGCCTTTGACGTGCGGCAGGCCGGTCAGCACGTCCACGAACATCATGGAGACCCGGCCGGCGATCACGTCGGTCAGCGCCGGCGGCGAACTCTTGTAGGGCACATGAAGCAGGTCGATCCCCGCGAGCGTCCCGAATGTCGCGCCGGAGACGATGGCCGACGAACTGCCGCTGGCATAGGACAGCTTGCCGGGCTCCTTTTTCGCCAATGCGATCAGTTCGGCGACCGAATTGACCGGCAGCTTCGGATCGATCACCAGCATGAAGGGCAGGTCGCCGGTGCGCGCGACCGGCGTGAAATCCTTGATCGGATCGTACGTCATGTTCTTCAGCAGATACGGATTGGCCGAGTGCGACGTATTGGTCGTGACGAAAATCGTGTAGCCGTCGGCTTCCGCGCGCGCGACATAGCTCGCCGCGATCGAGCCGTTGGCGCCGGGTTTGTTTTCGATGACGATGTTGGCGCCCAGCGCCTTGCCGAGATCCTTCGAGATGATGCGGGTCGTGGTGTCGGTGCCGCTGCCCGCCGCGAACGGAAGCACCAGCGTGATGTTCTTGCCCGGCGCCGGCCAGGGTGTCTGCGCGGCCGATGGTCCGGCAGCCAGAACGCCCGCCGCGACGGCAAGTGCCGGCGCAATCAATCCGGCAATCGACGATGTCGTTGGTCTCAGAAAATTCATTTTCGCTGTCTCCGCCCCTGTCAGTTTTTTTGACACGCCGGTCGTCATGTCACCGAGGCGGTGACTTGCGCCGATCGCTTGGGCAGAAGATTGCGCGAAGTCGTGGCGAATTGCGAGTCAGGAAGCGGGACGTTTCCCGGCCGATCCGCGCCGCGATGCGGTGAAAATACCGGCCAGCACCAGCACGTAGCCGACCAGATGAAACAGCTCCGGCTTTTCGCCGAGCAGCATGATCGCCATCACCGAGCCGAACACCGGCACCAGATGAAAGAACGGCGCGGCGCGGTTGGGTCCGATCAGCTCGATCCCGCGGTTGTAGAAGATGTAGGCCAGCGTCGAGGGAAACAGCACGACAAAGACGACCGTCGATACCGTGAGCGTGTCGAAGGTCAGCATCTCGCCGGCCGAGATTTCCCATCCCACCAGCGGCAACAGCATCAGCCCGCCGCATCCGGTCGTGAACGCGATCAGCGAGAGCGGATTGATCCGCGGGCGTTTCGGCATCAGGGCGGAGTACAGTCCGAACACGAACAACGCGCCGGCGAAACTGATGTCACCGGCGTTGACCTGGATCGCCGCCAGCGCGGCGAGATCCCCGCGCAGCACGATGACGAGCACGCCGAGCAGCGAGACGAGGATGCCGGCCGCCTGCATCCATGACAGCCGCACCCCGAATAGCACCAGCGACCACAGCGCAACGAACAGCGGCCCCGACGACTGGATCAGCAGCGCGTTCAGCGCCTGGGTGTGCTGCAGGCCCCAATAGGACAGCGCGTTGTTGAGCGCGAAGCCGGTCAGCGCCAGCACCAGCAGCAGCGGAAGGCGCCGGCGCATGGTCGGCCAGTCACGTTGCAGATAGGGCCACGCGAAGGGCGCGACCACGAGGAACGTGCCGATCCAGCGCAGGAATGTCAGCGTGAATGGCGGAACATGACCGGCGACATAGCGTCCGAGCACGATGTTGGCGGCCCAGAACAGCGCCATCAGGCTGAGCATCAAATAGGGCTGATTGAAAAGCCAGCTGGCCGGCGAGGGCTTGCGCAAGGGCGGATCGGCGACGGTCATGGGGCTTTGGGAAAGAGGGTGCGTCGAGTTGTGCCGATATTTCGTGCCTTCACAACCGCCAATCCCGGATTGCTCCGTTGCACTATGCGGGCAACGCGCCAAACAGGCGCTTGTCCGCGTCGCTTGTCGTTGCGAGCGAAGCGAAGCAATCCAGACAAGCGCTGTTACGCGAAGGCCATGTGGCTTTCTTGCTTCCTTCGAAACGAGGCGTGAAAGCTCCGCAGGCTGGCGGGAGAACGCCGTGCGGGCCCGTTCATGTCGGTGGCGGTTTGGAGACTTTGCAAGCGTGGGCGGGGCTGGCCGGAATTATCTGGGGATATCAATGATTTGCACTCCATTTGGCGCGAGCGTCAATCGCCGTTGGCGC
Organism: Afipia sp.; assembly: GCA_030652315.1. GTDB lineage: Bacteria > Pseudomonadota > Alphaproteobacteria > Rhizobiales > Xanthobacteraceae > Afipia. Next base: position 1,815 of record JAUSAX010000005.1, on the reverse strand, counting down.
TTGCGTCCCCAGCGCGCATCCGTTATCCGATGACATGCCTCGCAAGCGCGCACCCTGCTGCAAGGCGCTGGAATTCCGGCGGATTTGCGGGTCGCGGGAGACTGTCTGGAAATGGCCAATGTTGTCGTCGTCGGCGCCCAGTGGGGCGACGAAGGGAAAGGCAAGATCGTCGATTGGTTGTCGGAACAGGCCGACATCGTTGTTCGCTTTCAGGGTGGGCATAACGCCGGCCATACCCTCGTCATCAACGGCAAGACCTACAAGCTCGCGCTGCTGCCGTCGGGCGTGCTGCGGCCGTCGAAGCTGTCGGTGATCGGCAACGGCGTCGTGTTCGACCCGCAGGCGTTTCTCGCCGAACTCGACAAGCTCCGTAGCCAGGACGTGTCGATCACGCGCGACAATCTGCGCATCGCCGAGAACGTCACGCTGATCCTGCCGCTGCATCGCGAACTGGATTCAGTGCGGGAGAACGCCAGCAAGGCCACCGCCATCGGCACCACCCAGCGCGGTATCGGCCCGGCCTATGAGGACAAGGTCGGCCGGCGCGCGATCCGGCTGATGGATCTCGCCGACCCCGAGACGTTGCCGCACAAGATCGATCGCCTGCTCGCGCATCACAACGCGTTGCGTCGCGGCCTGAACCTGCCCGAGATCGACGGCAAGGACGTCCTGTCCGAGTTGATGGCGGTTGCGCCGAAGGTGCTGCCGTTCGCCGATTCAGTCTGGAGCCTGCTCGACCAGAAGCGCCGCGAAGGCAAGCGCATCCTGTTCGAAGGCGCGCAGGGCGCGCTGCTCGACGTCGATCACGGCACCTATCCCTACGTCACCTCGTCCAACACCGTGGCGGCGCAGGCCGCAACCGGCACCGGCATGGGGCCGAGCGCGGTGGGCTATGTACTCGGCATCTGCAAGGCCTACACCACGCGCGTCGGGCAGGGACCATTTCCGACCGAACAGGACAACGACATCGGAAAGCTGATCGGAGAGCGCGGCCGCGAATTCGGCACCAACACCGGCCGTCCGCGCCGCTGCGGCTGGTTCGACGCCGTGCTGGTGCGGCAGACCGCGCGCACCAGCGGGATCAACGGACTCGCGCTGACCAAGCTCGACATCCTCGACGGCTTCGATGAGATCCAGGTCTGTGTCGGCTATACGCTCGACGGCAAGGAGATCGATCATCTCCCCGCCGGTGAGGGCGCCCAGGCGCGTGTCGTGCCGATCTATGAGACCATCGAAGGCTGGAAAGAGCCGACGGCCAACGCCCGGTCGTGGGCGGATCTGCCGGCGCAGGCCATCAAGTATGTTCGCCGGGTCGAGGAATTGGTCGGATGCCCGATCGCGCTGCTTTCCACCAGCCCGGAACGTGAGGATACTATCCTCGTGCAAAATCCGTTTGAGGCCTGAGCACGATCTGTGTTCAGTTGATTGACGATTTTTAAGTACAGGGTTCATCAAGAATCCTGCAGACTGGACAAGGATGGCTGATTACTACCCGCTCATAGCCCGTGCCATCGCCGGACTGGACCCCAGTGCTCCCGGCGAGCAGCGTCGTGCGCTCTATGAACGCGCGCGGACGGCCCTGATCTCCCAGTTGCGCGGCGTGCAGCCCGCGTTGAGCGAAGCCGAAATCACCCGCGAGCGCCTGGCGCTCGAAGACGCGGTGCGCCGGGTCGAAGCCGACGCCGCCCGCCGCGCTGCGGCGCTTCAGGGCAATGAACCGCCGCGCGAGCGTCCCGCCGCACCGCCGCCGCCGGCCCCCTCAACACCGCCGTCGGCGCAGCCGCGCGCGCCGCTGCCGGGCCGCCGCGAAGGCCC
>JAUSAX010000002.1 GCA_030652315.1 Afipia sp. | reverse complement strand
CGGACGCCGTGAAAGGTTTCGTCCGCGCGACAATCGCGGGCATCCGCCTGAGCCTCAAGGATCCGGCGCGCGCGATTGACGACGTGCTCCTGCAGATGAGCGGCAGCTCGCGTGACGTCGAACTCGAGCGGCTGCGCGCCGTGCTTGGCGACAACATCATCACCGACGAGGTCAAGCGGAACGGTCTCGGCGGCATCGAACCCGGCCGTTTCGACGCCGGCATCAGCCAGATCGCGGACGATTACGAATTCCGCAAACGTCCGTCGGCCGGCGACATCTTCGACGACAGCTTTTTGCCGCCGCTGATCGCGCGCAAGGTCAATTGAACCGCGTCACTTTCAGATTGAACCGCGACGAAGCTTCAATTCTCAAGCTTTTCCGGAATCGCGGGCAGCCAGCCGGCCGACGGCGGACCAATCAAGCGCGTCCCCACCATGCGCCAGCAAGGTCAGAAAGCGATCGCGCAGCAGACTTGCGAACGGCATCGGCACCCGAAGGTCTTCAGCGGCCGCGAGTGTGAGCCGGATGTCCTTGTAACCAAGTGGCGCTGCAAAGCCGGCGGGTTCGAATTTGCCCTCGACGATCAGCTTGCCATAGGTCTTGTAGACCGGGCAGTCGAACAGGGTCGAGGTCAGCATTTCAAGATACTGTTTCCGGTCGATGCCACCCTTGCCGACAAGCGCGATGGCCTCGCCGAGCGATTCAATGACCGAAGCGATCAGAAAGTTGCCGCTGAGTTTGACAAGGTTGGCGGCCTTCGGCTGATCGGCAATGACGAATGTCCGTCGTCCGATGGCATCCAGCACCGGCGTCACGTCCGCAATTGTTTCTTTGCTGCCCGCGGCAACGACAGCCAGTTCGCCCGCCGCCGCAACATCGGGACGACCGAAAACCGGAGCCGCAATAAAGCGCTGGCCCGCGGCTGCATGATCCGCCGTCAATCGTTCGGACAGAGCCACGCTGATCGTGCTCGACGAAATATGAACCGCGCCTTTGCGAAGAGACGCGAGCAATCCCTGATCGCCATAAGCGGTGCTTTCCACGGCGGCGTCATTGGCGAGCATCGTGATCACCGCGTCGCCGCCACACGCGTCGGCGATGCGCGACGCCGGGACGGCACCCCTTTTCACCAGTTCATCCGTCTTGGAGCGGGTACGATTGTAAACCGTCACGTCATGACCGGCCTTGAGAAGAGAGGTGGCCATGCCGGCACCCATCTGGCCCAACCCTATGAAACCAACTTTCATCACATTGCCTTTCCGTTATGTGTTGCCTTGTAGTCTGTCGCATGCGCCCCGACCTTTTCGGGCCAAGCCGATTGCCGTTGTGAAGGATGATCGCTCCGCGACATAGCGACCAAGCGGTCGAGCCCCGCCCGCGCAAAGCGCAGGCAGGATTCATCAACGAGAGTACCATCCCTGACCTTGTCGGTTATTCCGCCGATCACGATTTGCGCACCGGAGACAATTCGCGCCTGGATCGCGAGCAGTGTCTCGTTGACTTGAGCCTGCGCGCGAACACCTCCGGTAAAGGCTGGTGAGATCGACATCACCAGAACCGGTTTGCCGATCAAAGCCGATTGACCGAACGGCCGTGATGCCCAATCCAGAGCATTCTTGAGAACACCGGGAATGCCATGATTGTATTCCGGAGTGACGATCACCGCGCCGTCGCTGGCGGCGATGGCGTTCCGAAAGGCACGCACATCGTCCGGAGCGGCAGGTCCATCCTCATCCTCATTATAGAGGGGCAAGCGCAGGTCGCAGATCTCAAGCCTTGCGCTCACGGCCAAGGCGTCCTGCAAACCGAGAAGAACCGCACGCGAGTAAGAATCTTTGCGCAAGCTTCCTGCCATACCGACAAGACGGGTCGGTGCGACGACCTTATGCATGAACGAGACTCCTGCGGGACGGAGACAAGGGACCGGTTCCTGCTCCCGTCGATTCAATCGCTGCTGCGATCTCCGCAAGATCGCCGTTCGTCAGGTCGATCCTGGCTGCGTCGATCCAACCATCGACCTGCGTTGGACTGCGGGCGCCGACAATGGCGCCTGTGACGCCTGGCCATGCGAGTGTCCATGCCACGGCAACAGCAGCGACACTCGTATGATAGCGTTCTGCAATGGGCCGGAAAGCGTCAGCGAGATTCAGGTTGTTCAGAAGTTTCTCGCCCGTGTATTCCGCATTTCGCGAACGCCAGTCGTCCTTCGGAAGCGCCCGGGCGCGCGCAATCGTGAAGCGGCCCGAGAGCAATCCGGACTGCATGGGGCTGTAGACAATCACGCCGGTCTGGTGGGCATGGCACCATGGAAGTTCTGCCGCAGCAACACCACGGCGGATCGCAGAGAAGGGAGGTTGCAGCGTATCGACATGGCCAAGCCGCTCGGCGGCCTCCAGTTGTCCGGCGTCGTGATTGGACAAGCCGATCGCGCGGACTTTGCCTTCAGCCTTCAGGTCCAGCAGCGTTTGCCAGTAATCCTGCAGCGGCGCGCCATCCTCAGCCGGCCAATGCATCTGGTAGAGGTCGATGCGTTCGACGCCGAGACGCTTGAGCGACGCTTCCACCTCGCGCCGGATGCTTGCCGGCGCACCGACCTGCCGTGGGGCCGCCTTGCGGTCATTCTCGTTCCAGACAAGACCGCATTTGGTGAACACGTAGGGACGATCGTTTGCTGGCAACCCGGCAAGAGCGCGACGAACCACCTCTTCCGAATGGCCAAGCCCATAGACCGCCGCCGTATCGATCCAGTTGATGCCGCGATCGATGGCGTGACGAATGGCGGCGATTGAATCGCCATCGTCCTGCGTTCCCCAGCCAACCGCCCAGTCGGGTCCCCCGATCGCCCACGCGCCGAATCCAACGCGAGTGATGTGCATATCGGTGAGACCGAGACGACGCGTCGGCAATGGAATGTCTGTCGGTGAATTTTTGTGCTCGACCATATTGCTCTCCTCACATGCTGGAGAGCGCAACATGGGTATCCCTTGCCCATCGTTCCAATAGAATATAGTGATGCAATTAAGCGACGGAACAGCTTAATAAGGAGCCGCTCGCATTGGAAATTCGCCAGTTGCAGCATTTTGTTGCCGTCGCCGAGGAGAAGCACTTCACTCGGGCCGCGCAGCGCATGAACATTGTGCAATCGGCGCTTTCAAATTCAATCCGCTTGCTCGAGGACGAACTGGACGTCAAATTGTTTGTCCGGAGCACGCGGCAGGTCAGGCTGACCGATGCCGGACGCATGTTGCTCGACAAGGCGAGGGCCGCGCTTGATTCCATTCGGGACGCACGCGACGCGGTGGCTGCGGTTCGCAATCTCGAACGAGGAACACTGAGCATCGGTACGGTCCAAAGTCTGCCGGCGTTTCTGGATCTGCCCTCACTCATCGAAAAATTTCACGCCGAGTATCCTGGCGTCGAAGTCAGGCTACGCCAGGGCAGTTCGACAGATCTTATCGAGAAAATCAGAAGTGGTCGGCTCGATCTGGCGTTTCTTCCGCTGAGCGAATCTCCAGACGATATCAAGACCGATATGATCGCTTGTGAGGCACTCGTTGTCGGATGCGCTCCAGGCCACGCTCTCGCGGGAACGAACAACGTCTCCTTCGCTGCGCTGAAGGACGAGCCTTTTGTCGACTTCGAACCTGACTGGGGCACGCGAAAACTGGTCGACCGGGCATTTTTCGGAGCCGGCATTAGCCGGCATATTGCCTTCGAAGTCAGCGATCTCGAAACCCTGCTTGAACTGGTCAGTCGGGGCATGGGAATAGCACTTATTCCGGAAGCTATCGCGGAAACTCGCAAACCTTCGCTTGGAATTGCCCAACTGGCGGAGCCGGAGATTTGCTGGGAGTTGGTAGTGGCTTATCTGGCAGCGGACGGCGGAGACCAAGGCCCGCCAGATCACGCCGCTCGAGCCTTTATGAATCTAATGAACAGTTCAAAGTCGTTGCCGGCTGATCTGTAAGTGGCGGCGGTTCGAAGTTGAGCCGCGACGCAGTTCGTGTTTGCCGCGGCATGACTGGGTGTGTCTCCCAGGCGACCGCCGAACTGCCGGGCCATGAGGTGTGACAAACGGCCTGTTGGAGCGATGCCCCGCTGGTATCCGCGCTTTCCAATTCAGTGGAACCTCATTAGACTTCGCATGATTGTGGGGCTGATTTTGGAAGTCATTGCGAACGTTGTGATCGCGAATGCCGTGATTGCGAATGCCGTGATCGCGAACATCTTGGCCAAAAATTCAGAATGACCCCCGCGCACAATTAAGGTGTGCGGCGGATTTTTTATTGTTGATTTTCGGGGTACTGGGAATGACCGGCAAGAACAAGACAGCGGCGAAACTCTCGCCCGGGCTGCGGATGGTTTTTTTGGTCTCGACAGCGTTTGCGACCGTGCTGATGGCGGGCGAAGCGGCCCGCGCCGCCTGCGATCCCGCCGCCGCCAACAACGTCACCGCGACCTGCACCGGCACCACCAGCAACCAGGGCGCCGGCGCTCCCGGCACCAGCCTTGCGTTCAACGGTTACGGCCAGCAACTCCTCGATCTCAATGTCACGATCGTGCCCGGGGCAACGGTCGCCGGAACCGTCGCCGGCATCCGTGCCAATATGGCGACTGTCGCCAATTCCGGCACCGTCACCGGGGGCGTCTTGGGCATCTATGCCTCCACCACCGCCAACGTGATCAATTCCGGCACCATCGCAGGAGGAACCTTCGAAGGCATCTTTGCCACCATCGCCAATGTGACCAATTCGGGTGCCATCATCGGCGGCGGCGACTACGGCATCCGGGCCGACAACACGGCCACTGTATTCAATTCCGGCTCCATTTTGGGACTCAACTACGGCATCGCCACCACGACCACCGCCACTGTGACCAATTCCGGCAGCATTTCGGGAACAGGAGAGACCGGCATCTACGCCACCACCACCGCCACTGTGACCAATTCCGGCAGCATTTCAGGGGGCAACTACGGCATCCAGGGCAACACGACCAATGTGACCAATTCCGGCTTCATTTCGGGAGCAGGCCTCTACGGCATTTATGCGGTCAACACAGCCACCGTGAGCAACTCCGGCTTCATCACCGGCGGCGACCACGGCATCCGGGGCAGCACAGCCAATGTGACCAATTCCGGCACCATTACGGGAATAGACCTCTACGGCATTTATGCCGTCAACACAGCCACCGTGAGCAACTCCGGCTTGATCACCGGCCGCGACTTCGGCGTCTCGGCCCACAACACCACCGTCACCAATTCCGGCATCGTCATCGGCAACTACGGCATCGCGGGCGCCACCACCACCGTGGCCAATTCCGGCACGATCAGAGGAATAAGCAACGACGGCATCTATGCCGCCACAACGGCCAATGTGACCAATTTCGGCAGCATTTCGGGGGGCAACGTCGGCATCTTCGCCCAGACAGCCATCGTGATCAATTCCGGCAGCATTTCGGGCGGGGCTGGCATCGTCGCCCCCACCGCCGCCAATGTGACCAATTCCGGCTCCATTTTGGGACTCAACTACGGCATCACCGGCACCACCGCCAATGTGACCAATTCCGGCACCATTACCGGAGGCATCAACGGTATCGGCGTCCCTACCACCGGCAACGTCACCAATTCCGGCACGATCATCGGCACAGGCGGCACGGCGATCCGGTTCAACGCCGGTGGCACAGCCGCCTCCGACACCCTCAATATTTTGCCCGGCGCGCGGTTCGGCGGGCTGGTAAACTTTGGCGGCGGCGCAGACAAAGTGACTTTTGGCGCGGGCAACTGGGTTCTCAACACCGCGAGCTTCGATGCCGCGCTCTCCACCGTCACCACGACGGGCACGCCGTATGTCGTGACACCAAACCAGATCATCGTCGCCGACCTGTCCGGCTTCGGCGTCATGAACCGCGCCGTGATGGATATCACCGGCTGGATTGCGTCGGTGCTGCCCGACACGCCGGTGTTCGAGCCGGCATCGGGCGGTGCGGCCAATGCCTTCGCCGCCATCGAGGCGGCGGCTCCACGTTTTGACCACGCCTTTGGTACTGTATCCGGAGCGCTGGCGTTCGCGCCGACGACGCCGGTGTTCAAGGGCGGCGCGGTCATCGACCGCGACGGCAACAGCGTCTGGGCCAAGGGCTTTGGCGGACGGCGCGAGCAGACCACCGACGGCAATTTCATCGGCGGTGTGACGATCGGCTACGGCGGCGCCATCGGTTATGACCGGCAGATCACGCCCGATACAAAGCTCGGCGGCTTCATTGGTGGCAGCACCAACGAGACCGCGCTCGACCTCAATGCCGGCCGCTTCGACACCGACACACTGTTCGGCGGGCTCTATGCCCGCAGCTTGTTCGGCGCGACGTTCCTCGATCTGGCGCTGATCGGCGGCAAGCTGAGCAACGAGTCGAAGCGCAACATCGGCGGCGGGCTGGCGCTGGAGACCGCCAGCGCCTCGTACGATGGCTGGTTCGTCAATCCCTCGCTCGCGCTCGGCCATCGCTTTGCGTTCGATCACGGCGTCACCATCACGCCCGCGCTGAAAGTGCGCTACGTCGCCGCGCAGTTCGACGGCTATACCGAGACCGGCTCCAGCGCCAATCTCACGGTCGGCGACCGCAACATGCAGGCGTTCGAGGAACGTGCGGAGATGACGCTGGCCAACACTCACACGTTCGGCAACGGCAGCCGCCTCGGTGTTCGCGTCACTGGCGGCGTGCTCGCGCAGCAGCGCACCGGCGACGCCGCCGTCAACATCGCGCTGGTCGGGCAGAACTTCATCGCCGCGACACCGGACAAGCAGAACGTGTACGGCGTTTACGGCGGCGCGGGTCTCGACTGGCAGCTCGGCCGTATGGCGTTGTTCGCCGCCGGTGAACTCGCCGGCATGGACGACAACGTCACCACCTTCACCGGCAAGGGCGGCGTGCGCGTCGTCTGGTAGGCGCGGCGGCACAGACCGGGATTGGCCGAGCGCTCATATGCCGACCGCTGCGGATTCCCTACTCGCTCTCGCGTGACGTCCGCATCCCGGCGTCCAGCATGGCGGCACGATATTCCACGGGCGTCATTCCATAGGCGCGCCGGAACATGCGAACGAGTTGAACCGGATCCGGAAAGCCGCTGGCATAGGCCTTTTCCGCGATCCGGCGGTGATCCGCCGGATCAGCGAGCTGGGCGCGCAACCGTTGCAGACGGCGGCCGCGGATGAAATCGGCCACCCCCTGATCCGGTTCGAACATCCGATAGAGCGCTGAGCGCGACAGTCCGAGCAGACGCGCAAGTTCTTGCACGCCGAAAGCGGGATCGTGGAGATGCTGCTCGATCAGCGTTTCGGCGCGCTGGCGCGCGGCCAGGCGCAGGATGGTCCGCGTATCCCCTTCCAGCTCCGGCACAGCGGAATGCTCGATCACCAGAGCCAGCATGTGGAGAAAGGCCCGCGCCAGCGACGGGCCGCTCGCAAGAGAAAAACCCAGCAGATGCGGCGACAGCGCCTGCACGTAATCCATCAGCGGCCGCGCACGGGCCGCGCTCAGCACCAGCCCGTGCAGGGAGCGCACCGGCGGCAGGATTTCCTCGGCTATCGCGCGCGGAATGGCGAATGTCATCGTGCGGCTTGTCGATGATATCCACTGAGCGCGGCGGCTGAGATCGGCCAGAACCACGCCGCCGCCGCAGGCGATCGAACGCCCTTCGGCATCGCCCGCCTGGCTTCCGTCGAACAGTATCAGCACGCCGAGATGATCGATCTCGTCAACACGGATGCGGTGTCCGCTTCGCGCGAACGCAAGCCCGGTGATGTGCGATCGCGTGACCGCCAGATCGCGAAATCCGAAGGTCTCGCTGTTGGCGAAGAAGCCGCCCGCGGGCGGCTGAGTGTCGAACACCGGTGCGAGGCTCGGCCACTCGCGGCAACTCCACGCCTCATAGGCATCGCGCGCGGCAATGCCGTTCGTCGTGAAGAAACTTCGGAAGGCCATGCGGGGAGAACCGGGGAGGAAAAAATGATTCGGTGAGCAAAACAGTTTGAAGTGATTGTCGAGCAAGCGAGCCGCTGCGGCAAGCACACTTGCTTGCTCTGCGACGTTTCGTCTTATCGGGACGAAATGCAAATAGATGGGACGCGACGTCAATTGCGGCCCTATCGCCTCGCTCTATACCGGGACAGGGCGCGGCAAAGTATCTGGGTAGGCGCTATTCGAACGATGTGATCGGCGACCTCCTGGGGGCATGGGAATGGCGCGAGACACCCGGGCCGCAGCGACATTGTCGCCTGCGCTGCGGATGACGTTACT
>JAUSAX010000147.1 GCA_030652315.1 Afipia sp. | reverse complement strand
GGCCTGCTCCCGGAAAAGGAGCGTGCGGATTACAGGGAAGTGGTGATTCCACCTCGCTCCTTCGAGCACGATGAAGAGATTGCCATCGAGGCCGAGCATCTTACCGTCCGCTTTGGAGACTTCACGGCGGTTGATGACGTCAGCTTTCGCATCAGCCGAGGCGAAATCTTCGGCTTCCTCGGCTCGAACGGCTGCGGCAAATCAACGACAATGAAGGCGTTGACTGGACTGCTGTCGACCAGCCAGGGCAACGCGAGGCTGTTCGGACACCAAGTGGATCCGAACGATATGACTGTCCGGCGCCGTGTCGGCTACATGTCGCAAGCCTTCTCGCTATATTCGGAGTTGACGGTTCGGCAGAATCTCGATCTGCACGCCCGTTTATTCAGCATCCCTTTGGATGCAATTCCCGCGCGAACCCAGGAGATGGCGCAGCGCTTCGATCTCGCCGCTGTTATGGATTCTTTGCCGGACGCATTGCCGCTCGGTATCCGTCAACGACTATCGCTTGCAGTCGCGATGATTCACTCTCCCGATATCCTGATCCTTGACGAGCCGACATCCGGTGTCGATCCCGTCGCACGCGATGGCTTCTGGCAAATTCTGTCCGACCTTTCGCGCAAGGATCATGTTACGATTTTCGTTTCCACGCATTTCATGAACGAAGCAGAGCGTTGCGACCGCATCTCGCTCATGCACGCAGGCAAGGTCCTGATCAGCGACACTCCGGCTGCAATAACACAGAAGAGAAGCGCTAAAACGCTCGAAGACGCTTTCGTTGCCTATCTCCTGGATGCCAGCGGACAGAAGGAAAAATCGTCCCCCACAACAACGCCTGTGCCGCTATCTTCGGCCGCGGCAGCTGACACACAGAATAAAGTCGACAGAAGAACAACGGCGAATCGGCTTTTCAATTTCCGGCGCATGTTCGCCTACACTCAGCGTGAGGCGCTCGAACTGCGTCGCGATCCGATACGCGCCACGCTCGCCACGCTTGGCAGCGTCATTCTGTTGTTTGTTTTGGGCTACGGCATCACGATGGACGTTGAAAACCTCTCCTTCGCGGCGCTCGATCGTGACAACTCCACGATCAGCCGCGACTATATTCTCCAAATTGCCGGCTCACGCTATTTCACGGAAAAGGCGCCGATTACTGACTATGCCGATCTGGATCAGAGGATGCGCAGCGGCGAACTTAGTTTGGCGATCGAGATACCTCCAGGGTTCGCACGGGATGTCTCACACGGCCGCAATGTTCAGATCGGCGCATGGATCGACGGCGCCATGCCATCGCGCGCTGAAACCATAAGCGGGTATGTGCAGGCCATGCACGCAAATTGGCTGACCCAAAAGGCTCGGGAGCTTTACGGGAGCGCCGCAACATCGGGTAGTTTCCAGATCCAGCTTCGTTATCGATACAACCCGAACGTCAAGAGTCTGGTGGCGATGGTGCCCGCCGTGATCCCGCTACTCCTCCTGATGATACCGACGATGCTCGCCGTACTCAGCGTTGTTCGGGAAAAGGAACTTGGGTCCATCATTAATTTCTACACAACGCCCGTCACGCGACTGGAATTCCTGATCGGAAAGCAAATCCCTTATGTCGTGCTTGCGATGCTGAACTTCTTGCTGCTGGTGATCTTTGCGATCTTTATTTTCCACGTGCCGTTTACGGGAAGCTTCATGACGCTCACCGGTGCGGCATTCCTCTATGTCGTGGCTGCGACCGGCATGGGCCTTGTCATATCGGCTTTCATCACCAGTCAGATCGCAGCAATCTTCGGTACGGCCCTGCTGACAATGATTCCTGCCATGCAATATTCTGGGCTTATCGATCCGGTGTCGTCCCTTCAGGGAGTCGGCGCGTTCATCGGGAAGATTTATCCGACCACTTATTTCGTCACCATTGCGCGCGGTACCTTCTCCAAGGGGCTCGAATTTTCCGACTTGGCTGGTTCGTTCGTACCTCTCTTCATCGCGATTCCCGTCTTGTTGGGACTGGGCGTTGTTCTTCTCAAAAAGCAGGCGAATTAGCCATGCGCCTGACCAATATCGTTCAATTGGGTATCAAGGAATTGTGGGGACTCATTCGTGACCCCATGATGCTGGCGCTGATCATCTACGCTTTCACCATTTCGATCTATACCGCATCGAAAGCAATGCCGGAAACACTCAATCGAGCAGCGATTGCAGTGGTTGACGAGGATCAGTCACCAATATCATCCCGCATCATCACGGCGTTCAATCCTCCTTACTTTTCGATTCCGAAGCTGATTACTCAATCAGAGATGGACCGCCGCATGGACGCTGGCCTGGACACCTTCGCGCTCGATATCCCGCCGAACTTCCAGCGCGACCTCCTGGCCAACAAATCGCCTACGATTCAGATCAACGTTGACGCGACCCGCATGTCGCAGGCCTTCACGGGCAGCGGATACGTTCAATCGATCGTCACCAGCGAGATAAACGAATTTCTAAAGCACTATCGGGCGGCAAGTACCGTGCCCATCGAGCTTGCGCAACGGGCCCGCTTCAATCCGACGCTCAACAAGAGTTGGTTTAGCGCAATTAATAATGTGATCAATTCTATCACCATGCTGTCGATCGTCCTGACCGGTGCCGCCCTTATCCGCGAGCGCGAGCACGGGACGACGGAGCATCTTCTTGTCATGCCGGTCACGCCATTTGAGATCATGGCAAGCAAGATCTGGTCGATGGGCTTCGTAGTTTTGATCGCCTCCGCGTTTTCCCTTGTTTTCGTCGTTAAAGGCTGGCTTGCGGTTCCCATACAAGGATCGCTGGCACTTTTCTTGTTCGGCGCAACGCTGCATCTGTTCGCTACCACCTGCATGGGCATCTTTCTCGCCACCATGGCGGGTACGATGCCGCAGTTTGGTTTGCTGCTGATGCTCGTTCTTCTTCCGCTTCAGGCATTGTCCGGCAGTATGACCCCACGCGAAAGCATGCCCGAGATTATTCAGAACATCATGCTGGCAGCGCCGAACACGCATTTCGTGATGCTGGCGCAGTCCATCCTGTTTCGAGGCGCCGGTCTTGATGTGGTTTGGCCGCAGCTCCTGGCGCTTATCGTGATTGGATCAGTTCTTTTTTTCCTGTCGTTGAGGCGCTTCAGACAGTTTCTGAGATAGAATCGGAATGAGCTTTAAGGTTCTGGAAACCGCGCACTAAAGCGGATGGGTTCAGGTTGAATCGATTTTGGATTGAACGAAGTCGCTTGCGCGGCAATTGAGGGAAGAGTCGCAACAGCAAGCTCCTGTGTGAGAGGATCGCGGGTTTTCGAAACACAATCCTTCAGACAGGAGTTTTCGCAATGGCTGAGATCAGCCTCTTTGCCGCCGTATGATTGAGGGCATGACGGTTCGCAATCTGTCGCCGCAACGCAGTGATTCGACCTTGCCGCGGTATCGAAGTTGAGCCGGTATTTGGTCGGTCGTCTGATCGTCCCGAGCTGTAGGATATCCGCGTCTTTCAGATCCACTTGGTGGTGATCGAGATATCCTGGCCGGCACTCGATCAGATCGTGTGTGCGCAACACCTTTTCTACGATGTGACGCTCGGCCAAGATGCCATTTCGGAGCGCATCAGCTATGCACGCCAGCCGAGCAAGCTGCCGGTGGCGTTGGGCATCGACAAGGTCGCGTGCTTCCTGGATACAAGTCCAAGCCTGAAGAGCCGCACCGCGCTGACGACGGTCTATTCTGCCGTACTGTGCATGTCGGAGGTGGTTCTATTTAAGATTACCGACATCGACAACCGGCGGATGGTAATCTGGGCAGAGCAGGGTAAGGGCTGACCGTTACGTCATACTCTCTCTCCGCAATTGTTGAGGATTTTGCGGAGTTATTGGTGGCCCGCGCGGCCGCAGCGCTGGCTGTTTCCTGGCCGTGGCATTCAATGGGGCCGTGAGGAACGATCACGCAGCCCACCAACGCTTGGCAACAGTTTTCGGCGTGGTGTTGAACTAGCGTGCCGAAGAGGATGAAACTGGGCACCGCTAGGTTATTGTGGAGGTCTTTGTAGTTGTTGCGTCGGCGTTCCGCAGTTGGCTCGACGCACCGGCTTGTGCCTTGTCGTCGTGTCCCTGTTCAACTGACTCCCGATCAGTCACGGGTCGCCTCGTATTGCAGATAGGATCGCTCAGCAGTCTCAGACCATTAAGAACAACAAGGACGGTACCGCCTTCATGGCCCAGCACGGCCAGTGGCAGCGGCAATTCAAGGAAGGCTGCGCCAGTGACCAGCAGGAGCATCGCCCCGATGGCCAAGATTAGGTTCTGATGGATGATCGACACAGTCCGCTTCGAGAGTCGATGTGCGGCTGCCAGTCTTTCCATATCCTCGGACAACAATGCGACGTCGGCCGCCTGAAGCGCGACTTCCGAACCAGCGGCTCCCATGGCAATGCCGACATCAGCACGCGCCAGTGCTGCGGCATCGTTTACACCATCACCAACGAAGGCAATCTTTCTCCCCTCGGCTATCTCGCCGACAAGGCGGACTTTGTCCTGCGGCAGCATCTCGGCATAGATTTCGTCTGGCTTTAGCCCCAACGCCCTGCCTATGCGCAAGGCAACGGCCCGCCGATCGCCCGTCATCATGGCGATGGTCTTGACGCCGCTCGCCCGCAAGGCTGCGAGAGCGCCAGCCGACGTATCGCGGAGTTTGTCGGCGACGCTGACCGCGCCAAGAATGCGTGTTTCACGCCCAAGGTAGACCACGGTCTCGGCCCCATCCTGAAACACCCGAAGCGCGTCCTGATCGAGCGATGCTCCCATCATGTCCGCCATTCGCCGGTTCCCCGCCCAAACCGGACCATCGGCATTCCGCCCGATGATGCCAGCGCTCGGGATTGCCTTCACATCATGCACGTCATGGAGGACCAGCCCGCGGCGCGCCGCTTCACGCCGAAGCGTCTCAGCAATATGATGTTCCGAGTGGGCTTCGACACTGGCCAAGGTGGACAGGAAAGCCGTCTCGCTGTTGCCAAGAGCGACAACCCCCGTCACCTCCGCGCGGCCCGTCGTCAATGTTCCGGTTTTGTCGAAGGCAAATATGTCGACGGCAGCCAAGGTTTCTAGCGCCGCGCCACCCTTGAAAAGCACCCCACCGCGCGCCGCCGCTGACAATGCCGACAAGATGGCGGCAGGCACTGAAATGACGATTGCGCACGGGCTTGCTGCAACCAGCAATGTCGCCGCCCGATAAAGCGCTGTTTCCCAGTCCCGCCCAAGCCCGTAGAAAGCGCCGAGGGCGACGACCGATCCGACCAGTACCGCAATCGTATAGCGCTGACCAAACCAGGCACTGAACCGTTCCGACGGAGCCTTGGCGGCCTGCGCTTCCGTCACCAGCGCGATCATTCGCGCGACGGTGCTCTGTTCGAGCGATTTTGTGATCTGTACCTCTAGTACGCCGTCGAGATTGACCGTCGCCTCGAATACCTTGCCACCGGGCTCTTTGCCGACCGGCATGGATTCACCGGTGATGGTGGATTCATCCAGCGCGCCCCGTCCGCGCAGGACGGTCCCATCGGCCGGGACGCGCGCGCCGGGGCGAAGCACCACGATATCGCCGACGTCAAGCTGCGCGGCCAGCACTTCCTCCACCGCGCCTTCCACGGATTTACGAAATGCCGTTTCCGGGCGCAGCTCCATCAGCGCCTCGATCGCACGGCGAGCCCGCCCCATTGCACGCTCCTCCATGGTCGTTGACAGGCTGAACAATGTCAGCAGGACCGCGCCTTCGACCACAGCACCAACGACCGCCGCCGCGATCGCTGCAACGATCATTAACAGGTCGATATCGAGGATATGCTCGTTCCACAGCGCCTTCAGCGCCCGCCTGCCGGCTGGGACTCCGCCCGCCAGATAAGCGAGAGCCGCTCCGATACCGATGGTGTTCACCCTTGCGTCGCCGCTCAGCAACCAGGTACCGACGAGGGCGATTAGAAGCCCCACGACAGTAGTGGAGGTAAGGACAACTGGCATACTGATCGAAAATCGCTGCACTTCGTAAGGTCTCACCACAAAACGCTTACCAACCGATATAGCGGACCATCCTGATCATTTTAGGTTGCGATCCAGCATGTCACGGCGATCGAACTTGATCCTCCATGATTTGGGCAGGTGGAACGACTAGTTTGTGACCAAGACCGGGGAAATGCGGCGTGGAAGACTGAAATTTGGCGCACCCGACACGATTCGAACGTGTGGCCTCCACCTTCGGAGGGTGGCGCTCTATCCAGCTGAGCTACGGGTGCATCGATGTTCAGATAGTGTCCGAGACTGATCGAGGTCAATCCCGAATTCAACGATCAAATCGGCTCAAATGACGCGGGCTTAAACCCTGCCAATTGTCGCCATTCGTACTCCACAACCTCCTTTGCATTTGCTTCCGTGGTGCTTCCGCGACCTCGAACGCGATATTCGTGCTTCCTTCGAGTTTTGCCAATCGCTTGGTTTCACTCGATTTTCCTTGCACTGATGTTCAGCAGAAAGAGCTTGCGTTTGCCTTCGGAGGGCAACGCTCTATCCAGCTGAGCTACGGGTGCAGTGATGTCCATTTAGCCGATTGGCCCCGTGCGGGCAACGGCCTGGAAGGCCTTGAAAGCCCGATTTGGAGCCCGCGTTGCCCTCTTTCAGGCCACGGCCCCACACTCGAATCGCGTCGGGTGAGGGGTGGCTCGTGTGGCTGGGTTGCGGCGCGGCTGGGCCGGTTGCGATCGACGCAGTTATTGGTTCTTTGGCAATGCAGAACTATCAGAAACGGTCGTTTTGGCGCCCTGTTCCAGGTAGCTCCTTGAGAGATCGATTTTATTCCAGTGAATCTTCTCGGAGATCAATCCAAAGATATCGCCCGATGTGAACTCGGTCTCTGGATCCGGCTTCTCAAACAATGACGGTCCGTATTTCGTTGCAATGTCTTGCGGCTTGAAACCGAAAACGTCGAGAAGCGTCGGTGCAATGGAAAAATGACTGGCATAGCCCCAATTCGTCTTGGCGCCGGCCGAGAGCCTTTCGCGCAACCGAGGCTCGTCGGTCATTGCAAAAAGAGGGACCAGAGCTTCGCGCGGGTCAGCGTTTTTAACGGAGCAATGCGACAGTGCCGTAGTCGACAGATTTTGCCCGTGGTCAGAGGTATAGATGATCAGTGTGTTATCAAGCGGGACACTGTTGGCGAGACGCTTTAGAACGCGATCCACCGACCATTGTACGGCGTTCCGATACGAGTTGATCAAGGCCGGCTCATTGCCGCGTGCACTCTCGCTCATCGTCGGCTGGAAAATTCGTTGTGTCGACGGATATCCACGGTCGTAGGGGAAATGCGCGCCATTCTTGATGGCATAGACAAACGTCGGTTGTTCGGATTTCAGCTTCGCTGCGAGGATGTCGACAAGCCTGTCGTCAAGGTCGGGCGGCGCTATGGTCTCTTCGATGGCATTGAATGAGTCGATCTCTCGCTTTTCTTCGGGCGTCATGAAGTTCTGGAGTTTGGCGGGTCCGCGCAGGAAGGCAGCCTGAGAATCAATCATGACGGTCCGAAAGCCGGCGGTCTTTGCATAGTCCCAGATTGTCGGGTTACGCGCGACTGAATTCATAAGGTCGTGGCGTGTCGCTCCAAACCGCAGCATTGCGTTGGAATAGGAGCTGCAATTTCCACCAGAAACCGCATGTCCAAAATTGACGATACGATCTTTCAAGCTGGCGATGTCCGGGGTGTAAGGATTTCCGGGGCGCCAATCGATGTAGTCGCCGCGAACGCTTTCATCGACCAGCAAAACCACGTGCCGGATTTTTCGACCGTCGGCGCTCCACGTCACCCGCTCGCGGGTAGGCATCGCTTTGGTTGCGAGCCTTGCACCCGATATGGCTGCGACGGACAGCGGGGCGAATTGCATCGACATGCCATAATGTCCGCCGCCGTCCTTTGCATAAATGACCGCGGCGAAAAGCGCGATCGGAAACGCCGGTGCCCACGCAAGATATCGCAACAGCCGTCGCAGGTGCGCGCCGGGCTTAACCGACGGCGCCGCAATGACGATAAATCCGAAGAGGAAAACCAGGGCGCTCCAAGCCATGGCCGAGCCGTAGAACTCGAGGGCACGGCCGACTTCATGACGCGCAGCCCATAACGATGCGATATCGAACATCGATATTTCCACGCCGGAAACAAGATAGAAGGCAAAACCTGCGGCGCTCGAAAGTGCGATGATCACCGCCCAAAACGATCTGACCCAGGGATTAACCTGGAAAGCAGCGATCAGGAGGGCGGTGAGGGCGCAGGCCCAGAGTCCGAGATAGACGACAAGCGTGAGCCATCGCCCCTGTTCGATGTACTGGCTGGGCCACGTCAAGGCATTGGGATTGGTCACGGCGACAAACGCGAAGATGCTGCAGAGCTTGAGTGCGATGATCGCTCTCGCGACTCCCGACGTATGGCTCGTGCGATCCAAACGCATAGGCGCTGCTCTCTGTTCTTAGGTTTGGCAGAGCCAAAAATAAACGGATCTGCTCGTGCGTCGCAGTTGTCTGGATCGCGAACTCACACAGTTCAAGCAGGAGATATTTCTAGGGTTAAAGCTTTAAATAATTGAATGCAGCGGACCGGCATTCCTCGCCGCGGCAACAGGTAATTAAATACCATCAAGATTAAACTCATGCGGGTAACGGCCCGCATGAGTTTAGAAAGCGTTTACGCGTGGCGGCTTACGCCGCGCGCACCTGATCGAGGAAGTGGTCGACCTGCTTCTTCAACTCCTCGCCGCGCCGGCTGAGTTCGTCAGCCGAGGCCAGCATCTGCGTCGAGGCCACGCCGGTTTCCTGTGCGGCGGTGCTGACGCTCGCAATGTTGCTGGTGACCTGCGCCGTTCCGCGCGCTGCCTGCTGCACGTTGTTGGCGATCTCGTTGGTGGCGGCGCCCTGCTGTTCGACAGCTGCGGCAATGGCGGCTGCAATCGACGAGATGCGGTCGATGGTTTCGCTGATGCCTTTAACCGCTGTCACCGATTCCTGCGTCGCGATTTGCATGCCACTGATCTGCCCGCTGATCTCACCGGTCGCTTTCGCGGTCTGTGCGGCGAGCATTTTCACTTCCTGCGCAACGACGGCAAAGCCCCTGCCGGATTCGCCCGCGCGCGCCGCTTCGATCGTGGCGTTGAGCGCAAGGAGATTGGTCTGCCCCGCGATGGTGGTGATGAGCTGGACGACGTCGCCGATGCTGTCGGCTGCCTGGGACAGCGCCATGATCCTTGTGTTCGTCACCTCGGCTTGCCGGACCGCTTCCGCCGCGACGGTGCTGGACTCGTGCAGTTGTCGGGCGATGTCGTTGACCGAGGCTGCCATTTCCTCGGTGGATGCCGCCACGGATTGAACATTCGCGGTGGCCTGCTCCGATGCTGCGGCCACGGTGGTGGATTGCCGCGAGGTTTCTTCGGAAATGGTCGACATCGATGCCGCCGTCGCCTGCAGTTCGGCGGCCTGCGACGAGACCGACCCAAGCATGCTGGAGACGTCTGCTTCGAAGGTCGATACCAGTTCCTCGATCCGGTGGGTACGGATCATGCGGCTCTTTTCATCCTGCTTCTGCACCTCGCGGTCGAAGCCGAGTTTGGCCTGCATCGCCTGGAGATTGCGCAGGGCGACGCCGATCTCGTCGTCGCGTTCGATGAAGACCCGGTTGTTGAAATATCCCTGGGTGATCCGCGTCATCAGATCGATGAGTCGGCCCGTCGGGCGACTGATCGCGCGGATCGTCATCAGGCCGAGCAGGATGCCGAGGACGAGCGCCGCGATCAACGCCCCGGATGCGACCATGATCGAGGTCGTGAAACTGCTCTGGGCGTCTTCATATTGGCTCTTTGCGACATCGATCTGCAGCGCGACGAGCTTCTCTGCGTCCTGCTTGGCGGCCTCAAACAGCGGGCTCACTCTCTCGGTGAGATGCTGTGACAGGTCGCTGAACTTGCCGGCCGAGAGCAGGGCGAGGCCCGGCTTCAGGCCGTCCTCGACATAGCTTCGCCGCTTCTGACTGTAGCTGTTGGCAATGGCCTGCTCCGCGGCGGTGTGGGAGCTTGCCATAAACTTCTCCCAGCTCTTGGTGATCTGGGTGATGTTGTTGCTGACGGTTGCTTCCGCACCTCCGACCGTCTTTTTGGCGAGCCCGTTGGTGGCGGCGCCGTAGAGAGACAGAATATTGGCCTGCATCCGGTCATTGATCGCGAACAGATGGGCGAGCGGCACGGTCCGGTCGTTGTAAACCTGCTTCAGATGGGTGTTGGCCTGCTGTGCGGTGACGAGGCCCACCAGGCCGATCGCCAGCATGAATATCGTCAGCGTCGCGACAAGCGTCACCAAACGTGCCCGCAGCGAGCCGGTAAACAACGCAAAATGATCGGCGAACGAGCGCCGGCGCAGAATGCCTGCGTCCAGCCGGTAGTGATCGCCCTTCTTCGCGCGGATCTCGGCGTAGACGGTTTCGGCTTCGCGCCGCTGGTCGGGCTGCAGCTTGGTACGAATCGACATGTAGCCGGTCACCGCGCCGTTCTCCCAGATCGGAGAGGCGCTCGCCAGCACCCAGTAATACTCGCCATTCTTGCGCCGGTTCTTCACCGCGCCGGTCCATGGCTTGTTGCTCTTCAGCGTTGCCCACAGATCACCGAAGGCTTCGGTCGGCATGTCCGGATGGCGAACAATGTTGTGGGGCTGATTGATAAGCTCCGCTTCGGTGAAGCCGCTGACTTCAATGAACTGGTCGTTGACGTAGGTGAGCTTTCCCTTGGTGTCGGTCTTGGAGACGATCATCGTCTCATCGCCAAGCGGATATTCGACGTTAACGACGGGCAGATTCATTTTCACAATGGGAAACTCCGGGTCATGTAAAAGACGAAAGCATCCCGCTCATGCGCGACAAGCAATGCGCGCGACAGATAGCGGCGAGGCAGTGTGAAGGCTGGATGCGTCCTTGCGGCCGTCACAGGCCGTGCGGGAATCAGCGAGGGTCGCAAGATACGCTGCTGAAGACTCAATTCCCGGCTTCTCATCAATCTGCCCTGCTTCGACGGCAAGGCAAAATTGCCTGCAGGGTCTTAGCCACGTTCTTGATTCGATTTTTATGATCCAAGGCCTAAGATTTGGTTGCGCTCCGATGCGTTGCGCGTGCTGAGGACAAAGAAAGGTCGCATGCTGCTGCGGATGATACGCGCGGCGTTCCGTCCGGCGGCAAGCAACGGCGGCGCGTAGCTGCAAAGCTCGCGCGACCTAAGGAATTGTACGGAGGCACTGTGTTCGTCAGGCGGTCTCGATGGCGAACTGCAGGCCGGCGTGATCGACGAGGCGCTTGATCAGGCGGTCGCCCAATGCGGCACCCGGCGTCCAGATGCCGCCGGCGACGTCCGCGGCGTCGCGCACGAGACAGACGGCGCATTCGGCGATCATCTTTGACGTCGAGCCGTAGCCCGGATCACGATCGCCCTTGACCGAAGCGCGGATCTGCCGGCCGTCCAGCGACACGCCGACGAACAGGATGTCGTAGAGACCTGTCTCGCGCTCTTCCTTCGAGGGGCCTTCGCCGGGCTTCGGTCCGCCCGGGCCGCCCATCGCGGCATTGGCAGCGACGATGGCCTTGGCGGTGGCTTCGCCTTTCTCGCCGGGACCGGCCAGCATCATTTCATCGTAGACGAAGTCCTGGCCATAGGGGAATCCCATCAGCAGATTCGAGCGATGCACGTTGCGGGTGTTGATCGTCGCCATCACGAAGGGCGCGACCCACATGCCGAGTTCGTCATCGTGGAGCGGCTTGTTGCCCGGCGGCTGTTTCGGCCCTTCGAATCCCGGCGTCAGCGCGAATGGATTCTTGAGCAGCGGCACGATGCTGAGATCCTTTGCTGCGGCTGCGTAAGTGGCTTTCAGGCTTGCGGCGGTGCCGCCGGAGAACGTGCCCTTCATCTTGCGCACGCGGCCCTTCACGCGGTGCACGGTCGCGCCGAACTGCTTCTTTGCGGCATTCTGCAGGAAGAACACGCCGAGTTCGAACGGGATCGAATCGAATCCGCAGGAAAACAGGATGCGGGCGCCGGTGGATTGCGCCGTTGCATGATGGGCGTCGATCATCTGGCGCATCCATGCCGGCTCGCCGCAGAGATCGAGATAGTCGGTGCCGGAGGCGGCACAGGCCGCGACAAGCTCGGACCCGTAAAGCTGATAGGGGCCGACGGTGGTCAGGACGGCCTTGGTCTGGCCGACAAGCGCCTTGAGCGAGGCGGGATCGCTCGCATCGGCTTCGATGAGCGGCGTGTCTTGCGGCGCGCCGATCTCGTCGCGGACGGCCGCGAGCTTGTCGCGATTGCGGCCTGCCATCGCCCATTTTAGATTGCTGCCGGGGCCATAGTGCGCGGCGAGATATTCGGCGACGAGCCTGCCGGTGAAGCCGCTTGCGCCATAAACAACGACATCGAATTTCGGTTGGGTCATCGCGGTATCCTCTTCTCGTTCGTCGGGCACGGCCCGCTCACGCCAGCAATTTCCGCAGTTCCGCCTTCGCCACCTTCTCCAGCGTCGAACGCGGCATCTCCTCGACCAGATGCACCTCGCGCGGCACCTTGAAATCGGCCAGCGCGTTCTTGCAGGCGCGCAGAATATCATCCTGAAGCGTGGGCGGTGCGCCTTTGAGGCCGTTGGTTGGAATGACGAACACCACCGGCACTTCGTCCAGCATCGGATGCTTCTTCGCGACCACTGCCGCCTCGCGCACGCCGGCCACCGTGATGACAACCTGTTCGATTTCGGAAGCGGCAACATTCTCGCCGCCGACCTTCAGCATGTCCTTGGCGCGGTCGCCGAACCGCAGGAAGCCGTTCTCCAAGAGCCGCACGCGGTCGCCGGTGATGAAGTAGCCATGCTCGTCGAAGCTGTCGCGGGTCGCCTGCTCGTTGTGCAGATATTCCTTGAACAGCGACAGACCCGGAATGCCGCGAATCAGAAGATCGCCGGTGCCGCCAACTTGCGTCGGTGCGCCGTTCTCGTCGATAACGCGAATCTCGTATTCCGGCGCGGCGCGGCCGATGGCGAGCGGAATGTTGGGCTGATAGGGCTCGCCGACAATGCCGTGGGTGATGGTTTCGGTCATGCCCCACCAGCCGATGGTCTTCACGCCGAAGATCGCATCGGTGGGCGGTTCGCAGATCGCGCTGCCCCACAGCCGGAAGTGATGCGCTTTCGGGACCTCGCGCTCCATCAGCGCCTTGACACAGAACGGAACCAGCGACGTCCAGGTGCAGCGATGTTCAAGCGCGGCGGTCCAGAACCGGCTCGCGGAAAAGCGCGGCTGGATCACGGCGGTGCCGCCGACCCACAGCGTCGACAGCATCGAGTAGGCCAGTGCGTTGGTGTGGAACAGCGGCAAGTAAATAAGATGGGTGTCGTCGGGCCGCAGGTCCTGATGTACGGCGTTGATCTTCGCGCCCCAGAGCGCGTTGGCGTGGGTCCACAGCACAGCCTTCGGCCGCGATGTGGTGCCCGACGTATATTGAACGCTGCACGACGCGTAAGGATCGGCGGATCGGCGCGGCCGGTCGGCGCTGTTCGCAAACAGCGCCTCGAACGCTTCGCTCTTCGGCGACCTGTCACCCTGCGCGGGTGGTGCGCCTGCATCATGAGAAATCACCGCGAGCCAGCGCAGGTTGCGGCAGTTCGTTGCAATCAGTTCGGCATAGGCCGGTTGGGTGATCGCGGCGACCGCGCCGCAGTGGCCGGCGAAGTATTCCATCTCGGCGGGTGCGGAGCGGGTGTTGGTCGTGACTGCAATGGCGCCCAGTTCGACGCAGGCGAACCACGCCAGCAGCATCTCGATGCAGTTGTCGAGATGGATCAGCACGCAGTCGCCCGGCTTGATCCCGCGTTTCGCGAGGCCCGCAGCCAGCGCGCCGACCCGCTCATGGAATTCGCCATAGGTCCAGGGACGCGACGGCGCATCGAACGGCGCCCAGATCAGAAACGGATGGTCCCGCCGCGTTTCGGCGCGCAGCCGCAGCAGCCACGGCACGTCAAGTCCGGCGAAGGGGCCGATATGACCCGGTAAGAATTGGCCCGGCGCGAGATCTATCTTCGGCATGTTTTCTCCCGTCCCGCTTGTTTTGTTGCGGGTTGTCGATTGATTGTAGGCTCGGAGCGCAGCCGTTGAACAGTCTTGCGTCCACGTCGTCTTGATTGTGGTCTGTCCCCTTTCACGCAGGATCGCCTGATCCTGCTGCGCCGATGCATGATGCGATAAAAAGCGCATTTGCGGGAAAAGTCGAGGGCAGGCGCGCACGGGCAGGGGGCGCCGTCGCCGCAAAATAAAAAGGGGGCTTGCGCCCCCTTTTCCTTGGTCGTGTGGTTACGCGGCCTTGATGCTGGTGAGAAAGGTCTCGACCTGGCCTCGCATGGTTTCGGATTGCCGCGAGAGTTCGCTGGACGCGCCGAGAACCTGATGCGCGGCTGCGCCGGTGTCGCTCGCTGCCTGTTGAACGCCGGTGACGTTGTTCGATATTTCCGTCGTGCCGATGGCAGCCTGCTGGACGTTGCGGGCGATTTCCTGCGTCGCCGAACCCTGTTCCTCGACCGCGCTGGCAATCGCCGTCGTGATCTCGTTCATCTCGCTGATGGTGCCGGTGATTCCCTGAATCGCGGTAACGGCTTCGCTCGATGACGCCTGGATCGACGAAATCTGCGAACTGATCTGGTCGGTTGCCTTCGCGGTCTGCTCCGCAAGACTCTTGACCTCGGACGCCACCACGGCGAACCCTCGCCCGGCGTCGCCGGCGCGCGCGGCCTCGATCGTCGCATTGAGTGCGAGCAGGTTGGTCTGGCTGGCGATCTCGCTGATCAGCTTGACCACATCGCCGATTTTCGCGGCTTCGTCGGAGAGTCCCTGAACCGTCGTATTGGTGCGGCTCGCCTCCGCGACTGCCTTGCGGGCGATGGTGGCCGATTGCGCCACCTGGCGGCCGATTTCGATGACGGAACTGGCAAGTTCCTCCGACGCTGCGGCCACGGTCTGCACGTTCGCGGACGCTTCTTCAGTCGCTGCGGCAACGGCGGTCGCCTGCGTGCTGGTTTCTTCGGCCGTCGCGGTCATGGACGTGGCTGTCGACTGCAGTTCGGTCGAGGCCGAGGCTACGGATTTCAGCACCATCGAGATGTCGGAATCGAACTTCGCGGTCAGGTCGTTGACGCGCGCCGCGCGGGCGATGCGTTCGCTGACGGCTTCGGCTTCCTTGGCCGCAAGCTCCTTGGCCTTGATCATGTTCTCCTTGAAGATCAGGACGGCCTTGGCCATGAGGCCGATTTCATCCTTCTTGTCGGTCGCAGGAATTGCAACGGAGTGATCGCCGCCGGCGAGCCGTCCCATTGCTCCGACCATCGCGAGAATCGGCGGCACGATCGAGCGGTTGGTCAGATAGACCACGGTGGCGGCAACACCGATGCCAACACC
The DNA here is from genome assembly GCA_030652315.1 of Afipia sp. Classification (GTDB taxonomy): domain Bacteria; phylum Pseudomonadota; class Alphaproteobacteria; order Rhizobiales; family Xanthobacteraceae; genus Afipia. The sequence continues at coordinate 40,159 of JAUSAX010000147.1, read as the reverse complement.
GAGCAGCACCCAGAGCAACGTCATCAGAAAACTGGTTTGGGCCAGAACTGCGGTGCCGTCAGCTTTCAAGTTGTCCTGTTGCCTAGAAACCATTCCGCCGGATCGCGAGCCCGCCGGATTTTTCGAACCTGCGAAGATATCGAGCAGCTGGTTGGCGCGCGGCGCGGCTTCGTTGGTCAGGAACCACTGCGCCATGTTCCAGCGATCCGAAGCGCGGATATCGAACATTTTCTGTGGCAGCGGCGCAAATTTGGTACGCGCGGCAACCAGTTCGTCGAAGGCTTTCTGCTGGTCGGCGGTCATTTCCGGGCGACGCTTCTCGAGCGCATCGAATTTCTTCTGATTAAGCGACCACAGCTCCTCGAATTCGGTCTTGAAGGCCCGATCCGCGGTCAGGAGATAGGCGCGGATCGCGCCGATGGCCATTGCCATGCTGCCGCGCATGTCCGCAAAGGCGATCAGCATGCTCTTGCGCTGATCGGTGGAGGCAATGCCGCCTTCCTCGTCGATGATAGATGTCGCCTTCTGCAGCATCAGCTTGGCGAGGGGCGCGGCCTCGTTCGCCAGCAGCTTCGCTGCGGGTTGCTCATCGATGGTATGGGCAATCGCCTCGGCCTTGTCCTGCGCGCTGCGCAATTCGTCCAGCAAGGGCTTTGCTGCCCTCCAGTCTTGCTTGTTCTTTTCGCTGGTCCATTGGCCCGAGAGCTGGTCCATCCTGGAGCCATGTGTCTGAATGTCTTTCCAAAGCCCCGCACGTTCAGCCTTGAATGCATCATTCCCGGTGATCAGCCAGCCCCGCAGCGATGCCAGTGACGCATAAACTCCCGCGACCACATCGCTGGCGGCCATGGCGGTCGGCATCCGAAGGTTAACAGTCCGGTCGGTTGCTTCACTGACCGAGCGCACGTTGAGGATGGTCATGCCCACGACGGTGGCCAGCAGAACGCAAAGCACGCTGAAGCCTAGAATAAGTCGTCCTCGGATGTTCAAATGCAGGAAGTCCACGCCTAAATCCTTCTCTTTATTTTGGCCCGCCGGCGGCGGTTCAGGAAGTTCCTCCATAACTGTCCATTAACCATTAAGAATTGCATAATATTTGAGCAGCTGTTGAATCCCCGGTCAGCGACATTCCACGCAGCCCTGGAGTCAACCGCGCGCGGCGTGCCGCACGTTTCGGGAGGGATCACCGGCAATGGTCTCGCAGCAGGCGTCGCGCGTTTTCGAATCGCGCCGGGACCAACTGGCAGCTACGAGCTTTGCGCCACCGGCTTCAGCGTCACGCGCAAGCCGTCCTTGGGTTTGGGGATCGGCCACATCTGCCATGCGGGCACATAGCCCGGCGTCATGGTGACGTTGAGGTTCTGCAGGAAATGGAATGCGAAGCATTTGGCCTGCATGTAGGCGAAGTGTAATCCGATGCACATATGCGCGCCGCCGCTGAACGGGATAAATGCGAAGCGATGGCGTGCGCGCTGCGCCTCGTCGGTGAAGCGCAGCGGGTCGAACGTCTCGGGATCGGGCCAGTGTTCGCTCATGTGGTGCGTGAACAGCGGATTCATTGCGACCAACGTTCCTGCCGGAATGTCGTAGCCCTTGAAGCTGAAGTCGCGCGTCGCACGGCGCGGGATCGACGGCACCGGCGGCTTCATCCGCATCGCCTCCTTGAAGGCCATTTCGGTGAGCGGCATGGCGTCGAGCTTGTCGAACGGCAGCGGCGCTCCAGGCTCTACTCCGAGCGAGATTACTTCGTCGCGCAATTTCGTCTGCCATTGCGGATGCGCCGCGAGCAGCGTGACGAACGATGTCAGCGACGATGTAAGCGTGTCGTGCGCCGCCATGATCAGAAAGCTCATGTGATCGACGATGTCCTGCGTCGAGAGCAGCGCGCCGTCTTCGTGGGTGGCGTGGCACAGTTGCGAGAACAGATCGTCGCCGCGGCTTTCACGGCGCAGCGGAATCTGCTGCGAGAAATAGGCGACGATGCGCTGGCGGCCCTTGACGCCGCGCGCCATCTGCGTGCCCGGCCACGGCTGACGCACGACCGCGACGGAGGCAGCGATCATATCGACGAAGGCGCGGGTGACGTCATCGACCTCGGGTCCGATCCCGGTGCCGAGAAACGACGTCGCGGCAAGATCCAGCGTCAGTTGTTTCATGGCCGGATAGAACAGCATCGGGCCCGGCGCCGCGCGCCATTCGCTCACCCGCGCGGCGATGCCGTCGTCGAGCTGCGCGAGATAGTTCTTCATCGGTCCCGACTTGAACGCGACCGACATGGCGCGGCGATGCAGCCGGTGCTCCTCGAAATCGAGCAGCATCAGTCCGCGCGGAAACAGTCGTCCGAGGATCGTTTCCCATCCGTTGGTCGACGAGAACAGCTTGGTCTGGTCGAGCAGCATGAACTCATTGGCGTCAGGTCCGAGCAGCGAGACGCTGGTCTCGCCGAGAATCCGCGAGCGGTAGACCAGTCCATATTTCCGCGCCATGATCTCGGCTTCGCCTTTCGGATCGGCGAGAACATGGAGTGTGCGCCCGATCAGCGGCCAGCCTTCGTCGCCGGGAATGTGAGCGAGCTTGGCGCGGTCCACCATAACGGGTGGCTTGACCGCGACCGGTGATGTCAGGCTTTGCATCGACATGAGTGTTCCCCGGATAGTGTCGGAGGAAAACGGCGAGCGGGCGGCATCCGACAGGACGAGAGCTGTTGTTACCGCCGGAATTATCGCCGAGTTGGCGATGGCCGACAACTCCGATCAAGGCTGCATCGGATAGTTGTGATGGTGCGGTGCAGTTAATCGCTTGAGATGCGTTTACGACGCTGCGTCACGGAACCGGATTAACCGAGATCCGCTGCCGCTTTCGCCAAGGTTTCGATGCGTTTCCGGAACGATCGCGGCGATTCTGCAAACACCCGGCCGGACAACAGCCGCGCGCGTTCGAGGTGAAGCCGGCGCCGGCTTTCGATCGGCGGCGTCAGGCGCGAGCGCCAGTGGGCCAGCGGTTGGTTCGGTTGCGTCAACAGGCTGAGAGCGACGAGATCGTTGCTCCTGCCGAGCTGCATACGCACCCTTTGCACCTCGTCGATGAAGGCGCGCCATACCTTCGGCCACAGCGGCGCAATGAGATCCAGTTGATAGCGAAATGTAACGACGGCCTTGCGGAAATCATGAATGGCCTCTGGCTCCATATCCTCCCATTTGCGCGGAAGACGGCGGCGGGCGCGGCGGTAGGATCGTGCGAGTGCCGTCACGATGTCTTCAAAGTCGATGCGTTCGAGCGGCCAACTCGCAAGGCAAGCCGACGCCTGCGCAACGCCGTTGCGCAGGTGTTGATGAACCTCTGCGTTGAGCTGGGCGGCCTCGGAAGCATCTCGCGTCTCCCGCAGCCGCTGGGTGATGGTGGCTTCGGTTCGCTTCGACATCGCGGGCGTCCCGGCATCCCGCTGTTTTGCGATGTCGGCCAGCGCATCGAGTACGCTTTGTGCATCACGGCTGCGGCCGAACGCGCGGGCGAGGAGGCGTGCCTCGTGACGTAGAACCATGACCTCGTCACCGATCGGACCCTCCAGCAGCCGCAACAGCGCCTGCCAGCGCTTGAGTGCGACGCGAAGATCATGAATGGCCGCGCTTGGTTTTCCGCTATGAAGTGGTTCCTGGAGTCGTTCTTGCGCGGCCCGGGCCGTGGCCAGGATGTCATCCGCGACCTCGCGCAGCGAATGAGCAATCGGCGGAGCCTGAGGGTCGACCATCATCGACATCTGTCCAGAACCATTCGCGCAAGATTATGGTTTCTCAGCGCCGGTGGAAAGTCTCCATCCAGTTGCACCGCGAATGTGGGATGCCGCCTTTGGCAAACGGACTAGGCTGGAACGATGGTCTTGCCGATCGGCCACAGCGCGATTCCGGCCAGCTTCAGATGCGCCCAGGCGAACGGAATTCCGATAATCGTGATGGCGAGCAACAGCGCCGTGAAGAGATGGCCGAGCGCCAGCCACCAGCCTGCCAGTACCAGCCAGATGATGTTGCCGATCAGGCCGAGAACTCCCGTGCCGACATCGGAGCGGCCGAGATATTCATCGCGCGACACGGCTTTCTGGCCGAACGGAAACAGCGTGTAGGCCGCGATGTTGAAGGCGGCCCGCGCCCACGGCAGGCCGATGATGGTGATGGCCATGATGACGGCGGCGACCACCCAGCCGAGCGCCATCCAGAAGCCGCCGAGCACGACCCACAAAATGTTGAGCAGAAGAGAGACGGGGGACATCGGAACTCATTCGCTGGAGGGCACTTGGTGCAATGTAGCATTATTTCGCAACGCCGTCGTGAAAACTGCCGCGCGCTGCGTTTAACGGTAGCCAATCCGGATGCGACGCCCATATAGAGTGGGACATCAAGGAGGCATCAATGCCGAAACTCAATTTTGCGTCAGCCGCGGCAAGCCTTGCAACGGTTGCCGTTGCGGCGCTCGCCATCACGCTTGGCTCCGCAGCGCCGGCCAAAGCCGATGCGCCATTCTGCTCGGAAAACTACAGCCGCACCGGGATGGGCCGTGTGTGTGCCTATTACACCTATGACCAGTGCCGGGCGGCCACCAGCGGCGTCGGCGGTTCGTGCAGCGCCAATGCGTGGTACCAGCCCCGCGAGTATTATGAGCCCGCCCCGCGCCGGCATCGCCGTCACCGCCATCACGGCTGAGGCCGTTTCCGGTCAACGCAGTTTGCCGTCACACAATCCTCGGCGCGGAGCTTTCCGCGCCGATATTTGTTTGCGGCGAGCCTTGAACCCATATTGCTGAGCGGGCGTATTTTTGGAACGCTGGCCGGGCAACACGCGCGCTGAGAGAACGGCAAGGCAATGGTCATGAACGCGTCGGACAGTCAGGGTGCAGGCGGCGGCAGCGGCAGCGACGCGTTCTACAGCGCCATGCCGGTGTTTCGCGGCTTCGCCAATCTGATGGATCCGTCACTGTACCAGCCGGTGCCCGACGGATGGCTGATCGGCGTTGCCGATATCGTGCAGTCGACCAAGGCGATTGCGGACAATCGCTACAAGGCCGTGAACATGGCGGGCGCGTCGGTGATTGCGTCGGTCACCAACGCGCTGGACAACCGCGATTTCCCGTTTGCGTTCGGAGGCGACGGCGCGAGCTTCGCGGTGTCGCCGCAGGACGCTGAGCTGGCGCGCGATGCGCTCGCGGCTACCGCCACCTGGGTGAAGGAGGATCTTGATCTCTCCTTGCGCGTGGCGCTGGTGCCGATCGAGGCGATCCGCGCACAGGGTCTCGACGTGCGGGTCGCGCGCTATGCGGCCTCGCCACATGTGTCTTACGCAATGTTCTCGGGCGGCGGACTGGCATGGGCGGAAGCCGCGATGAAACGCGGCGAGTTCACGGTGCCGATGGCGCCGCCGGGCGCGCATCCCGATCTCACCGGATTGTCGTGTCGTTTCTCGGAAATGCCGGCGGAGCGCGGCCTCATTCTGTCGATGCTGATCGTGCCTGCATCTGCCGATGGCGCGGCGTTCCGCCGCCTGATCGAGGATGTCGTGACGCTGGTCGAGCGAAGCCCCGGTTCGGGACGGCCGGTGCCCGCCGCCGGGCCGCCGCTGCGCTGGCCGGTGCCCGGTGCGCAGTATGAGGCGCTGGCGCAGCGCGGCGGCCCGCTGTTCGTCCGCCGCCTCAGTGTTCATGCCATGACGTTGTTCGCCTATGTGCTGTTTCGATTCGGCATTCCGGCCGGTGGTTTTGTGCCGCAAGTCTACATGCAGCAGGTGGTCGAGAATTCGGACTTCCGGAAGTATGACGACGGCCTGCGCATGGTGCTGGACTGCAAGCCCGAACTGGCCGATGCGCTGGAAAACCGTCTTGCGGCGGCCGCCGCCGCCGGCACGGCGCGTTACGGCCTGCACCGTCAGGATGCCGCGATGATGACATGCTTTACGCTGGCAGCGTCCCGGCCCGACCACTTTCATTTCGTCGATGGCGCACGCGGCGGTTATGCATCCGCCGCCACCGCGTTGAAGGCGACGCTGAACTAGTGTGGTGGTTCGCAAGTTCGCATCATTACACTAGCCAGACGTCTTTCGACGGTCATTGAAAAGGACGGCGGAAACCTGCAACATCGCGCGACTTTCGCGGACGCTGCAGGCGGGTTATGGGCAGGATCGATTCCAGGGGTAAGCGCCGGCGTGGCCGGACATCGCTTTGCGGTGTCGCGCTCGGCTTGCTTGTCGTCCTCGGTTGTCTTGGCCCGGCGCATGGCAGCGACGACGATGAGCCCTCCAGCGCAGGCCCGAAGCAGCCGAATATTTACCTGGATTACAACACGGTCTATGCGATCGTGCCGCCCAACACGCTCGCCATCGGGTTCAGGAATTTCATCTCCCCGATTCCGGTGGGGTCGCAGGGCGTGATGCTGAACGCGCCGCTGACGGTGGATCTCACCGACCGGTTCTCGCTGTATGGCGGCATTAGCGCCATCACGTCGCGATCCGATATCTCGCCGTGGTCGTCGATGATCGTCGATAGCTGGAATATCGGGTTCAACGCCGACGTCATCCGGCAGGACGGAGCCACCGTCACGGTGATTTCGACCATGACGCGATCGATCAACAGCGCGCCGGGACTGGGATCGACATCGAACCAGACGGTCGTCGAACTCGATCACGCACTCAACGAAGATGAAACGCAGGGTCTGCTCGCAGGAACACGAGTGACCGCCGTCTGGGTCGATTCGGCGCTTGCGAAAGTCGAGCCCGCATTTGTCGGATATCTCGGGGGCTACTATCAGTGGCCGAACAACTGGAAGCTGTCCGGCCGCTTCGGCATTCAGAACTTCGGCGGGGCCCAAATCGCCGGCGGTCTCATCAGGGCAAAGGCGTTTACCCAGCCGACCATGCGGATCGATCTCGAGCGGATGGACGACAATGACAACCGGCTGTTTGGCGCGACGATCGAGGTGTCCTGGATGCCCGAACCGTTCGTCCAGTTCACATTGCGAACGCCGCTCTATGCGGTGCGCAACTGAGCTTCGAACATCGACGGAAGGCGTGCGCGACAGAAGCTTCTAGGGAGAGGAACGGACATGGAAATTCCCGCAGGACAACGGCAACGCCTGGATGTGAAGGGCTCGGACATTTCGGGTTCGACCTTCGACGACGTCAACATGTCGGGCTGCACGATGCACGACATCAATCTCAGCGGATTGCGGATCGATTACGCCAACCTGGCCGGTCTCCACATCAACAATGCGAACATGGCCGGGGCCTGCCTCACGGATTGCCGGATCGAAGGCATGACCATTAACGGCATCAAGGTCGAGGACATGCTGGCGGCCTATGAGAAGCAGAAATAGCCGTCCCTGACGCCTCCCGCTTGGACTTTAGGCTAAAACCGCCCCATCAGATGGAACTTTCCCGGCGCAGCGGCGTTTGGGCTGGTTGGTGGGAAATACTGATGATTTCTGACAATGCGGCATTGCAGACATCGAACCGTTTCGATGCGTCCCTGACCCAGGACGGGCGCTACCGATTACTGATCGAAGCGGTAACCGATTACGCCATTTACATGCTCGATCCGGATGGGCGGGTAACGAGCTGGAATCCGGGCGCGCAGCGTTTCAAGGGCTATACCGCCTCTGAAATCATCGGCCGTCATTTTTCCGAGTTCTATGTCGAGGAGGACCGCAAGTCCGGGCTTCCCGCGCGCGCGCTCGCGACCTCGGCGCGCGAAGGCAAGTTCGAGAGCGAGGGCTGGCGTATCCGCAAGGACGGCAGCCGGTTCTGGGCTCACGTGGTGATCGATCCGATCCGTTCACCCGACGGGCAGCTCGTTGGCTACGCCAAGATCACGCGCGACCTCACCGAGCGCAGGGCGGCGGAAAAACGTCTCAAGCAGAATGAAGAACAGTTCCGGCTGCTGGTGCAGGGCGTGACCGATTACGCCATTTACATGCTCGATCCCCACGGGCGCGTGAACAGCTGGAATGCGGGCGCGGAGCGGATCAAGCAGTACCGCGCCGATGAGATCATTGGTCAGCATTTCTCAAAATTCTATTCCGAGAGCGACCGGCAGAAGGGTGAACCGCAGAACGCACTCGATACCGCGCGGCGCGACGAGCGCTTCGAGAAGGAAGGCTGGCGCGTGCGCAAGGACGGCACGCAATTCTGGGCCAACGTCATCATTGACGCGATCCGCGACGAGACCGGCGCCATCATCGGGTTCGCCAAGATCACGCGCGACATCACCGAGCGCAGGGAGACGCAAAGGGCGCTCGAACAGGCGCGCGAAGCGCTGGCCCATTCGCAGAAGATGGATGCGATCGGACAGTTGACCGGCGGCATCGCCCACGATTTCAACAATCTTCTGATGGTCATTCTCGGCAGCCTCGAGCTCGCCGGCAAGCGGTTGCCGGACGATGAGCGGATCAAGACACTGATGTCCAATGCGACACAGGCGGCGCAGCGTGGCGCGGCGCTGACCCAGCGCATGCTGGCTTTCGCGCGGCGTCAGGATCTCGATCTCAGGCCGTTCGATGTGTCCGCTCTGGTGCGCGGCATGACCGATCTGTTGCAGAGCTCGCTGGGACCGTCGGTGCAGATCGAGACGCACTTTCCGCCCAAGCTCAATCTCATCCACGCCGACGCCAATCAGCTCGAAATGGCGGTGCTGAATCTTGCCGTGAATGCGCGCGATGCGATGCCGAATGGCGGCAGCATCGTCATCGCGGCGCGCGAGGAAACCGTCAGGGGCCGCTCACAGGGCAAACTGAAAGCCGGGCGCTATGTTTGTCTTTCGGTGAAGGACACCGGCGAGGGGATGGATCGGGCGACGCTGGGACGCGCGATGGAGCCGTTCTTCACCACGAAAGGTGTCGGCCGCGGCACCGGACTGGGATTGTCGATGGTTCACGGCATGACCGAACAGTCCGGCGGCCGCTTTGTGCTGAAGAGCCAAACAGGTGAAGGCACCACGGCGGAAATCTGGCTTCCCGTCGCCAAAGCGGCCAAAGCTGCGGAGAGCGAGCGTTTCATCCCCCGCGGGGCGCCGAATATGCGCCCGCTGGTGGTGCTTGCCGTCGATGATGACGGTCTCGTGCTGATGAACACCACGGTGATGCTGCAGGACATGGGGCACACGGTGTTCGAGGCAACGTCAGGCAACCAAGCGCTCGATATCCTGCGGCGCGAGCAGTCGGTCGATCTCGTGATCACCGACCACGCCATGCCGAAAATGACCGGCGTTCAACTCGCCGCTGCGATCAAGGCCGAGCGGCCGGGCCTTCCGATCATTCTTGCTACGGGCTACGCCGAGCTGCCGGCGGGTGAGGACGCCGAGCTGCCGAAGCTAGGCAAGCCATTTGGCCAGCAGGAATTGATGCAGGCCGTGGCCGCGGCGATGGTGAACTAAGCCACTTTACTCAAGGCGATTTGATTCAAGGCGATCTGCGATCCCGTCGATGGTTGTGCGCCGCGCCAGACGGGTACTGCGCATTTGAAGGTGTGGCCTTGCCCGGCTGTGCGGCTTGACGGCATTGGCGATGCGCCTAAGCTGAGTTTGCTCAAGTGCCGAATGAATTTACGTCTTGATCCATGTCAGGAGAAAATCATGTCAGTTGCACGCGTCACCGAGCTCATTGCCGCTTCCCCGAAAAGTTTCGAAGACGCCATTCAGGCCGGCGTCAAGCGCGCCGTCAAGACGTTGAAGAACGTCGAAGGCATCTGGGTCGACAATCAGAAATGCGTCATCAGGAACGGCAAGATCGCGGAGTACCGCGTCAACCTGAAGGTGACATTTATCCTCAAAGACTAGCGATACCTCGGCCGGATCGTCGCTCCGAGACGTGCGCGGAGCGACGATCCGTCAGTGGCCGATCTGCAGGGTATCGTCGTCGTCCTCACCGCTGGCCTCGACATGATCGAACATCGCTCGCCATGCCGGCAGCGATCGTGACGGATGCTGCGCGGCCATGAGTTGCCGGATCGCGATCCGGATACTGGCGCGGGTGATGCGGTCCTGCGCGACGTGCTGCGAGTCCGGCGACGCTTCATTCACGATGGCGGCCACGATTTGCTTCTTGGCCGCGACGGCTTCGGCGTGGCCATGCCCGTCGAGCAATTCTTGGAACGCATCGTGCCGCGTCGCATCGAAGGCTTGCGCCACGCCGAGCGCATTCCTGGCCGGATGAGCCGGATAGAGATGCGCGCAGGGAATCCAGCCATCCGGAATCGGCTCTGTCGCCGGATGGGTGCGGTGGCTTCTGAGAAGTTTCGGAAGCACGTGAGTGTGCGGACCTTCCGGGCTCTTCCCGGTGGGCGGGGGAATCGGTTGATAGACTTCGACGCGACCGGCGCGGCTGATGAAGACGCGATGGGGATTGGTGGCCAGAATAATCGACATGGCCGGATTGTCCGGATCGAAGACGGGACGGTTCAGACAAGGCCGCAGCCGCGCGATGACATCGTCGTCCCGGATCCGGACGCAAAGATCGGCTTGAAGCGCGTTGAGCCCGAGATCGAACAGCACGCCGTCGCGATCTTCCTCGCGTAGCGCGTCGCTATCACGGTTCAATTCGGTCAACACCGTGCGCCGGTTCATGACACAGGTATCCTGCGGCAGACACAGGGCGACCCGGTGGCTCCAGTCCTTCCGGGTGATGCTCTCGGACGCGAATGGGCGGAGACCGTCGCGGATCGTGATCGCAACGCCGCCGCGTGCGGTGACGGCTGACACGGAGCTGTCCGATGTGGTCAATGTCGCCGGTTCGTCGCGGTCCCGGGAAAATTCCGCGATCCCGCCGAAGGTGCCGAGACTCCATTGGGTGTCCGGATTGGAGATCTGCTCCGTCAACAGGTCCACGATGTTGGCCATCTGCGCCATTGTTGCGGTGTCCGGATTCGATCGGCTCGCGATATGTGCTTGTCTTATCGTCACTATGCCATCCGGCGCAGCAAGAACAAGGGTGATGGCTGCATTGCGCTGCAGCCCTCGACAGGCCGCGTCGGACGGGCTTATCCTCATCGCATGAGCGGACACGATCACGATCATCACGACGATCATCACCACGGCCACCATCATGGTCATCACCATCATCATGATGATGATGATCATTCCGATCTGTCGGAGACGGAATTGCGCGTGCGCGCGCTCGAAACCGTCCTGACCGAAAAGGGCTATGTCGATCCTGCCGCGCTCGACCTCTTGATCGAAACCTATGAGACCAAGGTGGGACCGCGGAACGGCGCGCGCGTGATCGCAAAAGCCTGGGCCGATCCCGCCTATCGCGCGCGTCTGCTCGCCGACGCCACGCCCGCCATCGCCGAACTCGGTTACGCCGGGCGTCAGGGCGAACACATCGTCGCGGTCGAGAACACCACACGTCAGCACAACATGGTCGTCTGCACATTGTGCTCCTGTTATCCGTGGTCGGTGCTCGGCTTGCCGCCGGTCTGGTACAAGGCCGCGCCGTACCGGTCGCGCGCGGTGATCGATCCGCGCGGTGTGCTGCGCGATTTCGGTTTCGAGCTTCCCGCCGACACGGACATCCGCGTGTGGGATTCCACCGCCGAAATTCGTTACCTGGTGGTGCCGCAGCGTCCCGCCGGCACCGAGGGCTGGAGCGAGGAGCAGCTCGCCGAACTGGTCACGCGCGACAGCATGATTGGCACCGGCTTCGCCAGATCGCCGACGCAGGCCGCAACATGAACGGCGCGCATGACATGGGCGGTGTCGATGGCTTCGGGCCGGTGATCCCGGAGCCGAACGAACCGGTGTTTCACGGCGAGTGGGAGCGGCGGGTTCTGGCGATGACGCTGGCGATGGCGCGGCCCGGCGGTTGGAACATCGATATGTCGCGCTTCGCCCGCGAAGACCGCTCGCCTGCGGACTATCTCAGCAAGACGTACTACCAGATCTGGCTCGTGGGTCTGGAGCGGCTGATGCAGGAACGCGGTCTGGTGATGCCGGATGAGGTCGAGGCCGGCCGCATGTTGCATCCGCCGAAAACGGGCGTTGCTGTTCTGGTTTCCAAAGATGTCGATGCCATGTTGCGCCGGGGGGCGCCGACGGAGCGCGACGCAACGTCGAAGCCGCTGTTCGCCATCGGCGACCGTGTGCGCGCCAGGAACATTCACCCGGCAGGTCACGTCCGGCTGCCGCGTTATGTCCGCGGCCATGTCGGCGTGGTGGAATTGCTTCACGGCGCGCATGTCTTTGCGGACAGCAATGCGTGTGGCGCCGGCGAAAATCCGCAGCAGCTTTACACCGTGCGCTTTAAGGGCCCGGAGTTGTGGGGGGAACGCGCCGACCCGCGCACGGCGGTGTCGGTGGATGCCTGGGAATCCTATCTGGAGCGCGCCGAATGACCATCGATCAGCGCGCCGCGATGCAGGCGACGGCGGGCGTTCCCGGCATTCCGCACGACGACGAGGGGCCGGTGTTCCGCGAGCCTTGGGAAGCGCGCGCCTTCGCCATGGCGCTGGCGCTGCATGCGCGCGGCCTGTTCACATGGACGGAATGGGCGGACGCACTGGCGCAGCAAATCAAGCTTGCGCAGGCCGAAGGCGACGCCGACACCGGCGAGACCTATTACAATCACTGGCTCACGACGCTTGAGAAACTGGTGGCGGCGAAGAAGATCGCGCCGGCAAGCGAGCTGCACCGCTATCGCGATGCGTGGGATCATGCCGCCGACCGCACGCCGCACGGCCAGCCGATTGAGCTGACGGCTGAAGACTTCTGATCGAGGGTACGATCCGCTCGCGTTGAACGAATATTCTCTCCGCTCATTTCCGCGAAAGCGGGAATCCAGCTCTTTTAAAGAGTGGGCCCCGCTTGTTGCGTGAGACGCGCTTCGCGCTTTTGCGCGGGGACGACCGGAATGAACGCGTTGGACGCTAGCCCATCTCGTCGTTCAGGAATGGATTGGTCATGCGCTCGTGGCCGAAATTCGAGCCGGGGCCGTGGCCGCAGATGAAGCCGATATCGTCGCCGAGCGGCAGCAGCTTGTTCTTGATCGAACTGATCAGCGCGGCGTGATCCCCGCCGGGCAGATCGGTGCGTCCGACCGAACCGCTGAACAGCACGTCGCCGACGATCGCAAATCGCATCCCGCCGTTGAAGAACACCACGCTGCCCGGTGAATGTCCGGGGCAATGATAGACGTCGAACGCGAGTTCTCCGATCTTGACCGTGTCGCCTTCATTGAGCCAGCGGTCCGGCGCGAAGTTGCGGACGCCGGTCATGCCGAAATTCGCGCCGCTCGCAACGACGTTGTCGAGCAGATACTTGTCGGCGAGATGAGGCCCCTCGATCGGCACTTTCAGTTGGTCGCGCAACTCCGCCGCGCCGCCGACATGATCGATGTGACCATGCGTGATCCAGATCTGGTCGACCGTCACGTCGGCCTGCTTGATCGCGGCAAGAATATCCGGAACATCCCCGCCGGGATCGATCACCGTGGCGCGGCGGGTCGCCTCGCACCACAACAGCGTGCAGTTCTGCTGGAACGGCGATACCGGCACGATCAGGGCACCGGCTTTGGCGGCGGTCTTCGATTCATCTGTCATGCGGGCCACAATGCTGATTTTTTGCGCCGCGCCAAGTGGATTTACGCATAGATCGTCGTCATGCCCGGGCTTGACGAGATTTTACGGGAACCTGATCGGACCCTTCACGAGGCGACGGTCAGGCCACGCGCAGGTTCGGCTTGACGGTAGAGACCATGTCGAACGGCTCCGGACGGCCGACGCCGTAACCTTGCGCGTAATCGACCCCGATCTCGCGCAGCGCCTCGAGAATGGCGTCGTTTTCGACGAATTCGGCAATGGTCTGTTTGCCCATGACCTTGCCGATGCGGCAGATCATTTCAACCATGGCGCGGTCGATCGGATCGTCGAGCATGTCCTTGACGAACCCGCCGTCGATCTTGAGGTAGTTCACCGGCAGATGTTTCAGGTAGCCGAACGACGACATGCCGCTGCCGAAATCGTCGAGCGAGAACCGGCATCCCAGTTTTTGCAGCACGCCGATGAAGCGGTTGGCATTGTCGAGATTGGCGATCGCGCTGGTCTCGGTGATCTCGAAGCAGATCATCGCCGGCGGAATACTGAACAGCTCAAGTTGTTCGCGAACGTAGTCGACGAAACCCTCGTCGCTGAAGGTTGCACCTGACAGGTTGATCGCGCAGGTCGCGATGCTCTCGGATGCGGCGAGCCGGGTGGCAATGATCTCGAAGGCGTGATGCACGACCCACCGGTCGATCAGCGGCATCAGGCCGTAGCGTTCGGCGGCAGGGATGAAATCTCCCGGAGGCACCAGCTTGCCGTCCCTGTCGCGCAGCCGCAGCAGGAGTTCGATATGCGCACCGGCATGCCCGGTGTCGTGTAAGGCGGCGATATTCTGCGCGTAGAGACAGAAGCGCTGCTCGTCCAGCGCGTCGTGAATGCGTTGCACCCACGCCATTTCACCGAAGCGATGCAGCAACTCGGTGTCGCTCGGATTGTGGATCTGGATCCGGTTGCGGCCCTTCTCCTTGGCAAGGTAGCAGGCGAGGTCGGCGGTGCGCAGGGTTTCATCCTTGGTCGCGCGGCCGCGCATCTGCACAAGGCCGATGCTCGCCGTGATCGTGAACGACCGCCCGTTCCAGACGAAATTGAGATCCTGCACTGCCTGGCGCAGCCGTTCCGCGACGATCGCGGCCCGCTCAAGGTCGCCGTTCTCCAGCAGGATCGCGAATTCATCGCCGCCGAGCCGTGCCAGCAGATCGTCGACCCGCAAATGCAGTTGCAGCGCCGAGGCGACCTCGCACAGCAGCTTGTCGCCGGCGGCGTGGCCGCAGGTGTCGTTGATGATCTTGAACTGGTCGAGATCGAGGAACATCAGCGCGTGCGGGCTTTGGCGGTCGCAGTCCTCCTGCAAGGCCTTCTCCAGCCGGTGCTCGAACTCGCGGCGGTTGGCCAGCTTGGTCAGGCTGTCGTGCGACGCCTGCCACGACAGGCGGGCGATATATTTCTTTTCGCTGGTCATGTCGTGCAGCACCAGCACTGCGCCCGCGACCGCGCCTTCCTTGTAGAGCGGCGTTCCGATCATGGAGATCGCGACGGACGTGGAATCCGGCCGTTGCAGCAATTGCGGACGCGTGGTGTGAGTGAGGTCGCCGCCCTCCAGAATCTGTTCGATCTGGCTTTCGCGCGGTTGTCCGGTCTCTTCGTCGAGAATTTTGAACAGCGAGGCGACCGGCAGCCCCCTGGCCGCCAGCGCGCGGCAGGCCACCAGTCGCTCGGCGGCCGGATTCATGTATTCGACGTTGCCCTTGGCGTCGGTGCTGATGACGGCGTCGCCGATGGCCGCGAGGGTGATCTGCGCGCGCTCCTTTTCGGTGCGCAGCGCATGCACGAATCTGCGGCGCTGCGCCATGAAGTAGCGCGTCAGCGTCAGCAGCAGACCCACCAGCAGCGCGGCGACGAGCAGATTGGCGATGGTCAGGACGAACTTGACCTGCCGCGACCCGTTACCGAGGCTTTCGGCGAAACCTGTCGCCTCGGGCGCGATGCGGGCGTTGAACTGGTCGATCCGCTCGCGCAGCGAGATGAGTTGTGAGGGCGAAACCGGCGTGCCGTTTTGTTCGGTCTGGATTTGCTTCGCAAGGTTGGTGAGTTCATCGAGTATCGGGTCGGTGTTGACCCAGTGCGTGATCGCTTTCTTGAACGGCGGCAACTCCCGGAAATAGCGATACAGCCAGATGACGCCGTCGATGTCGTCGGGGTGAATTCCGCCTTGCAGAAAGCCGGCGCGGGCGGCTGCGAGGTCCGTGGGCTTCTGTTCCAGCGCGAGACGCGCGGTGCGGTCGCCCAGCGGTCCGGCGATGGCTTTCTCGTATTGTTCGAAGTGCTGGTCGTCGCCGGTTTCGCCGTAGAGATAAAGATGTTGGACGGCGTTCTTCTGGCCCTTCGACCACAGGCTTTCGCCGCCGACATAGGCGCGGACGGACGACAGGATGCTCAGACTCATCCCCGCCAGAAAGGCCTGCAACAGGACAATGGCGATGAAGGGCGAAACCAGCCGCAGCAGACGCATTTTCGCGGATACAAAATTGAACTTCATCGGACGCCGTACGCCCCCCGCCTGCCGTTTGACGTGAATTCCCTGACTGCCATTCCCATTCCAGCGCAGGCGGCGCGGCTCTTGGGCCTCGTCCGTCATGCGCGAGGTCCAACACTGGCGGTAACCGATTAAGAACGCGCGAATGGTGTCCCTTCCGGTTGCGGAACCCGGAAGTTGCGTGAATCGCGGGTAAATATCTCGGAGCATTCTTTAATGACGCCGATCTGCGTCGGCCTCGGCAACGCGGCTGGCCATGCAGCCCAATGAAATGAGGGCTTTCTGGCCAGCCGTTCGACGTTGCGGTGTGCCGGCATCGTTTTGGCGGAACAAGGTTACCGCCTGGTCTGGGCTTTCAGCGTGTCCTCCACGACGCGGTCGAAGGACGAGACCTTGGCGGGCGAGGCGCTGCGCTTCTTTTCGACGACGTAGGCGTCGCGCTTCTGCACGAGAGCTGCGAGCTTTTCGTTCAGGGTCTTGCGTGCCTGCGTCTGCTTGTCGAGTTCGGCCTTGCGCTGCTCGGGCGAGAGCTTGCGCAAGCCGTCGGGGAGTTCTTCCTCCTTGACGCTGCCGAGCGTCGCGCGGCCGGAGGCGACAGCGCTAACGAGATCGCCGTCGCCGGTGACCGCTTCGGACGAGACTTTTGAGCGCTTGTTGAGATAGCTCGCCATGTCGGAGGCCGACGCCGGTGCCGCCGCCGCAACCTGCGCCAACTGCCGGGTTTTTTCCTCGACGCGTTTCTGCAACTTCATTGGCCCGTACGGAATGACGGTGCCGTTGATCTCCTTCTGCAGGATGATGATGTCGTCGTCGTAAGGCGTTTCGATTATCACGACCTCGCCGCCGTCCTGCGGAATCGGAATGAATCGGCCGTCGCCGAGTTGCGCGATGTCCTGCCAGACGCGCTCGGTGTCGCGCGCGCGGCCGGCCAGCACCGCGTTGACCACGATGTCGCGTTGCTTCGCCACGGCGAGCGTCTTCGGGTATTTGGTGTCCTGCGCGTAGTCCATATGCGGCGGCGCGTCGCCGACCAGAAACACGATGCGCCTTGCGTCGCTGCCCTTGGTCCATTGCAGCTTGTTGACCGCCACATCGAGCGCTTCGTTGACGCTCTCCGGCCAGTCGCCGCCGCCGCGCGCTTTCAGTTCGAGCAGGTTGGCGTAGATGTCCTGAATGTCGGTGGTGAGGTCGAACGTTCTGGTCACATACTCGTCGCCGATGTCGCGATAGGCCACGAGGCCGATGCGGATATCGGCGTCAGGATTGGTGTCGACAACACTGGTTGCGATCGACCAGATTTTCCGTTTGGCGCCTTCGAGCAGGCCGCCCATCGAGCCGGTGGTGTCGAGAACGAAAGCGACTTCGACGATAGGCTTCGCGACGGCCTGCGACAGTGTTGCGGCGACTGGCAGTGTGAGGACGGCAAGTGCGAATGCACGGCCGCCGATTTTGAATGCTCTGGTGATGCCTGATTGCATTTCCCCCTCCAGGGACTGAAACGTTGACGTTCGCTCCCAGCGGAACCCATGGTTCCGATGCTTCGCGACGGCGCAGGGTCCGAATTGTGTCGGGCCGCGTACGCTTTTGGGGCTGAGGGACTTTTGCTTTTCTGCTACCCTGTTCGGAATCATGCATTCACCATTTCGCCCTCCCGAGCCGAGTTTGCCACCGGACCGTCGCCAGTCCGACACAGCGCTCGCGATTGCGCGCGGCACGTCCAGGCTTTTGAGATCGCTGGGTTTTTCCTGCGTCAGCGAATTGACCTTGCCGTCGGGGCGGCGCGCCGATCTGGTCGCGATGAACGCGCGCGGCGACATCTGGATTGTCGAGATCAAATCGTCGGTCGAGGATCTGCGCGCCGATCAAAAATGGCAGGACTACCGGATGCATTGCGACCGGCTGTTCTTTGCCTTCACGCAGGATCTACCCTGCGAGCTGTTTCCGCCCGAGACCGGATTGATCGTCGCCGACGCCTACGGCGCGCACCTGCATTGTGACGCGCCCGAGCATCGGCTGCCGGCCGCGACACGCAAATCGATGATGATCAGTTTTGGATTGCTGGCGGCGCAGCGCATCGGCCGCCTCGCCGATCCGCAGGACTATCCCGGCGTCGGCGCGTAACCGCTGCCTTTGCCGGCGCGCGTGAAGTCCACGACGACGTTTTCCATCGGCTTCAGCGCAGTCTCGAACATCGCGAACGCGATCTCCGCGCCATGCACCACGCCTGCTGTATCACTCTGCGCGGCGGGATGCGTTTCCAGCAGCGTCAGAAAGCTTGGCCAGAACCGCTTGCCGAAGCCGTGACGAAGATAGGCGGTCGCGTTCATCGCATCCGAGTCGGGATGCTCCGCAAGACGGGCGAGCATCACACGTGCTCCCATTCGTGAGGCCTCAAGCACATAGACCGCGCCGAGCATTTCCGCAGCCGATCCGAACTCGGGGGCGGGCAACAGATTGCAGGGGATGTTCAGGGTTGCGAGGTCGCGTTGGAGGGCTGGTGTGCGAATGCGCTGGATCCAGTCCGGAATCAGGCTTTCGATTCCGCGGGCTTGGAGGGCTGCTTCGAGAGGAAACAGCGCTTCGGCCTGACTGCGCAGGAATCCCTCGTAATAAAGGGGGATCGCGAGGTCGAGCTTCGACAGCGCAACATCAAGACGGCTGTGCGACGTCTGTGTCGCTTCGCGGATCGTGTCCCAGATTGCGGCGCCCATGACGGTTTCGCCCTATGCTGCGCTAAATCACGTCACCACGATTTCGCGCGACGTTACGAATGGCTCAAGCAGGGTTGTCACGTAATTCCGGGTCACCTGAACGGGATAGGCTTCTCGCCTGCGCACCGTAATGCGCGGCGCGCGCAGGGACGCTCCCTGCGGCCAGTCGATGCGATAATCTTCGACCAGACCGAACTGTTTGGTGACTTCAAGCCGGGACGAGATTTCGATATGTCGCGCTTTTCGCATCTGCTCTCGGCAGCGTGGCCGCTCCCTTTCTGAATGTCCTGCGTGGATAACGCAGGCCCGCTCACAAAAGTTCCGCCGGAGAGCCGCTGTTCAGCGCGGGGCGCGCTTGGCCAGGATACGCTGCAACGTCCGGCGATGCATGTTCAGGCGGCGCGCGGTCTCCGAAACATTGCGATTGCACATCTCATAGATGCGCTGAATGTGTTCCCAGCGGACCCGGTCGGCCGACATCGGGTTCTGCGGAAGCTGCGACTTGTCGGTGCCGCTTGCGAGCAGTGCGGCGACAACGTCGTCCGCGTCAGCAGGCTTGGAGAGATAATCGACCGCGCCCATCTTCACCGCGGTGACGGCGGTGGCGATGTTGCCGTAGCCGGTCAGCACGATGGCGCGGGCATCCGGCCGCTGACGCTTCAGCGCCGACACGACATCGAGACCGTTGCCATCGCCGAGCCGCAAATCGACCACCGCGAAGGCCGGAGGAGTCTGATCGATGTGATGAAGTCCGTCGGACACATTGTCGCAGGCGGTCACCGCGAAGCCGCGGGTCTCCATGGCGCGCGCAAGCCGTTCAAGAAACGCCTTGTCATCCTCGACGAT
This sequence comes from Afipia sp., assembly GCA_030652315.1. Taxonomy (GTDB): domain Bacteria; phylum Pseudomonadota; class Alphaproteobacteria; order Rhizobiales; family Xanthobacteraceae; genus Afipia. The sequence goes on along the minus strand of JAUSAX010000147.1, from coordinate 20,507 downwards.
CAGCAGAGAACGGTCGGCAATCTCGGTCAAATCGGCAGTTGCGGTCACGGTGATGCGCCTCCTGATGTACTCTATATAGATATGGCGTCTCAATCAGGCGATGCCAAGGCCGGGAAACGGGTCTGCGGGCCTAAAATGACACCCGGCCGCACTTGCGCCCTCACGGCAATTCCGGTGACGGGACTTCCGAGGTCTCGAAACTGCTGCGAGGCCAGACAATCGTTACGATCGCGCCGTGGTCGGGGAATGTGCGGTTGGTGAAAGACACCCGCGCCCCGGTTCGCTCCAGCAAGGTGCGCGCGATGAAAACGCCGAGGCCGAGACCGCCGCCCTGGGCGTCGCCGGTGCGCCGCCGTGTCAGATAGGGTTCGCCGATCCGCTTGAGAATGTCCGGCGCGATTCCGGGGCCGTCGTCGGAGATGACGATTTCAACCGTGTTCGCATCCCACCACGCATTCACCTCGACACGCTCACGCGCGAAATCGACCGCGTTCTCCAGAATGTTGCCGACGCCGTAGAGGACCGCTGGATTGCGCATGCCGACCGGTTCGGGATCCTGGGCCAGCGCGATACGTACCTTGATGGCGATGCCGAAATCGCGATGCGGCGCGACCGTCTCTTCGATCAGTGTCGAGAGCGGCATCCGGTCGAACGGGGCGCCCTGCGACGACAGCTGTGTGATCTTGGCCAGGATTTCCCGGCAACGCTGTGCCTGCTCGCGCAGCGTTTTGAGATCGCCACGTGCGTGCTCGTCGAAGCCGTTTTTTTGAATAGCGTCCTCGAGTTCGCGCGAAATCAGGAAGATGGTGGACAGCGGTGTTCCGAGCTCATGCGCTGCGGCGGCGGCGAGGCCGTCGATCTGGGTCAGATGCTGTTCGCGCGTCAGAACCAGCTCGGTGGCGGCCAGCGCATCGGAGAGCTTGCGCGCCTCTTCGGTGACCTGAAACGCGTAGAGACTGGTGACGCCGATCGCCAGCACGATCGAAAGCCAGACCGCGATCATGTAGGTCGGCGGCAGCACCAGCGGCTCCTCGCCATTCCACGGCAACGGCAGGTGAAAGAATCCAAGAGCCGCGGCGCAGGCTGCTGCGAAGATTCCGAGTGCGATCGTGATCCGCGTCGGCAGCGCCGTCGCCGAGATCAGCACCGGCGCAAGGAAAAGAAATGAAAATGGATTCTGCAGGCCGCCGGTCAGGAACAGCAGGGCGGCGAGTTCCGCGATGTTGATGGTGAGCAGCGCGGCGGCGTAGCGCGGCGCCAGGCGGTGGACCGGGTTGAACCGGATCTGCAGCACCAGATTGAGGAGCGACGACAGCCCAATGATGATCATGCAGGGAATCACCGGGACTTCGAAATCGAGCCCCTCGGAGACGATGAAAATCGTCGCCAGTTGCCCGAGCGCGGCAAGCCAGCGCAGCCTCAGGATAGTGTCGAGGCGCACATAACGGTTCGGATGGTGGAAGTCGGACCTGAGATCACTCATGAGCTAGTCTTAGCGTCCGGCCACGCCGATCACAAACGGCGTCCACATTAAAGCATTGCAAATCCGGCCCTTGCAGACAGGGCGCGGTTGGCTCAATGAACAGCTGTCATGACCGCTCCGCTTCAAGCCCACGTCACGCCGCAGTCCGGTCCGGCATTGCCTGAAGCCGCGATCCGGCTCGACCGGCTGGTGAAGGTCTACAAGACCACGCGCGCCGTGGACGATATCTCGTTCACGATCCCGCGCGGTTCGGTGACGGGGCTGCTCGGTGGCAATGGCGCCGGCGAGACCACAACCATCTCCATGATCATGGGACTGGTGTCGCCGACCTCCGGCCGGGTCAGCGTGCTTGGATGCGCGATGCCCGAACAAAGCGCCGAGGTGCTCGGCCGGATGAATTTCGAAAGTCCCTACGTGGACATGCCGGGCCGCCTCACCGTGCGGCAGAATCTCAATGTGTTCGGCCGGCTCTATGGCGTGACGAACCTGAAGGAGCGGATCGTTTCGCTCGCCGCCGATCTTGATCTGAACGAATTCCTCGATCGCCCCAGCGGCAAGCTGTCGGCGGGCCAGAAGACGCGGGTCGCCTTGGCGAAAGCCCTGATCAACGAACCGGAACTGCTGCTGCTGGACGAGCCGACCGCGTCGCTCGATCCGGACACCGCCGACTGGATCCGCAGTCATCTGGAAACCTATCGCAAGGAGCGCGGAGCCACGATCCTGCTGGCCTCGCACAATATGCTGGAAGTCGAACGGCTGTGCGACCGCGTCATCATCATGAAGCGCGGGCGCATCGAGGATGACGACAGTCCGTCCGCGATTCTCGCGCGCTACAACCGCGCGACGCTGGAAGAAGTGTTCCTCGATGTGGCGCGCGGCCGCGTGCAGCAGGCCGCATCATGAGCGGGGTCGAGCTTCGCCACAGCAATCCGCACGCCATCGCGCCGCATCGTATCGGCGCGATGATCCTGCGCCACTGGTATCTTCTCACGTCGTCGTGGCCGCGGCTGCTTGAACTGGTTTACTGGCCGGTGCTGCAATTGATCACATGGGGCTTTTCGCAGGCCTACATCTCGCAGAACGCGGGTTTCTTCGCTAAGGCCGGCGGCACTTTCATCGGCGCGGTGATCCTGTGGGACATCCTGTTCCGCGGGCAGCTCGGTTTCTCGATGTCGTTTCTCGAAGAGATGTGGTCGAAGAATCTCGGCAATCTGCTGATGAGCCCGCTCAAGGTCAGCGAATACCTGATCTCGCTGATGGTGATGAGCGTGGTGCGGCTGGCTGTCGGCGTCATTCCGATGACGATACTCGCCATCGTTTTCTTCGGTTTCAACCTGTTCGGTTTCGGCCTCGCGCTGGTGGCGTTCTTCTGCAACCTGATCTTCACGAGCTGGTCGTTCGGGCTGATCTCGTCGGGGCTGGTGCTTCGCAATGGCATGGGCGCGGAGGGGCTGGCGTGGACCCTGATGTTCGCACTGCTGCCGCTGACCTGCGTCTATTACCCGGTCTCGGTATTGCCGGAGTGGCTGCAGGTGGTGGCGTGGATGCTGCCGCCGACCTATGTCTTTGAAGGCATGCGGGCCTTGCTGATCGATCGTGTGTTCCGCGCCGACCTGATGATCCAGGCGCTGGCGATCAATGTGGCTTTGTTTGCCGCCTCGACCGTAGCCTTCTTGCTGCTGTTGAAGAGCGCCAGAAAGCACGGATCGCTGGTCCAGAGCGGGGAGTAGCCCTGTGGAAAGGGCGCGGTTCCTTTAATTAACCGCCTGTTCGGTAGATTCGTCGGATTGACGCTTTGCCGCAGTCCCGACAGTATGCTGCGTTGCAAACCTAGTGATCCGGTTCTGACATTCGTATCATTTCCCGGCCGACACCTTGTTCCGAATGTCAGAACCAAAGGATCACTAAAATCATATTTGCTAGTGTCCTTGCGTATCCGACGTTCGTTCGGAAGGTGCTGCAGAGTGAGGCGAACGTCGGATACTGACACTAGGATCGAGGACTAATCATGCCGATAGGCGAATTTGGCAGGCCACCTGAACTGCCGTCCGAAGTCAGCCCTGCGCTGACCACGCCCATGTACTGGATGTATGAGATGGGCCAAGCCTCGCTCAATCCGGCGCGGGCGATGGCGGACATGATGAAGCTGTGGGCAGAGAACCCTTTCAATCCGCTCGCCGCAACCCAGTTCGGAAAATCGATGGCGGCCGGTTGCGAACTGTTCGAGCGCACCACGCGCCGTTACGGCAAGCCGGAATGGGGTCTGCACGACACCGAAGTCAACGGCATGCGGGTTCCGGTCGAGATCAAGACGGTCTGGGAAAAGCCGTTCTGCCGCTTGCTGCACTTCGAACGCAAGCTCACCCAGCCGCTGCGCGCGCCGCATCCGCGCGTGCTGATCGTCGCGCCGATGTCGGGACACTACGCGACACTGCTGCGCGGCACCGTCGAAGCTTTCCTGCCGGCGCATGACGTCTACATCACCGACTGGGCCGATGCCCGCATGGTCCCGGTGGCGCAGGGCCGTTTCGATCTCGACGACTATGTCGATTACGTCATCGAGATGATCCACGCGCTCAAGGGTGACGTGCATGTTGTGGCTGTGTGCCAGCCGTCCGTGCCGGTGCTCGCCGCGGTGTCGATCATGGAAGCCGAGAAGGATCCTTATTTCCCGACCTCGATGACGCTGATGGGCGGACCGATCGACACGCGGCGTAATCCGACCGGCGTAAACGATCTCGCTGAGCAAAAAGGGATCGAATGGTTCCGCAACAACGTCATCACCAAGGTGCCGTTCCCGCATCCGGGCTTCATGCGCGACGTCTATCCGGGCTTCCTTCAGCTCACCGGCTTCATGAGCATGAATCTCGATCGCCATGTCGATGCGCACAAGAACCTCTTCAGCAACCTCGTCAAAGGCGACGGCGATCTCGTCGATAAGCACGTCGAGTTCTACGATGAGTATCTGGCGGTGATGGATCTCACCGCCGAATTCTATCTGCAGACCGTCGATCTGGTGTTCGTGAAGCACGCTCTGCCGAAGGGCGAGATGAAGCATCGCGGCAAGCTGGTCGATCCGTCGAAGATCGAGCGCGTTGCACTGATGACGGTCGAAGGCGAGAACGACGACATTTCAGGTTTGGGCCAAACCGAAGCCACGCACGGACTGTGCAGTTCGATTCCGGACACGCGGCGAGTGCATTATGTGCAGAAGGGCGTCGGCCATTACGGCGTGTTCAACGGCTCCCGCTTCAGGTCGGAAATCGTTCCCCGAATCTCCGATTTCATGCATTCGTCGGCCCATGCCAAGCGGGCTCTGGCGGCTGCGGAATAGGCCTTTTTCGGGCCTTTAGGGCGAAAAAGCCCGGTTTATGGGGGATTCTGGAGCTTTTCGCTCCCGAGTCTCCCGGGGGAGTCATAAGCCTCTGAATTCATGACCCATTTTGTCTTCCGTAATTGCGGCGGAGGAGTGAATTCCGGCGGCACTTTCCGGGACCGGTTCCGGCTTAGGAATGAATCAAATTTCATGTTCCTGCCCCCCGGATGTAGGGGCTAAGTCTCTAAAACTACGATATATTGGGCAAATGATTTGTTTTTGCGCCGATGAATTTCACTGGCGGCGGATATGGCAGAATCCCGGCGAATTCCTGCTGTCCGGATCCGCTGACATGGCATTTCGTGCTCTTCTTTATCGCCGCCCGACCGAACCGCGCACGCTCGCGGTGAAAATTGGCTCATCAATCTACACAGTTCAGTTGCGGCGACACCGCCGCGCGCGCCGATACACGCTGCGCATTCATCCGAGCAGGCGTGAAGCCATTCTCACCATGCCTCCGCGCGGAAATCTGATTGAAGCCAAGGACTTCGCGCAGCGTCACGGCGCCTGGATCGCCGCGCGTCTCGGTGGTTTGCCCAAAGCCGCGCCATTTTCGCCGGGGACATCGGTGCCGTTGCGTGGGAATCTGCACCGGATCGTTCATCGTGCCGCCGTGCGTGGAACCGTGTGGCCGGAAACGCGCGATAGCGGCGACAAGATTCTGTGTGTCGCGGGTGATTCCGAGTTCATCGATCGTCGCGTCCACGACTTCCTCAAGCGCGAGGCGCGCGCTGCATTGACCGAAGCCTCGCATCGCTATGCCGAGGTGCTCGGCGTCAAGGTGAAGCGGATCACGATCCGCGATCAGTCGAGCCGCTGGGGATCGTGCACCTCCGCGGGCGCGCTGTCGTTCTCGTGGCGGCTTATTCTCGCGCCGCCTTACGTGCTGGATTACCTTGCGGCACATGAGGTTGCGCATCTCGTCGAGATGAACCATTCGCCGCGATTCTGGAAAGTCGTCGCAAAGATTTGTCCGGCGACCGAACGCGCCAAGCGATGGCTCGACACCCACGGTAACGATCTTCATCGTTACGGCATCGAAGAATAACACCTGACCGAGTGGCATGCAGCGAGTCTGATTCAGTAAAGCTGAATCAGACTTCAGCTATGCGCGATCAACGTCGTCCGCCGAAAACCCGATCGATCAGCCAGCCATCGAGACCTGCTGCCGCTTCAGGACGGCCGGATGTTTGCGTAACGGGCGGCTGACTTTGTTGCGGAGTGCGCGCAGGCACATTCGGCGGCGGGAAGTCCTGATTGTTTGACTGTTGCGGATAAGGTTGCGCAGATTGTTGCTGTGAAGGTGCGCGCGAAGTTCCCGGGAACAGGTTGGACAGGAATCCGCCCGGCGATTGCATCGATCCCGGCAACGGTGAAGCCGGCACGTTCTGGTGTGCGACTTTCATGAAGCGGGTCCAGACCTCAACCGGCAATCCGCCGCCGGTCGCCTTCCTGGTCGGAGAGTTGTCGTCGTTGCCGAGCCACACGCCGGTGACGAGGTTCGCAGTGTAGCCGATGAACCAGGCATCGCGGAAATCCTGGCTGGTGCCTGTCTTGCCGGCCGCCGACCATCCCGGAATGTCCGCCTTCTTTGCTGTGCCCGTCACAAGCGTCTCGCGCATCATCGCATTCATCATGCCAACAGCATTCGCGGCGATCACGCGCGCCGGCGGATCGTTGCGGCGCGCATACAGCACCTTGCCCTCGGGGGTGCGGATCCGGTTCACCACATGGGGCGAGACCGCGAGGCCGCCATTGGCGAACGGCGCGTAGGCGCCCACCAGTTCATTGAGCGAAACTTCCGACGTGCCGAGCGAGATGGTCGCGTTGGGCTCGAGCTTCGAGGCAATTCCGAGCCGATGCGCGGTGCGCACCACATTGGCAGGGCCGACTTCGAGGCCGAGACGCACGGCGACCGTGTTCAGCGACATCGACAGTGCCTGGGTCAGCGTTACCGGGCCGAAATACTCGCGGCTGTAGTTCTCCGGCCGCCAGCCTTTGACGTCGAGCGGCGCATCGGGCCGCACCGTGTCGGGCGTCATGCCGGCCTCGACCGCGGTGAGATAGACGAACGGCTTGAACGCCGAGCCGGGCTGGCGTTTTGCGGTGACTGCGCGGTTGAACTGGCTTTCCGCGTAATTGCGCCCGCCCACCATGGCGCGCACCGCGCCGTCCGGCGTCATCGCCACCAGCGCGCCCTGCGTGACGTTGAACTTCACGCTCTTGGCGGCCAGTTCATCGATGATCGCGGCTTCGGCGACGCTCTGGAGCTTCGGGTCGATCGAGGTTTCCACCACGATGTTCTGGTCGATCTGGCCAACCAGATCGTCGAGCACTTCGCCGATCCAGTCGGCGACATAGTTGATGGTGCCGGCGCCGACGGGCCTGACGGCATAGGACGGCTTTTCGATCGCGGCCTTGGCCTGCGCGTCGGTGATGAACTTCACGTCGGCCATCGCGCTCAGCACGATCTGTGCGCGCCGTTCCGCACCTTCCGGATTGCGGTTGGGCGCGAGTCGTGACGGCGACTTGACGAGGCCGGCGAGCATCGCAGCTTCCGACAGCGTGACGTTCTTTGCTGATTTGCCGAAATACTTCTGCGCCGCCGCCTCGACGCCGTAAGCGCCGGAGCCGAAATAGACGCGGTTGAGATAGAGTTCCAGAATATCGTTCTTGGAATATTTGCGCTCCAGCCAGAGCGCCAATTCGACTTCCTGCAGCTTGCGCTGGAAGGTGCGCTCCTGCGTCAGGAACAGGTTTTTCGCGAGCTGCTGGCTCAGGGTCGAACCGCCCTGCGAGACGCCGCGATGCATGAGATTGGCGAACGCCGCGCGCGCGATGCCAGTCGGGTCGAGGCCGAAATGCGAATAGAAGCGGCGATCCTCGATGGCGATAAACGCCTTCGGCAAATGCGGCGGCAGATCCTTCAGCGACACATTGGCGCCCGGCATTTCGCCGCGCGTGGCGATGACGGTGCCGTCCATGCCGGTGATCTGGATGGTCGGCGGGCGCTTGGGAATTTCCAGCGACTGGATCGGCGGTAGTTGCGCGCTGACCCAGACAACCACGCCGGCGGATGCGATGATCGCCCACAGGCCGAGCACGGCGCCCCAATACACGACACGGCCGAGGCCGGACCGCGAGCGTCCCTTCGCCTTGGCTTTACTTTCCTTGCGGGCTGCCGCGCGGGTCTTGCGCGGACGGGGTTCACGCGGGGCATCGTCCTCGTCGTCATCGACGGGACGGCTTTTCGCCGCGCGACGCTTCGGCTTGACGTCTTCGTCGTCCTCTGGCCCACCGACGCGGTCCCACGGATTGAGGCGGACGCCATCGAGCGATGCGGCGCCGTCGAATTTCGGCTCCTTGCGACCGCTCTTCTTTTTACGCCCCAACGCCATCCAAACCCGTGCCGACAATGCTGATTGTGCAAGGCGTGCAGGCTAGCGGCGGCGGTTTAAAGGCGCGTTACGCAAAGGTTAACGAGGGATTAGATGTTCCGTCGCGACATGCCAGAAATGCCGGTCCGGAGCTGGCTTGACCTGGCATGGCGGATCGACAGAGTCTGTCGGCCAATTTCATACATAAAGGTAAGACGATGACCGGCCATATCGACCCTACCAAGGAAGTTTTCGCTGCGTTCCGCACCAACGATCGTCCCGGCCCGATCCACATGCTGAACCTGGTGCGGCTGCATGCGCAGGCGAAATACCCCGACGGCCGCGCGGCGACCGGCGCGGAAGCCTATGCCAGTTACGGGCGCGAAAGCGGGCCGGTGTTTACCCGGCTCGGCGGCCGGATCGTCTGGCAAGGCAAATTCGAACTGATGCTGATCGGCCCTTCAACGGAGCGATGGGATCACTGCTTCATCGCGGAATATCCGAGCGTGGCCGCGTTCGTGGAGATGATCCGCGATCCGGTCTACCGCGAGGCGGTCAAGCATCGTCAGGCCGCGGTCGAGGACTCGCGGCTGATCCGCACTGCGCCGATGCAGGTCGGTGCGACGTTCGGCGAAATTCCGGATTAGGTCAGGGCATGATCCCGAAAAGTGGGCACCGGTTTTCGGAACAGATCATGCCCTTAACTTGATAAAGGCGTCGCGACCTCAGGTCGCGGCGCGCGCGAGCCAGAGCAGGATCAGCGCGACGGCGGCGGGAAGCGCCTGCACGATGATGATCCGCTTGCTGACCGAGTAGCCGCCGTACAGTCCGGCGACTATCACGCACAGCAGAAAGAACACCTTGATCTGGAAGCCGAACGCTGGATTGGGATGGAGCAGGCCCCAGATCAGCCCGGCGGCAAGGAAGCCGTTATAAAGCCCCTGATTGGCGGCGAGCACCGCAGTGGCTTGCGCCTTCTCGATGGTGTTGCCGAAAGTCGCCAGACCCTTCGGCTTGGTCCAGAGAAACATCTCCAGCACCAGGAAATAGATGTGCAGCGCAGCCACCAGCGCGACCAGACCATTGGCAATCAAGCTCATCGCAATCTCCCCCAATAAAGAAAGGAACCTAGCAGCAACTGCGATGATTGCCGAGACCCGGATGTTGTCGGAAAACGGAAAGACTTCCGGGATCGCCGCAGCCATGATGGCTGAAACACACGATCACGGAAGCCGAACATGCCTGCAAAGCAACCACAGCGATTTCATCTCGGCCGGCTGGAAACACCCATCGGCACCGCCTTGCTCGTCACCGACGATCAGGGCTTCCTGCGCGCGCTCGACTGGAGCGATTACGAAGCGCGGCTGCATCGTCTGCTGCGGCGGCACTACGGCGATTATGTTCTGGAGAAAGCACCCGCGCCGAAGGACATGATCGCGGCGCTGAGCGGCTACTTCGCCGGCGATCTCGGCCAGTTGAAAAAGATCAAATGGCGGACTAACGGCACGGACTTCCAGCGCAAGGTGTGGAACGGGCTGCAGAAGATTCGCGCCGGCAAGACATCCAGTTACGGTGCGTTCGCATCGCGGCTGAATGTGCCGAATGCGGCCCGCGCGGTCGGCCTCGCCAACGGCTCAAATCCCGTCAGCGTTGTCGTGCCGTGTCATCGTCTGGTCGGCGCGGATGGCTCGCTGACCGGCTATGGCGGCGGCCTCGCCCGCAAGGAGTGGCTGCTTGCCCATGAAGGTGCGGCGTTCAAACGGTTCAAGGAATGATCCGGGCATGATCCCGCGCAATTCGAGGATCCCGCCCGGTCAGGATGCGACCTAGCTCTGAGCGTTCAGCAGCTTGCCGACGGTGCGGTCGATTTCGTCATACGCGCCTTCGCCGGCATGGCTATAGACGATGCGGCCGGACTGATCGACGATGTACTGCGCCGGCCAGTACTGGTTGCGGTAGGCACTCCATGTCGCGGAGTTGTTGTCCTGCGCGACCGGATAGGTGATACCGTGCCGCTTCAGCGCCGCCTGCACATTGCTCAGCGAGTGCTCGAACGGAAATTCCGGTGTGTGCACGCCGACGATGACGAGGCCCTTGTCCTTGTACTTGGCATAGAGATTCGTGACGTGCGGCAGGGTGTTGACGCAGTTGACACAGCCATAGGTCCAGAAGTTCACCATCACGACCTTGCCGCGCAGGCCGGCGATCGTCAGCGGGGCTGAGTTTTGCCAGTTGCTGAGGCCGGTGAATTCAGGCGCGGCGGCTTTCGTCTCCGCCGTCTGGATCGGTGCGGTCGCGCTGTTGGTGTCATCGCTGCGGCCGGGCAGGGTCGAAGCGGCCAGCGCCAGCGCGATAACCGGGATGCTCATGATGGACAGTCGCATGGAAATCTCCTTCGGCGTTACAGGCCGGTCTGGCCATTGGGATAAAACTGGGTCAGCCACGCCACGGCGAGCGTGTCGTATTGAAAGTAAGTCGCGGCGGCGAAGGCGATCACAATCATGCCGAAGCCCTGCTGCAGCCGCGGCGCGATCCTTGCGATGCTGCGCACGCGCGCGGTCACCGCCTGCCCGCCATAGGCGATGGCGAGCATCGGGATCGCGGCCCCGATGGCGTAAGCCACCAGCAGCAGCGAAGCCCATGCGGTGTCCTTCGACGTTGCAATGACCGTCAGGATCGAGCCGAGCACCGGACCGGCGCAGGGTGTCCACACGAGGCCCAGCGTGCTGCCGAGAATGAATCCGCCGAGCAGGCCCTGACGATCACGCGGCGTGGTGTCCTGTCGGGTCAGACCGGCGAGCCGGATCGACAGCCATTCGAATGGCGCGGGCCAGATCATCAGCACGCCGAAGACCGCAAGAAGAACAGCCGCGCCGTCGCGCAAGACGCTCGGATCGAAATCGAAGATGCGCGTCAGTGCGCTGAGCGCCAGCGCGACCACCGAAAACGCGAGCACGAAGCCCGCGGCGATGAACGCCGGGCGAAGCCGGCTGGTCTGTCCCATCGACGCGCCGAGCAGGATCGGCAGCACCGGGAGTGTGCAGGGGGCCGCGATGGTAACGACGCCGGCCAGCGCCGCGAGAAGAAGATTGAACACGATTCAGGTCCGCCGAAATCCTTAGGCCACCGCGCGCATGACGGCGCGGCCGCAAGATGGGTTCGGTGGAGTCTTCGATGGGGCCGGTTGGGATGTTACCGGCGCGCTGCGTCACGTGTTCGTGACGCTGGCGTGAGCGGCGATCAAGCGGCGGCGGATGCCGTCAGCGGATGAAGAAGCGCACCGGCACGGTGAAGCTCGCGGAGCTTTGCGTCATTTCCGCTGGGAACGATGGCAACGGCTGGGCGCGGTGGATCATCGCCATGGTTTCGCCATCCAGTGCCGACGATCCGGAGGATTTGGACAGCCGCGCACCCGTCACAGAGCCGTTGCGGTTGACGGTGAAGCTCAGCATCGCGACGCCCTGTTCGCCGGCCGCTTTCGCTCCCGACGGATACTGCTTGTAGCGCTGGAGATGTGCCGAGAGCATGCCGTTGTAGCTCGCGCGCGCGGCCTGCGCGGCGCGCGGTGTCGCGGTGGTCTGCGGCGCGGGATTTTCGGTGGGCTTCTTCGGCTTCTCGACGACGGGCTTCGGCTTCTTCTTCACCGGCTCCGGTTTGGGCTTCGGCTTCTCCGGAGGCGCGACGACCTCGGCCTTTTCCTGCAGCGGCGTCGGCGCGATCTGTTCCTCGACAACATCCGGCTGCTTTTCAGGCTCGGGGGCGGGAGGCTCCGCTTCCTGCATCTGCGGACCGGGAGCGATGTCCTGCTGCACCGGCTCCGGCGTTTGCGGCGCGGATTCCAGATCGAGCATGATCGGTTCCGACGCCGTGCCGATCGCGTCCGGCATGGACGGCGTGTACAGAACAAATCCCGCGATCAGCGCCACATGCGTCGCCACGACCAGCGCCGCCGCGAGACCCCAGCGGCGAACGTCTGAAATGTCGGGCGGTCCGTGCAGGACGAGTGTGTTCATTACCGCGATGCTCTCTGCTCAGTTTCGTGCGTCGAGCCCGACGAGTGCCACCTTGAGGTAGCCCGCGTTGCGCAGCAGGTTCATCACGTCCATCAGTTCCCCGTAGGGGACGCTCTTGTCGGCGCGCAGGAAAACCGGATCGGCTTTCTTGCCGCTGGTGGCGCTGTCGAGCGCGCCGATCAGCGTTGTGCGCGGAACGATGTTCTCGCCGACCGCAACCGAAAGATCCGGCTTCACTGTGATGAAGACCGGCTTGTCGGGTCGCGGCGGCGGCGTCGCCGTAGAGGCCGGAAGCTCGACGCCGATATCGACCGTCGCCAGCGGAGCTGCGACCATGAAGATGATGAGAAGCACCAGCATCACGTCGATGAACGGCGTGACGTTGATCTCGTGGGTCTCGGTCAGATCGTCATCCGAACCGCCGACTTTTCCGCCCAGACGTGCGCCCATGACCTTACTCCGCCGCGCGCGCGAGGCGCAGTGAACGTCGGCCCTGGTCGCGGCTGATGAGCAGCATCACCTGCGCCGTCGCATCGCCGAGCAGCGCGCGGTAGGCCGTGATCATGCGGACGAGATGATTGTAGATCACGACCGCGGGAATAGCCGCGATCAGGCCCATCGCGGTCGCGAGCAGCGCTTCGGCGATGCCGGGCGCGACCACCGCGAGGTTGGTGGTATGGGCTTCGGAAATGCCGATGAAGGAGTTCATGATGCCCCACACCGTGCCGAACAGGCCGACGAACGGCGCGGTCGCGCCGATGGTGGCGAGCATGCCGGTGCCGCGCGAAATTCGTCGCGACATCGCCGCCTCGACGCGGCTGAGCCGCAGTTCGACGCGATCCTTGAAGCCTTCATCGTTGATGGTGTCCGACAGCGCAGCTTCTGCTGCTGCGGATTGCACCAGTCGCGATACTGCATCCTTGCCGCTGCGGGCATCACGCTCGGCTTCCATCAGCGAGATGTCATTGCCGAGAACCTTGATGCGCTTCTTCGCGCGCTTGGTCTCGTGGCGCAGTTCAAGCAGCTTCGCGACGCAGATCGTCCAGGTGATGAGCGAGGCGAACGCCAGTCCGATCATCACGATTTTGACGACGATGTCCGCGCCCATGAACATGCCCCACGGCGACAGGTTGTGCGGCAGCGCGGGATTCTTTGCTGTCTGCCCAATGACCGGTGTTTGAGCAGCGGGGGCTTGCACCTGAGCGGCAGGCTGCTGCATCGCGGGTGCCGGAGCAGCGGGTGCCTGAGTGGTGGGCGCAGTGAGTGCAGGAGAAGCTTGCGTTGGCGCAACTGGTGTCGGCGCTGAAGGCATTTGTGCAAAGGCCTGCGCAATCATCAAAGAGGTTGCAGCGGCAAGCAAGACCAATGATCCGGCAGCCTTTTTTGTATTGGTCATATGCTCTCCGCTTCTTCAAATCGCGTTTGCAGCCGACATCGGGTCAACGTCGGATGGCTTGCTGTTTCGCAGTTTTCGCCGTCTTGCAGTTTTCGCCCAAAGCTCTCGCCGGCAAATCCGCGGCGAGGCACCGCGGCCATGGCCATTGCCGGGAGGCAAGTTTCATTTTCAGAATAATGCACTGCGGTGTCCTTGTCGCCACCGCAGGCCTAGATTTCGCCAAAACTGGAACGATTCCAGAGTTTCCGCGCCCATCAGAACCTCACGTTCGTGAACACCCGCACGCCAAGGCCGGGCTGCAGAACTTCAGCTTTCTTGAAGGAAATATGATTGCGAATCCGCTCGTTGAGCAGGTTGTCGCCGGCGAGGCCGATAGTCATTTCGCGCGGTCCGCTGTCGGTCCTGTTGAACGTATGCGTGTAGCTCACCTCTGCCCTGAGCAGATTGTATCCGTCGGTCGGTGTCTCGTTGAACGACACGTCGTTCTGCGCAAATGCGTGCAGCAGGCCGACCCGCGTGTACCATTCGGCGCTGCGCCACCAGAGGCCACCGCCGGCGCGCATCGGCGCGATGCGTGGCACGTTGGTTCCATCGGTGAAGGTCGCGCGCACAATGTCATACTGCCCGTCGACGCCGAACATGCCGTCGCCGAGCGGCGTGACGTCGAGCTGAGCCGCGACTTCCGCGCCCCGGAAGATCGCGTCGCGCTGGCCATAGGCGACCTGAGTCAGCGGACCGGCGGCGCCGCAGGTAGCGAACGTATCCGTGCAGAAGTTCCCGGTGACCTGCTTGAAGATGAAATCCTGATAGCGCGTGTAGTAGAGACTGGTCTCGAACCGCAACTGTCCCTTGGCGCGCTTGAGACCGATTTCGGCGGTCTGCGCGGTCTCGATCTTGAGATCCGGATTTCCGATCACGAAGGTTCCTGACGCGCCGTCGGAGCCGCGCGAGAAAAGTTCAGGTGCAGCGGGCGCGCGCTGCACATATTGCGCGTTGAGCGTGGCCACCAAGTCCCACGGCAGGTCTTTCAACACACCGAGGCTGGCGCTTTTCGGCGTGAAGGTTCGCCGCGCGGGCTCTTCAGAAAAAGTGTTGGGCGGCGGCAGAAAGTCGGCCGGGAAGGTCGGCGCCATTCCCTTGACGATGTGGTTCTCGATACGGGCCGCGGCCTGCATCCGCAGCGTGTCGGTGAACTGAATCTGCTCGAAGGCGAAGGCCGCGGCGGTGTTGGTCTTGGTTGGCGCCAGCAGGCCGCCGAGGCTGCCGTCGGTGCCAAGGTCGCGCTGGCCGAATTGCGCACCCCATGTTCCGGTCAGCGCGCCCATGGCGGTTGCGATCGCCGCGTGATCCAGTTCGAAACGGCCTTCCACCTCGCGGTTCTTGATGATGTTCTTCACCACATCGACGCCGTTGCCGTTGAGGCCGAGTTCGTCGTGCTTGTAGTTGCTGGCGCCGAAGGTGAAGCGCACCGCGTCGATGCCGTCGATCGGCGCGCGCAACTCGCCCTTGCTGGTCCATTTCGTCTGTTCCATGTCGATGCGCAGGTTCTGCGGCGCATCGATCACGCCGGGGATGTGATAGAGGCTGGTGATGTGCTGGATCGCGGTGCCGATGTAGCCGCCGTCGAAAATGTAGGAGCCTCCGACGGATTGTCCTTCGCTCTGCAGCCGCGTGTTGGCCTGCACGCCGCCGGGAATCCGGTAATCGCCCGCGCGCCGGCCATAGGCATCGGCATGGATCGCGACGTTGTTGCCGCTGGCGTCGAGGCTCACCGCGCCGTCGAGACCGTTGTCCACCGACGAAGCACCGCCCTTGAACCGCGCGCTGAAACCGTCCTGCACCAGTTTCTCTGGAATACGATTGTTGGTGGCGCTCACCACGCCGCCGATCGCCTGCGATCCGTAGCGAAGCGTGGCCGGTCCGCGGATCACCTCGACCTTGTCGGCACTGAGCGGATCGATCGGCACGGCGTGATCCTGACTGAAGTCGGATGCGTCCTGGCTGCCGATGCCGTTTTCCTGCACGCGCACGCGATAGTCGTCGAGGCCGCGGATGTTGGGGCGACTGGCGCCCGGCGCGAAGGTCGATGACGCGACGCCCGGCAATGTGGACAGCACATCGGCGAGCGAAGCCGCGTTGCTGCGTTGAATCTCGCGGCCGGCAATCGCGGTGGTCGATTGAAAAGTATCGTCGATGACGTTGAGTGGTCCGCGCTGCAGCCCGTCGTTGGATGAGTTCGCTGTCGGGGCCGGGGCGGACACTGCGATCTCGGGCAGGACTTCCTGGGCCTGACCGTGGCCGACGCCGGCCCCCGTCACCGATACGCAGGCCATGCCTGCTGCGGAAACCCATGATTTCAAACGCATTTTGCCCCCAACGCCACAACTCGCCGGAAGTTAATAATGCAAATGCGAACTATTCGCAACAGGGGTCTTGCGATTGATTCTCAAGAACTCGAAGCGGCGGATCAGGGGGAAAAGCGGGCAGCCGACAGCGCGTCACCGGAGGCGCGCGATGCGCGCTCCCGGTGAAGTGCAGAACCAGCACGTGTCAGATGGTGTTATTCCGCGGGCGCGGCGTCGCCGACCGGACGCGACTTGTTCGCCGGAACGTGCGGTGTGTTCGTCTTCATCAGCGCGCGCTGACGGCGCTGACGGAGCCAGACCAGGATGCCGGTGACGCCGAGCACTGCCGGCATGATGCCGCTCAGGAATACGACGAAGCGCCAGACTTCGCCCGAATGACTGCCTTCGTGCAGCCAGCGAATCCATGACGCGGTCCGGTCTCCCGACAGCGGCTGAACGACGCTGATGTCGCCGCTGCGGTCGTTGATCATGATCGTCACTGGTTCGATCTTGCCGTCTTCACGAAGCCTGACGCGCCACGCGCCGGTTTGCGGATTGGGAAAGAAGATCGCATCGACGGACGAATTCGGACGCGCGGACGCGGCTGCGAAAATCTCGGCTGGAGAACGCGCCGTGTTAGCCATCACCTGGCCGCGCGGTCCGCCGCGCTGCTGCTCGGTCATCGGTGCGATCGACGACAGGAGTTCGCGTCCCTGTTGCGGCCAAGCGAGATAAATTCCGGTCAACGAGATCAGCGCCAGCGGAAAGCAGATCCAGAAGCCGGTGATGTAATGCAGGTTGGACGATGTCGCCGGGCTGCGCCGCCACACGAAGGCGCGCGACCATTGGCCTTGCCGCGGCCACCACAGATACAGGCCGGTGAGCGACAGCGTCAGCATCGCAACGCCGGTCCATCCGACGATGCTGCGTCCGTAGTCCGGAATGGTCAGGTTCTCATGGAACACGTGCATGAAGCCGAAGAACGTGTTGCGGAAGTTGGCGACGCTGAGCACATGCGCGTCGTGACGATCGATGGTCGCGGTGAGACGCACCGGGCGTTCGCCCTTCGCCGCAGGTCCGCGCAACGCGATTGTCAGCGGCACGCGATTGTCTTCGGGAAAGCTGATGGACATCGGGGTGAAGCCGTCACCCGCGGCCTTGCGCGCATTGCCGACGGCGAGCGCGATGTCCGTCGGTTTCGACGGCGCAACTGCACCGCGCGGCATGCTCATGAACTCGCCGATGTCATCGTGATAGACGAGGATCGCGCCGGACAGTGCAACAGGCACCAGCAGAATGAACAGGCCGATGCCGAGCCACAGATGAATGTTGCGCCAGAGCCGCTTCAGCGATCCGCGTCGATGTGTCGTTGAAACTGGTGCTGACATTTAGATTGGTTCTAAGCTTTGCTCTAGAGAGATTCTAAAGAGGCGCAACGGCAATGCGCATGATCTACTTCTTCTAGTCGCACAGCGCATATCGCTGCAATTGCCGAACGCGCCAGATCTCGCAGTTTGCAGAAGTTCTAATTTCAAAGCCTTGCCCTGCCCGTCTGCATTTTTCAAAAGCTGCCTTGAAATCGCCGTTCAAATGAATGCGCGGCATCTTGAGACGGTGGGGCAAAGCGATGCGTCGGAACAGGTTCAACAAGATTATCAAGTCGAAGAAGAACCAGAAGCACGATAGCGTTGCCGCCGCGCCGCAGACTGCAACCTCATCGCCGCCCTTCATCCGCGCTTCGGTGCGAAAGCCCGGAACTGCGATGCTCGGCCTCGCGTCGGTAATGCTGGCGACAAACGCGATGGCGCAGGAAGCGCTTCCGACCATCGACGTGCAGGAAACCGCCGGCAATGGCGGCGCTGGCGGCTATCAGGCCTCCGCTCCGCAGGTCTCGCGCATTCCGACGCCGCTGCTCAACACGCCGCAGACGGTCAACGTCGTCACCCAGCAGGTGCTTCAGGAACAGCGTCTCACCAGCATGGAGGACGCGCTGCGCACGGTGCCCGGCATCACCTTTGCGGCCGGCGAAGGCGGTAACCAGGGCGACACACCGATTATCCGCGGCTTTGCCGCGCGCGGCGACATCTTCCGTGACGGCATCCGCGATCCGGGCTGGTACACGCGCGACCTGTTCAACGTCGATCGGGTTGAGGTCTACAAGGGGCCGTCGGCGTTCGCGTTCGGACGCGGTTCGACTGGCGGTGCCATCAACCTCGTCACCAAGCTGCCGACCGGCATTCCTTACATCGAAGGCTTCGTCACCGGCACCACCGCGGGCGGTTACCGCACCGAACTCGACGCCAGCGGCAAGAAGGACAACGTCTCCGGACGCATCGCCGCGATGTATCAGGACATGCCGACTCCGGGGCGCGACAATGTCGGCGTCAAGCGATGGGGCGTTGCGCCGTCGATCAAGGTCGATTTGAATCCGGAAACGCGGGCGATCATCAGCTACATTTATCAGGGCGAAGAAAGCGTTCCTGATTACGGCGTGCCGTACCTTCCGGCACCGGCGCGGAACTCAAACGGTGTTCTGACAAGTCAGGGCTATTACGGCAACGGGCAGGCGACGACGCCGATCCCGGTGCCGCGCAACACATGGTACGGCGTCAAGAACGGCCCGCTGGCCGACGTCGTGCAAACCAACACCCATATCGGTACGGTCAAGCTCGAGCGCGACCTCGCGCCCGATCTCAAGATCAGCAACGCGACGCGTTACGTGAGCAACGATCGTTTTGCGATCAACACCGCGCCGCGCTCCCTCGGCAATGCTGCGAACACGCCATTTCCTGGAACGCTCCCTCCAGCTTCTTACAACTACCCGGTGGACCAGATGACCATCGGGCGGCAGCACTTCCAGATCGAAACCGACAATACGTTGCTGACGAACCAGACCGACATTGGCGGCAAGTTCTATACCGGCTCGTTGTTGCACACGTTCTCGGCCGGGCTCGAAGCCACGCGTGAAACACGCTACCAGCAGCGCGCCAGAGGATCGTCGGCGAGCAATCTCTGCGATCCAGCCGTTCCCGCTGCGCCTAACCCGCCCAATACCGTGCCGCTTTGCCGAACCAATGCTTTCTATCCGGTCGATACGTCATACGGCGGCGTGTTCAACGGGTACAACACATCACTCTCGACCGAGACCGTCACGTTGGCGGCCTACGCGTTCGATCAGATCAAGATCAACGAGTACTTCGAGGTGCTCGGCTCGATCCGGCAAGACCATTACGAGGCCAAGTTCGGAGACCCTGGCAATGCCACGGTCGCCAATCGGAACCTGTCTCGTACAGACGATATGACAAGCTGGCGCGTGGGCGGTGTGTTCCATCCGACCAAGAATTCCAGCGTGTACGCAGCTTACGGCGTGTCGTTCAATCCATCGGCGGAATTTGGCGTGCTCTCGAGCGCAACGAACAACGCCGCGAATCCGCTGCTCGCTCCCGAAAAGAACAACACCATCGAGGTTGGCGCCAAGGCTGACTTCCTCAACAACAAGCTCAGCCTCAGTGGAGCAATCTTCCGCATCGAGAAGACCAACCTTCGCATTCCGCTCGATGCGTCGGTCTCCAGCGCGAATCAGGTGCTGGTGCTTGACGGTCTCGCCCGTGTCGATGGTGTCGAATTCGGTGTTGCTGGCGCTTTGACCGACAAATGGCAGATTTTCGCAGGCTACAGCTATCTTCAGTCTGAGATTGTTAATACCACCAACGGTGCCGAGCGCGGCCGTGCTTTGCCGAACACGCCGCATAACAACTTCAACCTGTGGACGTCCTATGCCATCACGCCGGATCTCACCATCGGCGGCGGTGCGCAATACCAGGATGATGCTTTCGTGAACACCACCAACACGTCCTACGTGCCATCGTTCTGGAAGTTCGATGCGATGGCGGCCTACAAGGTCACGCGCAATTCGACGCTGCAGCTCAACGTCTACAACATCGGGGATGCGATGTATTACGCGCAGTACTATGCTGGTCACGCGGTGCCAGCATCGGGCCGTTATGCATCTCTGACCTATCGCATCCGGTTCGAGCCGGAGCCAGCGGTGGTGCCTGCGACGTACGTCAAGTAACGGTGGATGCTGTTATGTCTGCAGCGGGCCGCCCGGTGAGGGCGGCCATGTTGTTGCGGGGACTGGGCCATGCGAATGGGCTTGGAGCGACGGTGTTTCGACGCTAACGCTGTCGTGTCAATGAAGGAGCCGACGCCATGATGCTGCACATTCCGAATGTGCTGACGCCCGATCAGGTCGCACGCTGCAAGGACGTCATGACCAGGGGCGCTTGGGTCGATGGCAACGTCACCGCGGGTCATCAGTCGGGCAAGGTCAAGTTCAATCTGCAATTGCCCGAGGAGTCCGCCGAGGCGCGTGAGTTGGGCGACATGGTGCGCGGGGCGTTATCGCGCAATCCGCTGTTCATGTCGGCTGTGTTGCCGATGCAGATTTTCCCACCGCTGTTCAACCGCTACGACGCCGGCATGACGTTCGGATCGCATATCGACAACGCGATCCG
>JAUSAX010000135.1 GCA_030652315.1 Afipia sp. | reverse complement strand
GGCCTTCACGCGAAGGCCGGGGCTCATACGTGACGTAGTAAGTGGATCAGCCGCGGGTGCGCGAGCGGATCATGAAGCGGTCATTGGTGTATTCGGCCACCTGCCACCACAGATACTGATCCGAACGGTAGGCCTGCATCGCATCGATCACCTTCTTGAAGTCGGCATTCTTCGCTGAGATTTCAGCCCACAACTCGTTGGTTGCCTTCAAGCATGCGTCGAGCACTTCGTTGGTGAACGGGCGCAGCTGGGTGCCGCTAGCCACGAGACGCTTCAGCGCGCCCGGATTCTGCATGTCGTAACGTGCAGGCATCCAGCCGTTAACGTGTGCCGCCGCGTTGGTCAGGATCGCCTGATAGTTCTTCGGCAGCGCGTTGAACTTCTCAAGATTGGTGTAGGCGTGAACCGTCGGTCCGCCTTCCCAGAAACCTGGATAGTAGTAATATTTCGCAACCTTGTTGAAGCCGAGCTTTTCGTCGTCATACGGACCGACCCACTCGGCCGCATCGATGGTGCCCTTTTCCAGCGAAGGATAGATGTCGCCGCCAGCGAGCTGCTGCGGAACGACGCCGACCTTGGCCAGCACCTGACCGGCGATGCCGCCGATGCGCATCTTCAAGCCCTGAAGATCGGCGACCGTCTTGATCTCCTTGCGGAACCAGCCGCCCATCTGCGTGCCGGTGTTGCCGCAAGGCATGCCGATCACGCCGTACTTCTTGTAGAACTCGTTGGCCAGCTGGTTGCCGCCGCCCTGATCGAGCCACGAATTCTGCATGCGGGTGTTCAAGCCGAACGGCACCGATGCGAAGATCGCGAAGGTGGGATCCTTACCGACATAGTAGTAGGAAACCGTGTGGCTCATTTCGACCGTGCCGTTGGAGGTCGCGTCAAGAGCCTGCAGGCCGGGAACGATTTCGCCCGCGGCGAAGACCTGAATCTGGAACTTGTTGTCAGTCATCTCGGCGACATACTTCGAGAGCTGCTCAGCACCGCCGTAAATGGTATCGAGCGACTTCGGGAAGCTGGACGCCAGGCGCCACTTAACTTCAGGCGACGACTGGGCAATGGCCGGCGAGGCAACCGCAGTTGCTGCTGCTCCGGCCGCAGTTACTTTCAAAAAATCACGACGCTTCATTGGCATCTCCTTTTGGGGGCGTTTCTTTTTGAAATCCCTCTGGGGCGGTCTCTAGCACGGAAGTTGACCGGCGGAAAATGCGGGAAAACCGCTTCCTGAGCGCATTAAACCAAAGTCGAATAAGGCGTTAAACGGACCGTAAACAGGGCATGCTGAGGACGTCAGACGGCCGCCGCCGCGCCCACCAATTGCCTTTTGATTTCCGCCCCGATGGATCGGTAAATCGCGGCGTGAACGCCGTCCGGCTCGCTGTTGACCACCGGCGTGCCGGCATCCGACGAGGTCCGGATCGACATGTGCAGCGGGATTTCGCCCAGAAACGGCACCTTGAGCCGTTCAGCCTCGTGCCGGGCTCCGCCATGTCCGAAGATATCGGAGCGCGTACCACATTCCGGACATTGAAAATAACTCATGTTCTCGATGATCCCGAGGGTGGGCACGTTGACCTTGTCAAACATGGCGATCCCCCGCCGTGCGTCGATCAGGGCCAGATCCTGCGGCGTAGAAACAATCACCACGCCCCGGAGTGGCACCTGCTGGGCAAGCGTCAATTGCGCGTCCCCTGTTCCCGGCGGCATGTCCACCACAAGGACGTCCAGTTCGCCCCAGGCGACATCCCACAGCATCTGCCTGATCGCGGACATGACCATTGGTCCGCGCCAGACCATCGCGGTCTCTTCCTCGACCAGAAAACCGATCGACATCAGCGGCATCCCGAAGCGCACTATCGGGACCATTTTCTTGGCGTCATTAAGTGCCGGCTTTTCGCGCACCCCGGTCAGGCGCGGCACCGACGGACCGTAAATATCGGCATCGAGAAGGCCGACGCGCAGGCCGAGATCACGCAGCGCCAACGCAAGATTAAGTGCCGTGGTCGATTTGCCGACCCCACCTTTGCCCGACGCCACTGCGATGATGGAGCTGATGCCCGGAATGGAGGCCTGCTTGCCCATCGGTGAATCCGCCGGTGCCCCGTGGGGCCTGTGCTGCGCCACCGGCTTCACACCATGCGAGTGCGAAGGTTGTGCCGGAGCTGCCGCACCCGGCTTGCGCTCGGCGGTCAACGCAACCATTGCGGTGGTGACCCCGGGAATAGTACGGACCGCAGCCTCCGCCTTGGCGCGAACTTCTTCCCACGCCCTCGCCTCGTTGGCATCGACATTGATCGAAAAGAAAACCTTGCCGTCGGCGGCGGTGATTTCGGAGAGCACCTTTGCATCCGTTAGTGACACGCCGCGCGGCGAAGTCACGGTACGAAGGGCCGCAAGAACCTGAGCTTTGTCGATTGCCACAACCAATCTCCCGGCGTACGGCCCCGGTGGACCTGCCGCTTGTGGGCCTTCATACGCGCGTCACCTGCGCCGTCAACGCCCTTGCATAAAAACGTGTCATTCGCATAGCTGTTGCTGTCCTCAATGCCGGCAACCCGGCCTACATCCAGCAGCAATCCAAAGAGCAAGATATGGCAAAAGTCGCATTTCTCGGCCTCGGCGTCATGGGATTCCCGATGGCGGGACATCTGGCCACCAAGGGTGGTCACGAGGTGACCGTCTACAATCGTACCGCCTCAAAATCGAAGGCATGGGCTGAGAAATTCGGCGGGCGCGCAGCAGCAACACCCAAGGCCGCCGCGGAAGGTCAGGACTTCGTGATGGCCTGCGTCGGCAATGATGACGATCTACGCGCCGTCACTATCGGGGCCGACGGAGCGTTTTCGGGCATGAAGTCCGGCGCCATTTTCGTCGATCATACCACCGCTTCGGCCGAGGTTGCCCGGCAGCTCGACGCAGCCGCAACGCAAAGCGGATTTCAGTTTATCGATGCACCAGTTTCGGGTGGCCAGGCCGGTGCGGAAAACGGCGTACTGACGGTGATGTGCGGCGGCAAGGAAGCGGCTTACAAACAGGCCGAACCGGTGATCGCCTCCTACGCCCGCATGTGCAAACTGCTTGGCCCCGCCGGCTCCGGCCAGCTCACCAAGATGGTGAACCAGATTTGCATCGCCGGGCTCGTCGAAGGCCTGTCAGAGGGCATTCATTTTGCGAAGAAAGCTGGTCTCGATGTCCAGGCCGTGATCGACACCATCTCGAAGGGGGCAGCACAGTCCTGGCAGATGGAGAATCGCTACAAGACCATGAACGAGGGCAAGTTCGATTTCGGATTTGCCGTCGAATGGATGCGCAAGGATCTGTCGATCTGCTTGGCTGAGGCTCGCCGCAACGGCGCAAGCCTGCCCGTGACCGCGCTGGTCGACAATTTCTATTCTGAAGTCGAGAAGATGGGCGGCAAGCGCTGGGACACATCGAGCCTTTTGGCGCGGCTCCAGCGATAATATCGGTCTCGCGAACGACCGAGATACGAGGCGGCACGGTACCCCGTGCCGCCTTTCTCGTTTGCGCGGCTGATGTATGTGGACTGCGGAGCCCCGCGGCGCTGAAATTCACACTTTCTTAACCCGAATAAATTGACCTTTAAGCCACCTCTTAATGATTTAGCGCCAGAAATAGCGGGCAGGAGTATGTGCGCGTTCAGGCGCATCATTCGCATTTGTCCAGGATTTGTCGCGTAAATATGAGTGAGCCCGCCGACAAGAAAGAACTCTCCGCGACATCGGCGGAAATGCCGGCGCGGAGCCGCCGGGCAGCCTCGCAACGCGTGCGCGAGGCGCGCGACCGCCTGACATCGACCAGCGGGACCCGACCGGCTTTCGATCACGAACTGCTGCGGCAGTATGCGCAAACGCGCATCTCGGCCTCGCTTGTCGTCATCCTTCTTGTGGTCTCGACCGGCATTCTGGCGAGCTTCTGGATTCCTCCCGTCGCTGCGCTGGTCTGGACTGCCGGCATTCTCGCAATCCACGGCGTCGTCATCCGGTTCTGTTCGAAATTTCTTGCCGTTGCATCCTCATCGCCCGCCATCACGCGCAAATGGCGCCTGCGCTTTGTGGGACTGGATCTGCTTTATGGATTGGCGTGGACGCTGGTTCTGATTCATCCGTCCGGCATCGACGTCGTCTCGAACACATTGATGCTGTTCGTGATGCTGCTGGTCATTGCGGTGTCGAGCATGCTGGCCGCGAGCCTGCCGATCGCGGCCTTTGCCGCGACCGTCCCGGTATCGGCGGCCATTGCCATGAACTTCGTTCTTCGTGGCACGTTCGACGACTATATTCTTGCAGCGCTCGCCGTCACGGCGGAGGGTTACTTCGCCCTGCTCGCTCACCGCTTGCATTCGACGACACTTGCGACCCTCGAGGCGCGCGCCGAAAAGGACGCACTGATCGGTGAACTCGAACAAGCCAAGGCGATCTCGGACGAGGCCCGCCATCGCGCGGAATCCGCCAACGTCTCGAAGTCGCGCTTTCTCGCTCAGATGAGCCACGAGTTGCGCACACCGCTTAACGCCATTCTCGGATTTTCCGAAGTGATGAAGAGTGAAATCTTCGGAGCGCACGCCGTCGAGGTCTACAAGGACTATTCCGCAGACATTCATAATTCCGGCGTCCATCTGCTGAATCTCATCAATGAGATTCTCGATCTGTCGCGGATCGAGGCCGGACGCTACGAACTCAACGAAGAGCCCGTTGCGCTGGTTCATGTCGTCGCGGATTGTCATCACCTGCTGAAGCTGCGCGCGTCCAGCCGTGGCATCACCATTCACGAGGTGTTCGAGCGGGACATGCCGAAGCTGTGGGGCGACGAACGCGCCACGCGACAGGTCGTCCTCAACCTGCTGTCGAACTCGATCAAGTTTACGCCGCCCGGCGGCGAAATCTGGCTCAAGGTAGGCTGGACTGCGTCGGGCGGACAATATCTCAGCGTCAAGGATACCGGCTCCGGCATTGCCGAGGACGAGATTCCGGTCGTGCTGGCATCGTTCGGTCAGGGATCCAACTCGATCAAGTCCGCAGAGCAAGGCGCAGGACTCGGCCTTCCGATCGCCAAGAGTCTCATCGACATGCACGGCGGTACGTTTACGCTCAAATCGACCCTTCGTGTCGGGACCGAGGTGATTGTCACTTATCCGCCAGAGCGCGTGATGACGGCCCTCGCGCCGATGCGGGACGACTCGCCGCCGCTGCAGCCCGACCGTCCGCCGGAAGGAATGACCGGCGACAAGAACCGTCCCCGTTACAAGCCGATCATGAACGCAGGAACCGGCTTGTAAGGACCTTGCGCGAGCGATGAAAATGTCCATCAGTAACGCCCATGAACCAGGAAGCGACCTCGAAACAAGAGACGCCTTGCATCGCCGTGTGCTTCATCGATCCGAAGGCCAAGCTTTGTCTGGGCTGCGGACGCACCCTGCCCGAGATCGCGAGCTGGCACAAAATGGACAACGGCGAACGACGCGCCGTGATGGCCACGCTGCACCAGCGTATGCTGGACGCGGGCTTACCAATTCCGGCACCACCGTCCGGACGCCAGACCGGCTCCTGATCGTGACAGGTGCCGCATGATGCGCGGACTGATGATCGTTGTCCTCGTGGTGTCGGCTGTCGGCTTTCTGCTCTCGATGTCCCACCCTGTCGCATTCGCAAGCATGAAGGGTGCGCTGATCCGCGCCACGGATCAAACCTTGAATACGAAGCCGGCTCGCTCCGTCGAGATCGCACGCAGCGATAGCGGTGAATTTACGCTGCGAGCAAAGATCAACGGCGTCAGCACGCCGATGGTGATCGACACCGGTGCAACCTCCGTTGTCCTGACCTATGAGACCGCGAAGGCCGCTGGCCTGCCGCTGGAACTGCTCGACTACAGCGTGGACGTCGAAACCGCCGGCGGCCGCGTTCGCGCCGCGCGGCTGACGCTCGACCGCCTCTCCGTCGGCAAACTGGTCGAGCGTTCGGTGCCTGCGCTGGTGGTGCCGCGCGGCCAGATGAAGTCAAACCTGCTGGGAATGAGCTTCCTGAACCGGCTCGAAAGCTGGGAAGTGCGTCCCGACAAGCTGATGCTGCGCGGGTATCCGTAGTTCAAGCTGCGATTGACGCCGACGCGCGCGGCTCAACGATCCGCAGCGCATCGCGCAGCGCCTCCGTACCTGCTCCCGGCTTTGTGCAAACCTCCGCAAGATAGCGGCGGAACGCCCGCGCGCCGGGCATGCCATGGAACGCGCCGACCAGGTGGCGTGTGATGGAATGAAGCCGGGTCCCGGTTGTAAGCTCACGCTCGATATAAGGCATCAAAGCCTCGATGGCATCGTGCATTGTCGCATGCGGAGCTGGCTCACCAAACAGTTCGGGATCGACACCAAGCAGCCGCCAGGGCTCGTGGTAGGCTGCGCGTCCCAGCATCGCGCCGTCCACATGCGTAAGATGCTGCTTCGCGTCCGCGATGGTGGCGATGCCGCCATTGATAATGACGGGAACATCGGGCAACGCGGCCTTGAGACGATAGACCCGATCGTAATCGAGTGGCGGGATGTCGCGATTTTCCTTCGGTGACAATCCGTTGAGCCACGCCTTGCGGGCATGAACGACCAGCGCATCCGAACCCGCCGCAATCACTGCACGGCTCAGCACGTCGAGCGCGACCTCGGGATCCTGATCGTCGATGCCGATGCGGCATTTCACCGTAACAGGAATTTTCACGGCCTGCTTCATCGCAGCCACACATTCCGCAACGAGTTGCGGCTCCGCCATCAGGCACGCGCCGAACCGTCCGTCCTTCACCCGGTCGGACGGGCAGCCGACATTGAGATTGATCTCATCGTACCCGAATCCTTCGCCGATCCGTGCGCTTTCGGCGAGATCACGCGGGTTAGAGCCGCCAAGCTGAAGCGCGACAGGATGCTCGCTCGCATCGAAGCCGAGCAGCCGCTGACGGTCGCCACGAATGATGGCGCCGGTCGTCAGCATCTCGGTATAGAGCCGAGCGCGGCGTGACAGCAGACGGTGGAACACGCGGCAATGCCGATCGGTCCAATCCATCATGGGAGCAACGCTAAAATTCCATCTATTATCAGTCACTTAGCGGCCTTTGTCGGTCCGGCGTTGGGAAGACACGACATATATGTACACTGATTTCATTGGATTTTCTGTGGCGGTTAGATTGTTTAGCCAGTTCTAGCGGGGTGAGTACTGATCCGCCCTTGATGCGACAGTCCCGCTGGTCTCTGTGATCGCTGCGCGGCGCAGCGGGAATACTCAACAAGCTAAATACAGGGTGGCAACGGCGCGATCGACGGGCACATCAATGAGAACGGGCCCGTTTGCCCGCCAAGCTTCGGTCAAGGCGGCTTCA
>JAUSAX010000134.1 GCA_030652315.1 Afipia sp. | reverse complement strand
TTCATGTTGGCGATACCGCCTTCATAAATCAGATCGACGATCAGCTTCACCTCGTGCAGGCACTCGAAATAGGCCATCTCGGGCGCGTAGCCGGCTTCCACCAGCGTCTCGTAGCCGGCGCGGATCAGTTCCACCGTGCCGCCGCAAAGAACGGCCTGCTCGCCGAACAGATCGGTCTCGCACTCTTCCTTGAACGTCGTCTCGATGATGCCTGCACGGCCGCCGCCGATGGCGGAGGCGTAGGACAATCCGAGATCGTGGGCATTGCCCGACGAGTCCTTGCTGATCGCGATCAGGCACGGCACGCCGCCGCCGCGCTGATACTCGGAGCGCACGGTATGGCCCGGGCCCTTGGGCGCGATCATCAGCACGTCGAGATCGGCGCGCGGGTCGAGCAGGTTGAAATGCACGTTGAGGCCGTGCGCGAACAGCAGTGCTGCGCCCTGCTTCATGTTGTCGTGCAGGTGATCGCGATAGATGTCGCCCTGCAGTTCGTCTGGCGTCAGCATCATCATGACGTCAGCCCACTTCGCGGCCTCGGCAACTTCCATCACCTTGAAGCCGGCGGCCTCTGCCTTCTTGGCGGTGGCGGAGCCTTTGCGCAGCGCAATGGCGACTTCCTTGACGCCGGAGTCCTTCAGGTTCAGCGCGTGGGCATGGCCCTGGCTGCCGTAGCCGACGATGACCACCTTCTTGCCCTTGATCAGGTTCAGGTCGGCGTCGCGATCGTAATAAACACGCATTTTCGTTTTCCTTCGATTGGCCAAATCACGCGATTTTCGGATGGGTCGGGCCCATGAGGCCCGGATGAATTGCCGCCGTTGTGTAGGGCGGCTGGTGCTGCGAGACAAGCCCGCGGGCCCCATTTCTGCAGTGCAACCGGCTCAGGGCTCCTTCAGAACGGGGTAGAGCGAGGCCAGCAAAAGCAGGGCCATAATGACGTTGAAAACACGGACCGCGCGGGGCGACTTTACCAGCGCCTGCAGCGAGGTGCCGAGCAGCACCCAGGTCAGCGACGAGCCGAGCCCGATCAGGAACAGCAGGATCGAGAGCATCGCGATGTTCAGCGGATAAGCCGCGATAGCGGCATAGGCGGTAATCGCGCCCACCGCGATCACCCAGCCCTTGACGTTGACCCACTGGAACATCGCCGCACCGAGGAATGTCATCGGCTTTCCCTCCCCGGCTCCGCCGGTATCCGCCGGACCCGATAGCGCGATCATGATCGCGAGGTAAATGAGATACGCCGCGCCGGCATATTTCAGGATGGTATGCAGCACCGGATAGGCCGCGAACACCGCGCCGAGGCCGAGCCCGATGACCGCAACCAGAAACGAGAAGCCGATGGTGACGCCCGCCACATGCGGCAGCGTCCGGCGAAACCCGTAGTTCAGCCCGGACGCCATCAGCATGATGTTGTTCGGCCCCGGCGTGAACAACGCCGCGGCGGCAAATGCGATGAAAGCGACAGCAAGTTGCTGGGAGATCATGACATCAGGCCACTTCAACAAGGGGCGGCGGGCGACGCGAAAGCAACATGACGGCGATACCCAGCACGACGACGATCATGCCGGTCAGGCGCAATGGGCCAAACGTCTCGCCAAATACGATACTCGATGCCCCGGCACCGAAGAAGGGCACCAGCAGCGCGAACGGCACCACCTGTGCCGCGGAATACTGCCGCAACAGGCGCCCCCAGATCCAGTAACCGAGCGTCGTCCCGAGCAGCGCCAGCGCCAGCACACAGACCGCGGCCAACAGCGAGACATGCGTCAGCGCCTGCCATGTCGCGGCGGCTCCCTCGACGGTCAGCAATATCGTCAGCAGCGGCAGCATCGCCAACAGGCCGATCCACGCGAACAGATCAACCATCGACACGTCTTGGGCCCGGCGCAGCATCAGGTTGGAAACCGCAAAGCTGATCGGCGCCGTCATCAGCACCGCAAAGGCCCACACACTGAAGTCGTAGCCGACTGTGAAACAGATCAGCAGCAGCCCGCACATCGAAATCGCTATGCCAAGAACCTGAAGCCGCGTCGGCAGCTCGCGCAGGAAGATGGCCGCGAAAGCCACCGTAAACAGCGCCTGACTCTGCACAATCACTGCTGTCAGTCCGGCCGGCACGCCATGGGCCAGGCCATAGGTCTGTGCGAGGAACTGCGCAACCAGCAGCCAGCTGATCGCGATGATCAGTCCCCAGGACAGTTTCGGACGCGGCAGGAACAGGCACGGCAGCGCCGTGATGCCGAAGCGCAGCGTCGTGAGCAGTGTCGCCGACATCTCGTCAACCGCGATCCGGGTCGCCACAAAGCCAACTCCCCAGATCACAGCGACCGCGACGGCCAGTGCAATATCGATTGGTTTCATCGGTCAGATGCGCGCGCGGTTACGTCCCATCCGGTCCGCGCACGATGGCAGCGACGCCGGTACGCGACACTTCGACGAGACCGAGCGGGATCATCAGATTGATGAACTGATCGATCTTGGCGGTGCCACCGGTGATCTCGAAAACGAAGCTCTCGGTAGAGGCGTCGATCACGCGCGCGCGGAACGCTTCCGACAGCCGCAGCGCCTCCATCCGCAGATCGCCCGTGCCCTTGACCTTCACCATCGCAAGCTCGCGCTCGATGGCACGGCCGGTGAGCGTCATATCGACCACGCGATAGACTGGAATCATGCGGTCGAGCTGATGCTTGATCTGCTGGATCACCATCGGCGTACCGGTGGTGACGATGGTGATCAGCGACATATGCTTGGCGTGCTCGGTCTCCGACACCGTGAGACTGTCGATGTTGTAACCGCGTCCGGAAAACAGGCCGATCACACGCGCAAGCACGCCCGGCTCGTTCTGCACAAGCACGGACAACGTATGCGTCTCGTTAGGATCGTGACGATCTTCCATGAAGTAGGCGGATGCAGGCTGTTCCATTGTCTCTGCTTTCATCGTCACACCAGCGCCTTGCCGCCGGCGAACGCCGCGGCGGTTGCTTCCTCGTTTGCTTCCGCAGGAAGCAACATCTCGTTATGGGCCTTGCCCGATGGAATCATCGGGAAGCAGTTTTCCAGCGCGGCGACACGGCAGTCGAACAGCACGGGCTTCTTGACCTTGATCATCTCGTTGATCGCGCCGTCGAGATCGCCGGGCTTCGTCACCTGCAAGCCGACGCCGCCATAGGCTTCCGCGAGCTTGACGAAATCAGGCAGCGCCTCCGAATAGGAATGCGACAGCCGGTTGCCGTGCAGCATCTGCTGCCACTGCCGCACCATGCCCATATACTGGTTGTTCATGATGAAGATCTTGATCGGCAGTTCGTACTGAACCGCGCTCGACATCTCCTGCATCGTCATCTGCACCGAGGCGTCGCCTGCGATATCGATCACGAGGCTGTCCGGGTGAGCCACCTGCACGCCCAGCGCCGCCGGCAGACCGTAGCCCATGGTGCCGAGACCGCCCGAGGTCATCCAGCGATGCGGCTCCTCGAAGCCGAAGAACTGCGCCGCCCACATCTGATGCTGACCGACTTCCGTCGTGATGTAGGTGTCATGATTTCTGGTCAACTCAAAGAGCCGCTGGATCGCATACTGCGGCAGGATGATGTCGTCGTTCTTTTTGTAGGCCAGCGAGTTACGCGCGCGCCAGCGTCCGATCTCGAACCACCACGGGTCGATCTTCGGCTTTTGAGCCTCGGCCTTGAACACCGTCAGGATGTCGCCCAGCACATTGGCCACATCGCCGATGATCGGCACATCGACGCGAATGTTCTTGTTGATCGACGACGGATCGATGTCGATGTGGATCTTCTTCGAGTTCGGCGAGAATGCGTCGGTGCGGCCGGTGATGCGGTCATCGAACCGCGCACCGACGCACAGCATCACGTCGCAATCGTGCATCGCCATATTGGCTTCGTAGGTGCCGTGCATGCCCAACATGCCAAGCCAGTTCTTGCCCGACGCTGGATACGCGCCGAGGCCCATCAGCGTCGACGTGATCGGAAAACCCGTGACCTCGACCAGTTCACGCAGCAGCTTGGAGGCTTCGCGGCCGGAATTGATGACGCCGCCGCCGGAATAGATCACCGGACGCCGGGCCGAAGCGAGCAGCGCCACAGCCTTGCGGATCTGCGCGGCATCGCCCTTCACGCGCGGATTGTAGGAAATATGCACGTCCGATTTGCGCGGCGGGTGATAGGTGCCGGTCGCGAACTGCACGTCTTTCGGCACGTCCACCACCACCGGGCCGGGACGGCCCGTGGTCGCGACGTAGAACGCTTCATGCAGCACTTGCGGCAAATCCTCGATCCGCCTCACCAGCCAGTTGTGCTTGGTGCAGGGCCGGGTGATGCCGACGGTGTCGCATTCCTGGAACGCGTCGTTGCCGATCAGATGCGTGGGAACCTGTCCGGTGATGCAAACCAGCGGGATCGAGTCCATCAGCGCGTCGGTCAGCGGCGTCACCATGTTGGTGGCGCCAGGACCGGACGTCACCAGTGCAACGCCCGGCAGACCGGTGGAGCGCGCGTAACCTTCCGCCGCATGGCCTGCGCCCTGCTCGTGCCGCACCAGAATGTGCTCGACGTCGCTCTGCTGGAAGATCTCGTCGTAAATCGGAAGCACCGCGCCGCCCGGGTAGCCGAAGATGTGCTTGACCCCGTGATCCTTGAGCGCGCGTACGATCATCGCCGCGCCGGTCATCTGGTTGGGATCGTGTGCCTTGCTGTCACTCATGGTTCGCTCCGGGGCGCCATTGGCGCTGATTGGTCGAGACTTTCCTTAACCCATGACCTGATCTGAAACCGCCTCACTTTTCAGGGTCATCCGCGAAATAAAAAAGGGCCCGAGAGGACCCTTCGCACACCGCCTTGTCGTGGGTAGCCGTCAGCTACCCCCAGCGGTGCGCCAGGGTACGACGATAATAAGGAGGTTGGTAATTTTATTGCGCATTATCGTCTGCGAGTTTCCAAAGGTTGCGCGGGTTATACGATCCAAACGCCGAAAGTCAAGCCCACGCTGATCCAGTCAGACTAACCGGTTCCAGAGCGTTCTGCGAGAGCGAAAGTGCACGGTGAGCCATCCTTCATGGCTCACAAGTGCTCGCACCTCAGGATGATGTCCCCACCTTCAGCTTCTGCTCCAGCCATGCCCTCACCGCATCGGGGGCGACCCACTCAAACTCCGGCAATTGGTGCCTGAACCAGGTGAACTGCCGCTTGGCGTAGTGGCGGGTGTCGGTCTGGCCGATTTCGATGGCCTTCTCGCGCGCGATGTCCCCCGCGAGATACCGGATCATCGCCGGCACGCCGTGCGCCTTCATCGCCGGCAGGATCGGATCGAGCTTGCGCGCCGCCAGCGCCGCAACTTCGTCCAGCGCACCGCCATCAAACATCGTGGCGAAGCGTCGATCGATGCGCGCGTAGAGTTCCTCACGATCCGGCGCGAGAAAGACAGCCACGGTCCCCTCAGTCGGCAACAAGGGCGGCAGCCCCTCGCGATGCCAGTCCGGCAGCGCGCGGCCGGTGGCTTCGATCACTTCCAGCGCTCGCGCGACGCGTGCGCTGTCGCGCGGTTTGAGCTTATCGCCCGAGACCGGATCACGCCGCGCCAGCTCTGCATGCAGCGCCTCGACGCCATCCCGCTCCATGCGCGCACGTACGTTGTCGCGCACCTCCTGTGGAATCGGCGGCACCGCGGACAGTCCGCGGGTCAGCGCCTTGAAGTACAATCCGGTGCCACCGATGAAGATCGGCAGGCGATTGGCCGCCCTCGCCTCCGCCAGCACCGCTGTGGCATCCGCCACCCATGACCCTGCCGAGCAGTTCACCGCCGCATCGCAGTAGCCATACAGCCGGTGCGGGACGCGCGCCTCTTCGTCGGGCGTCGGTCGCGCCGTGATGATCCGCAAGTCACGATAAACCTGCATGGAATCGGTATTGATGACGATGCCGCCGGTCGCTTCCGCAAGAGCAAGCGCCAGCGCCGACTTGCCGCTGGCCGTTGGCCCTGCGATAAGCACGGCCTTGATGCCGCCATTGCCTTCTACACCATCCTTCAACATCGAGCCGTCATGTCTCTCGTCGTCACGCTGATCTGCAATCCCGCCGAACCGGAGCTCGACTCGACCGCGATCGATGCCGCTCGCTCCGCGCTACCCTCGCCCGAACATGGCGACTGGCTGTTCGAGGGCGTCGCCGCCGACATCCGCTTTAGCAGCACCGACGACATTCGCACAATTTCAGACCGCCTGCGCGAGGCCCTGAACGGTATCCGCGCCGATGTCGTGGTGCAGCCGCAACTCGACCGGCGCAAGAAACTGCTTCTGGCGGACATGGATTCCACGATGATCGGCCAGGAATGCATCGACGAACTCGCCGACTTCGCGGGTCTCAAGGCGCACGTCGCCGCGATCACCGAGCGCGCCATGCGCGGCGAGATCGAATTCGAGCCGGCGCTGCGCGAACGCGTCGCGCTGCTGAAGAATCTTCCGGTCACGGTGGTCGATGAGGTGCTCAAGAGCCGCATCACGCTGACGCCAGGCGCGGTCGAACTGGTCCGCACCATGCGCGCGTACGGCGCCTATACATGCCTCGTCTCCGGCGGCTTCACGCTGTTCACCAGACGCGTCGCCGAGCTGATCGGATTTCAGGAAAACCGCGCCAACGAACTGTTGACCGAGAACGGCAAGCTGACCGGACAAGTCGCCGAGCCGATCTTGGGACGCGAGGCGAAGCTCGCGACGCTGGTGGATTTGCGTGAGTCCTTCGACCTCGACAATCTGGATACGCTGGTGGTCGGTGACGGTGCCAACGATCTCGCCATGATCGAACAGGCCGGCGTCGGCGTCGCCTATCACGCCAAGCCAGCGGTTGCCGCAGCGGCCGGCGCACGGATCGATCACGGCGATCTCACCGCATTGCTGTATATGCAGGGCTACAAGCGCTCGGAATTTGTGGCCGGATAATTCCCGTGTCGTCCCCGCGAAAGCGGGGACCCATAACCACCGGAGGTTATGTCATCCGGGGATGATGAGCAGTCTTTTTAGGGAGTATGGGTCCCCGCTTTCGCGGGGACGACATTCTTGAAATGCCGAGATTCCGGAGCCTGCGCAAAGCACGCCCCGGAAATGCTGCCTTACTTCACCGCCAGCGCGACGAAGCGCAGTTCGCCGGAGCCGTTCGACACCAGAAGCAACACGGACTTCTTGCCGTCCTTCTTCAGCTGGTCGATGCGCTTTTTCACGTCGGTGGCGTTGGTCACCGCCTCCTGCGCGACTTCAACGATCACGTCGCCGGCGCTGAGGCGCTTCTCGGCCGCATCGGACCCGCTATCGACGCCGGTGACGATCACGCCCTTGACGTTGTCCTTGATCTTGTAGCGCGTCCGCAGATCTTTGCTGAGACCGGCGAGATCAAGACCGAGCGCCTTCTGCGTAACCGGCTTTTCGGCTTCAACCGGGCTGGTGGTCTTGGCCGAGGCTTCGACCGGCTTCTCGCCGTCGTCGAGACGGCCGAGCGTGACCTTTCGGGTTTCTTCCTTGCCCTTGCGGATGATGACGACGTCCACCGCCTTGCCGACCGGCGAATCCGCCACGGCGCGCGGAAGATCCTTCATCTCCTTGATGTCCTTGCCGTCGAACTTGACGACGACATCGCCCGGCTCGATGCCGGCAGGCTTGGCCGGCCCCTTGTCGTCGACGCCGGCGATCAGCGCGCCGCGCGCAGGCTTTATGCTGAGGCTTTCGGCGATTTCGTCCGTCACCTGCTGGATGCGGACACCAAGCCAGCCGCGACGCACTTCCTTGAACTGGCGCAGCTGATCCACCACCGCCATCACGGTCTTCGACGGCACGGCGAAGCCGATGCCGATCGATCCGCCGGACGGCGAGATGATCGCGGTGTTCACACCGATCACTTCGCCGTCGAGATTGAACAGCGGGCCGCCGGAGTTGCCGCGATTGATCGAGGCGTCGGTCTGAATGTAGTTGTCGTAGGGACCCGAATTGATGTCGCGGTTCCGCGCCGAGACAATGCCGGCGGTTACCGTGCCGCCAAGGCTGAACGGATTGCCGATCGCGATCACCCACTCGCCGAGACGCAGGTTCTCGGAATTGCCGAACTTCACCGCAGTGATCTTCTTCTCCGGCGGCGTGAACTTCAGGACCGCCAGATCGCTCTTCTTGTCCTTGCCGATCACTTCAGCCTTGATCTTCGTGCCGTCGTTGAGAATGACGTTGATCTCGTCGGCGTCGGCAATCACGTGGTTGTTGGTGACCACGGTGCCGTCGGCGTCGATGATGAAGCCGGAACCCAGCGAATTCACCTTGCGCGGCGAGCCGCCCCTGGAATCCGGACCACCGCGGCGATTCTTGAAGAACTCATCGAAGAATTCACTGAACGGCGAATCTGGCGGCAATTGCGGATTAGCCCGCTTGTTGCCACGCCCCTCACTGCCTCTATCGCCCTCGCTATCGCCGCCGGCCTTGGCGTCGACAGTCTGCGATGTGGAAATGTTGACGACCGCGTCGATCACCTTCTCCGCGACGTCAGCGATGCCGTCCGGCCCGCGGGCCAGCGCCGGCGTCGCAACGAGGGCGAAACCGACAGCGGCGGCAAGCGGCAATACGCGGCGGCTCAATGCTTGAAACGCATCGGACATGGTCGAAAAGTCTCCTGAAAAGAGGCAGATCATTTGGCTCTAGATTGCGCCTGAAAGCGATGGGTGCGCAAGCACCGCCGTTGAGCGGAATTCCAGCGATCAACCGATGGGATTGCGGCGAAAAGCCGGCTTTGCGTCTCACAACGCTGTCAGCCG
Source organism: Afipia sp. (assembly GCA_030652315.1). Lineage (GTDB taxonomy): Bacteria > Pseudomonadota > Alphaproteobacteria > Rhizobiales > Xanthobacteraceae > Afipia. Next base: position 30,841 of record JAUSAX010000134.1, on the reverse strand, counting down.
GCTTTTGGAATCACCCTAATGCCGCACCAGCCAGATCAGCAGCAGGCCCACCACCGCCGAGACGAGCCCGACGGCGCGCAGGATGTTGTCGGGCGAGGACAGCGCGCTTTTCATCGCCGAACGCATCCAGTTCGGGAGCGCCGTGAACAGCAAGCCCTCCAGAACCAGCATGATCCCGACCCCGACCAGGAGGTCACCGTATCCAATTGACCTCATACGGCGACGACTCCTGCCTGATCGCGCGCTTCCAGCCGCATCTTAGCGGGCAGAACCATTGGCGGCGGCGGGCTTGCCCGTCGGGTTGGCGAAATAGCGGAAGAACTCCGAGTCCGGCCGGAGCAGGAAGCGGGTGTCGTTGTTCTTCAAACTGTTTTCATAGGCGGACATCGAGCGGTAGAACGTGAAGAAATCCGCGTCCTGGCCGTAAGCTTCAGCGAACAGCCGGTTGCGTTCTCCGTCGCCCTCGCCCCGAATTTTCTCGGATTGAGAATTGGCCTCGGCGACGATGACCGTTGCTTCACGGTCGGCCTTGGAGCGGATTTCCTGTGCCCGCTGGCCGCCCTGTGCGCGGAACTCCGCTGCCTCTCGCTGGCGCTCCGTCTGCATGCGTTGATAGACGGCCTGGCTGTTCTGCTCCGGCAGATCGGCACGGCGGATTCGCACATCGACCACTGCGATGCCATAGCTCGTGGCCTCACGATCGAGTTGGTCGCGAATTCTTGCCATCAGGACATCGCGCTCATCCCGGACAACCTGGATGAAGGGCACTTCGCCAAGCACGCGCCGCAGCGACGAGTTGAGCAGCGTGGTGAGCTGAATGTTGGCCGCCTGGATCGAACCGAGGGTTTGATAGAACCGGAGCGGATCCTTGATCCGATAGCGTGCGAACGCATCGACCACGAGTCGCTTCTGGTCCGACGCGATCACTTCCTGCGAGGGGTTCTCAAGGTCGAGTATCCGCTTGTCGATGCTGATCACGGAATCGATGAACGGAACCTTGAAGTTCAGACCTGGTGTAGTAACCACGCGCACCGGCTCGCCGAGACGCACAAGCAGAACCTGCTGCGTCTCGCTCACAGTGAACAGTGAGCTGTAGCCGACAACGATGGCGACCAGCAGAACGAAAAGAGCAACGATACCTGCGATGCCGTTTTTCATCGGGTGCTCCCGCCCTGTTGTGGCGCAGCCGGCGGCGTGCGACGTCCGAGTTCATTCAATGGCAGATAGGGAACCACACCCGATCCGTTCGCGCCCTGGTCGAGCACGAGCTTGTCGGCCCCGCCGAGAATCTTTTCCATCGTTTCAAGATAGATCCGCTCGCGTGTCACGTTAGGAGCCTTCTTGTAGGCTTCATAGACACTGAGAAAGCGCGAGCTTTGGCCCTTGGCTTCGGCGACGACCTGCTCGCGGTAACCTTCCGCGACCTGGAGAATCTGCGCCGCGCGACCGCGCGCGTCGGGAACGACACGATTGGCATAGGTCTGGGCTTCGTTCTGCAAGCGCTCGAGGTCGGCGCGGGCCGCCTGCACGTCCCGGAACGAATCGATCACCTGCGACGGCGGATCGACCTTCTGCATCTGCACCTGCTGAATCAGGATACCGGAGCCGTAGCTGTCGAGCGTCTTTTGCATCAGTTCGAGCACAGCCGCCTCGATGGTGGTGCGCGCGCCGGTCAGGATCGGCTGAATGGTAGAGCGGCCGATCAGGTCGCGCATGGCGCTTTCGGCAATCGCCTTCACGGTGCCTTCCGGATTCTGGATGTTGAACAGGAAGTTGCCGACGCCGTCAGGCTTGATACGCCACAGCACGGTGAAATCCACGTCGACGATGTTCTCGTCGCCGGTCAGCATCAGGCTTTCTTCGGGAACGTCGCGAATGGTGGTGCCGCCGCCGCGGCGCGAGTCGTCAACCACGCGCATGCCGATGCTGAGCGTCGAGACGCGCAGCGCCTTCGGGAGCAGCACGGTTTCGATCGGATAAGGCAGATGATAGTTCAGGCCTGGCTGAACCGTGCGGACGTGCTTGCCGAAGCGAAGCACCACACCGAGTTCTTCGGACTGCACCCGGAAGAAGCCCGACAGCCCCCAGATCGCCAGTGCGGCGACCAGAACCAGCGCGATGCCCATGCCGCTGAAGTTTCCTCCCGGCAGCATGGTCTGGAGCTTGTCCTGTCCACGGCGCAGAAGATCCTCGAGATCGGGCGGTCTCGGTCCGGGCGATTGCGGTCCGGAGCCCCAGGGACCCTTCGGACCAGAGCCCCATGGGCCTCCGCCTTGATTCTTCCACGGCATCGTTAGTCTCCTCCGCGCGAAAGCTCGCGCTCCGCAAACTCTTGGGGCCTTATAGGGGACGCGCCCTGTCCTTACAACGCAGGACACCCGCTCTGGAGAGCTATGATGCGCGGCAAATTTGTCAATGCAAACATCATGATCGCGGTTAATGGCGCGATCTGCGGCACTATGAGACACGGGCGCTAGCCGCGACGCCTATATGTAACGTAGGAGAAATCGGCCGTATCGCCGTCTGATTTGGCATGCGGCGTACGCGCCACTTGTTCCCATTCCACCGGATCAAACGGCTTCAGGAAGGTGTCGCCTTCAGGCCTGGCGTGAACTTCGGTGATCTCCAGACGGTCAGCCTTTTTCAACCATTGCGCAAAAATCTCGGCGCCGCCGATCACCATAATCTCAGTGACGAAACGCCGCAGCGCATCGCCCCGTGCGATGTCGTGCGCGGCATCGAGCGATGTCGTAACGACAATTCCCGGTGCCTGAAAAGCCTTGTCGCGCGTCACGACAATGTTGGTGCGGCCCGGCAGCGGACGGCCGACCGAGGCGAACGTCTTGCGGCCCATGATGACCGGCCGGTTCAGCGTGATCGCCTTGAAGCGCTTGAGATCGGATTTGAGATGCCACGGCATCGCGTTGTCGCGGCCGATGACGCCGTTTTCCGCGACTGCGACGACGAAGACGATCTGCGGATGTGAAGCCGTCGGCATCGGCGCGGTCATACCGCGACCTCAGCCTTGATGTGCGGATGCGGGTCGTAGTTCTCGAGCGTGAAGTCTTCGTAGCGGAACGAGAAGATATCCTTCACGTCGGGATTGATCTTCATGGTCGGCAATGGACGCGTGAGGCGCGTGAGCTGCAGCCGCGCCTGCTCGAGATGGTTCGAATAGAGATGTGCGTCGCCAAGCGAATGCACGAAGTCGCCGGGCTTCAGACCGGTCACCTGCGCCACCATCATCGTCAGCAGCGCATAGGACGCGATGTTGAAGGGCACGCCGAGAAACACATCCGCCGAGCGCTGGTAGAGCTGACACGACAGTTTTCCGTTGGCGACATAAAACTGAAACAGGCAATGGCAAGGCGGCAGCGCCATCTTGTCGACTTCGGCCGGATTCCAGGCGCTGACGATCAGGCGCCGCGAGTCCGGATTTTTGCGGATCATCTCGATCAGATTGGCAATCTGATCGATCGTGCCGCCGTCCTGGGCAGGCCAGGAGCGCCACTGCGATCCGTAGACCGGGCCAAGATTGCCGTTGTCGTCGGCCCACTCGTCCCAGATGCGGACGCCGTTGTCGTTCAGATATTTGATGTTGGTGTCGCCCGCCAGAAACCACAGCAGTTCATGGACGATCGATTTCAGATGGAGCTTCTTGGTGGTCAGTATCGGAAAGCCCGACGCCAGATTGAACCGCATCTGATGGCCGAACACGGACAAGGTGCCGGTGCCGGTGCGGTCGGTCTTTTCCGCGCCGTCGCTGAGAATTCGCTCGAGCAGATCGTGATACTGGTTCATGGGGCCTGTTTAGCCTGCCGCACGCCGCGATTCGATTTCGGCGAAGCAATTATACCCCGAAAAATGAGGATCGAATCGCCCACGAGCATGATCCGGAAAAGTGGGAACCGGTTTTCCGAAAGATCATGCTCCAACAGCAAAAAGACAAGGGGCGGAACTCGCGTCCCGCCCCTGCCAAACTCATGTTATGTCAGCTTAATCTCAGTTGGAGAGCGGTTTCAGCACCGCCGACCACTTGGTGATTTCGCTATCGACCAGCTTCTTCAGCGATTCCGGCGTGCGCTCGGCAGGCTTTGGAATCACACTGCCGAGGTCGAGCAGCCGCTTGCGGACGCCTTCGTCATCCAGCGCCTTGACCAGCGCAGCGTTCAGCTTGGCGACGATCGGAGCCGGAGTGCCCTTCGGCGCGAAGATCGCGTTCCAGGCCTGCGCCTGGAATTCGGGCAGACCGGCCTCCGCGGTGGTCGGAACGTCCGGCAGCGAGGGGTTACGCTCCGGCGTCGCCACGGCGTAAGCCTTGATGGTGCCGCCCTTGACCTGCGGCACGGCGTTGACGATCTGGTCGCACATGTAATCGACCTGGCCGCCGACCAGCGCGTTCATGGCCGGGCCGGTGCCGTTGAACGGAACGCCGGTCGGGTTGATCTTGAGCACCGAGTCCAGAAGCTGGCACGAGGTGTAGGACACCGAGCCGACGCCTGCGTGAGCAGCATTGAGCTTGTCGGTATTGGCCTTCACGTAGGCGACGAACTCCTTGAGATCCTTCGGCGGGAAATCCTTGCGCGCGAGGATCAGGATCGGCGTGCCGGCGATCAGACCGACGGCCTCGAAATCCTTGGAAGGATGATAGGCGAGTTTCGGATACAGCGGCACGGACGCCGCGTGCGTGCCCATGTGGCCGGTGATGAGCGTGTAGCCATCGGGCGCGGCCTTCGAGGCGCGCGTCGATGCCGTGGTGCCGCCGGCGCCGACCACGTTTTCGATGATGATCGACTGGCCGAGCGTCTGCTGCATGTGACCGGTTACGATGCGGGCGATGACGTCGGTTGGTCCGCCGGCCGCGAACGGCACGATCATGGTGATGTTGCGCGTCGGATAGTCTTGCGCCTGAGCCGGCCCGATGGCCGCGCCGGAAGCAGCAAGGGCAGCAATCCCGCAGGACGCCAGCATGCGCTTGAGCAAATTCATGAGGTTTCTCCCAGATAAAATTTCTTTCCGGACGGGCTATTCCGTCCGACAGTGTCAGCATGACCGGGTCGGCGAAGTCTATCCGACTTGCGGTGAGACTCCGGACAGCACGGCGCGGCGCAACGCCGCACCGCGTCTCCTAGTTCTCGGACTCGACGAAAACCTCGTCGCGTTTTTTGCGAAGCGATGGCAACAGCGCAAGGATCAGCAGGAATGCCGCAATCGCCATCAAGGTCGCCGACAATGGTCGGGTCAGGAACACCGTCCAGTCGCCGCGCGAAATCAGCAGCGCGCGGCGGAGATTTTCTTCCATCAGCGGGCCAAGCACCATGCCGAGCAGCAGCGGCGCCGGTTCGAAGACATGCTTCACCAGCCAATAGCCGACAAGACCGAAAGCGGCGGTCAGGACGACGTCCATCGGGGCGTTGTTCACGGAGTAGATGCCGATGGCACAGAAGATCACGATGCAGGGGAACAACAGCCGGTAAGGCACCCGCAGCAGCCGCACCCAGATGCCGACCAGCGGCAAATTGATGATGAGCAGCATCAGGTTGCCGATCCACATCGAAGCGATCATGCCCCAGACGAGTTCGGGTTGCTTCTGCATCACCTGCGGGCCCGGCACGATGCCGTGAATGGTCATCGCGCCGACCATCAGCGCCATCACCGCATTGGGCGGAATGCCGAGCGTAAGCAGCGGAATGAACGAGGTCTGTGCCGCAGCGTTGTTGGCGCTTTCGGGAGCAGCGACGCCTTCGATGGCGCCACGACCGAAGCGTTCCGGATGCTTCGAGATTTTCTTCTCGAACGTGTAGGCCGCAAACGACGCGATCACTGCGCCGCCGCCGGGCAGAATGCCGAGGATCGAACCAAGCACCGTGCCGCGCAGGATGGCCGGAGCCGAATCCTTCAGATCCTTCTTGGTCGGCATAAGACCGGAGATCTTCTGCTGCACCAGTTCCCGATCCATCGAGGCGCCGTGATCGAGATTGCGGATGATCTCGGCGAAGCCGAACAGACCCATGGCGACGGTCGCGAAGCCGAGACCGTCGGCCAGTTCAGGGATATTGAACGACATGCGTGACGCGCCGGTCTCGATGTCGGACCCGACCATCGACAGCAGCACCCCGAAGGCAATCATCGCGATGGCCTTGAGCACCGATCCCTTCGCCAGAACGACTGCGAAGATCAGGCCGAGCACCATCAGCGAGAAATATTCCGCCGGACCGAACGCCAGCGCGAGCTTGGTCAGCGGCGCACCGAGCACCGCGATCAACACGGTGGCGACACAGCCAGCGAAGAACGATCCGATGGCGGCAATAGCCAATGCCGGACCGGCGCGGCCCTGTTTGGCCATCTGGAAGCCGTCGAGTGCCGTGACCACCGAGCCCGCTTCGCCGGGAATGTTGACCAGGATCGAGGTGGTCGAACCGCCGTACTGGGCACCGTAGTAGATGCCGGCGAGCATGATGAGCGCGCCGACCGGTGGCAATCCGAAAGTGATCGGCAGCAGCATGGCCACGGTCGCGATGGTGCCGATGCCGGGCAGCACGCCGACCAGCGTGCCGACCAGCGCGCCGATCAGACACAGCCCAAGATTCATGGGTGAAAACGCAACGCCGAAGCCGAGAGCGAGATTTGCAAAAATGTCCATGTCGCCCTCAGCGCAGAATGCGTGGGAAGAGATCGAGCGGCAGCCCGAGCGCATAGGGGAACAAGAGAGCGCATCCAAGCGTCAGGCAAATCCCGACGATGATGGTCTGCATCCACTGCGTCTCGTCGCTTCCCATCGCAGCAATCATAAAGCTCACGAACGCCGAGACGATCAGGCCGAGCGGACGGATCGCAACCGCGAAAGCCAGAATCGACAACGTCACGAAGACAGGACCGCGAATGCCGTAGCGTTGCAGCGGCGGGCCTTCGGCAAAAAAGCCGGTGATGGCAACACCTGCGCCGAGCGCCAGAAGAAGGTAGGCGAACATCCGTGGTGCGGTGCCGGGGCCGAACGAAAATCCCCGCATGCCCTGAAGATCGCTGGACGCCCACAGAGCGAACAGCGCGATCCCCATCAGCGCCAGGCCTCCGTAAAAGTCCTGTGGTCCCTTGATAAGCCCGCGCACGGGTTTTCCCGCAGCGCTATCCGGCGCTTCACTCATCGTCATCCCCCTCTGTCGTCGCGGGCTTAGCCCGGTCTGCTCTTGTTTGCAGAGGTGCCTCCGCACCCCATTGCTTAGCTATTTTCGTCAGACGACGCCAGCAAAACCGAGAATGCCGCCCACAATCAACATCCATAGCGGGTTGAGCCGGGTCGCCAATGCAAGTGCTGCTGCGCAGACAATAAGGACCACTGCGACCCACGTACCGCCGGTCGTTATCGTGAGAATGAAACCACTGGCGCACATCAGCCCGATGGAGATCGGAACCAGCGCCGCCTGCAGGACCGCGGGCCAGATCGACTGGCTCGATCGGGTCAGCATGTTGCTGACGAAATAGGCAAGGACGGCGGATGGACCGCACATAGCGAATGTCGCCACCAGCGCGCCCCCGATACCGGCGACGTGATAGCCGATCAGCGTCACAATCAGCACGTTTGGTCCCGGCGACAATTGTGCAATCGCGAACATGTCCGCGAACTGCGCATCCGACATCCAATGCCGAACCTCGACGGCGACGCGATGCATTTCAGGGATCGTTGAGTTTGCTCCCCCGATGGCAAGCAGCGACATCAGGCCGAAGGTCCATGCCATGGTGAGCAGCGTGCCCGTCGGCGCGTTCACGATGCACCCCTTCTTCGCAGAATGAACGCCACCACAACGCTGAGTGGAATCGCAATGAGCAGGACCGGCACCAGCGGCAACCGCAGCAATCCGATCGCGACGAACACCGCAGCTAACAGCGCAAGCGCGAACGGATCTCGCCGTTTCAGCAGCGGCATCATCATGCGCGCGATGACCGCGAGGAACAGCCCGACGGCGGCGCAGGACACGCCCGCCAGCGTCCGCTGCAGTGCGGGAATTTCGCCGTATCGCGCATAGATCGCGGCCAGCACGGTGACGATCACCACCGGAGGCCCGACCAGACCCAGAAAGGCCGCGATGCTTCCGGGGATGCCGCGGAAGCGCGCGCCGAACACCACCGACAGGTTGACGATGTTGGGGCCGGGCAAGAAATGACAGAGCGCGAAGGCTTCGTTGAATTCCTCCGGCGTCATCCAGCGATGCTGATCGACGATGGCACGCCGCGCCCACACCAGCACGCCGCCAAACCCCGCAAGTGACATCTTGGCGAACGCTACGAACAGCTCAATCAGCCCCGGACGCTCCGGCGCGGCTGTCTCGGGGCGCCGGGGAATCGCTGAAGCGCTGTCAGGAGACATGGCCCGATTTAGAATGGACCCCGGCAGAGACCAACCGATTTTCCAGTGCGGCGCGCATGTGCTGGACGCGAATCTGGACATTCCCCACCGAAAAGCCGCACAGAGCCTCCTGCGAGGCAGAAACCCGGCCTTTTGCCATGAGAATTTGCCCCTATATTTAGGGGTGCCGGTTCGCCGGCTATGGAAATAAATGGCCGCCGTAATAGACCATTCGGACCCGGGGGCAGCACCCGGCACCTCCACCAAAGCCCGGATTTCTGCCACCAGTTGGCGAGTTTGGGTGCGGGCGAAACAGGATCGACGAGGGCGTAAAGGGCTCGCTTTTTCTCGGTATGGTTCCGCCGTTATCGGGCTATGCAATAGTTGCAAACGACAACTATGCTCCGGTTGCTCGGGCTGCGTAACGCAGTTTGAAAAACCAAGTCTAAAGTCCTGGCGGATTAAGCCCCTCTAGGCGGGGTTCGGAGGCATCTGGCAACAGAAGCCTCCACTTTACTTTCACTGGACTGCACTGAATTTGTCAGTCGCATACGTTGCGGCCCGTGAGAATATCTGCGATCTGCGCTGTGCGGATGCTGACCTGCGGGCCATGACCGGATAGCATGGATCAAACTGCGAGTCGGAACGTTCGAGTCCGGTCACTCCGCAACTCGAATTCGACTGGCCACCTTTACAGGACCACATGATGGCGACCGACCACATTCGTTACGATGTCCTCGCGCGCGATGCGTTGCGCGGCGTGCTGAAGCATGTGCTCGCGGATGCCGCCGAGCATGGCCTTCCCGGCGAACATCATTTTTACATCACGTTCGTGTCCAAGGCCGAAGGCGTGAAGATCTCCCCGCGCCTGCTGTCGCAGTATCCGCAGGAAATGACCGTCATCCTCCAGCATCAGTTCTGGGATCTGGTCGTCACGGATGACCGCTTCGAGGTCGGATTGTCGTTCAACGGGATACCCGAGCGTCTCGTGATTCCTTTCAGCGCGATCAAGAGCTTCTTCGATCCGTCGGTGCAGTTCGGCCTGCAGTTCGAGCCTATCGATGAACCTGCCGCAACGGCCGAGACGCCTGCGGAGACGCTGCCGGTTGCCGCTGCGCCGGAGGCTCCTCCTGCTGAAGCCAGCGACGAGCCCGTCAAGCAGGGTGAAGGCGCCGAAGTCGTGCGGCTCGATCGCTTCCGCAAGAAGTAATCCGCCGAAAGGCCTCCTCTACCTCTCATCATCTCGAAGCTTTCTAAGCTTCAGCGCGCGTTTCTCGCGGCGAGCGAGCGTGTCGCGGTTGCGCGCATCCGTTGTGAAGTCCTAAACTTCGGTGTCCCCACAAGCACCGGAAATCACCATGGCCGCCTCGAAAACAACAACGCGCACCGAAACCGATACGTTCGGACCGATCGAAGTGCCGGCGGATCGCTACTGGGGCGCACAGACTGAACGCTCGAAGCACAACTTCAGGATCGGCATTGAGCGGATGCCGATGCCGATCGTTCGCGCGCTGGCCATTGTCAAACTCGCATCGGCGCAGACCAATCTCGAACTCGGCCTGCTCGATCAGCGCCGTGCCCGCGCCATCGTACGCGCAGCCCGCGAAGTGATCGACGGCAAGCTCGACGATCATTTCCCGCTGGTTGTCTGGCAAACCGGCTCGGGCACGCAGTCGAACATGAACCTCAACGAGGTGATCGCCAACCGCGCCAGCGAGTTGCTCGGGGGCGAGCGCGGCACCAAGAAGCCGGTGCATCCGAACGACCACGTCAATATGAGCCAGTCGTCCAACGACTCCTTTCCGACAGCGATGCATATCGCTGCTGCCGAGCGCATCGCCCACGACCTGCTGCCCGCGCTGACCATTCTGTTGAAAGCGCTGCGGCAGAAAGAGAAAGCGTTCGCGAAAATCGTCAAGATCGGCCGCACCCATACGCAGGACGCAACGCCGCTGACGCTCGGCCAGGAATTCTCCGGTTACGCAGCGCAGGTGGAGAGCGGCATCGCCCGGGTCCGTGCTGCCGCGAAGGATCTCTATCCGCTGGCGCAGGGCGGCACGGCGGTCGGCACCGGCCTGAATTCCAAGCCGCGATTTGCCAAGCTGTTTGCCAACCAGGTCGCCTCGCTCACCAAGCTGCCGTTCACCAGCGCGCCGAACAAATTTGAGGCGCTGGCGTCGAACGACGCTTATGTCTTCGTGCACGGCGCGATCAATTCCGTCGCAACCGGACTGTTCAAGATCGCCAACGACATCCGCCTGCTCGGCTCAGGCCCCCGCTCCGGCCTCGGCGAATTGATCCTGCCGGAAAACGAGCCCGGCTCGTCGATCATGCCCGGCAAGGTCAATCCGACCCAGTGCGAAGCAATGACGATGGTGTGCTGCCAGATCTTCGGGAATCACACCGCGATTACCGTCGCCGGCAGCCAGGGCCATTTCGAGCTCAACGTCTACAAGCCGGTGCTGGCGCACTGCATGCTGCAATCGATCCAGTTGATGGCCGACGCCGTGCGTTCGCTTACCGAACACTGCATCGTCGGCATTCGCGCCGACGAAAAACGAATCGACGAGTTGATGCGGCGCTCGCTGATGCTCGTGACAGCGCTGGCACCGAAGATCGGCTACGACAATGCCGCGAAGGTCGCAAAAACCGCTCACGCGCGCGGCACGACATTGAAGGAAGAGGCAGTACGTCTCGGCCTGGTATCCGCCGCCGAGTTCGATCGGCTTGTGAAGCCGGAGAAAATGACTCATCCCGGTTAGAACAAGTCATTTTCGCACATTAACTCGTTGTAACCTTTGACGGACATGTCGTCGCACCGCCTAAAGTCCTAGGTCTATTGGCTACCATCCGCGCGGCAACGCATGCTAGCTTTTCACATCTGCCGCGCTGCATCAGCGCATCGAGAACGAATGATATTTTGAAACGGACTCGCATGAGCAAATCGCTCTGACGAGTCCCCAACAGGACAAAACGAGGCCGGCGTTATCGCGTGCCGCATCACTCGTTGAAAATTGTCCTATCAATAAGGAGGGGTCATGGGCGATCTGGTCAACCTGAAGCAGGTCAAGAAACGCATCGCGCGCGAAGACGCGGCGAAGCAGTCAGAGACCAATCGCGCTCGCTTCGGCCGCACCAAGAACGAACGCAGCCGCGACGAACTCCAGGCAAAGCGCGCCAGTGACGTCCTCGATCAGCATCGCACCGACGACGGGAAGTCGGCATGAAATCCCCTGTTGTCAAACGATCGATCGTCGTCGCCGGCCACAAGACCAGCGTCAGCCTCGAGGAAGCCTTCTGGAATGGCATGAAGGAAATCGCATCGGTGAGAAGCCTCACCTTGTCCGAACTGGTGGGCGAGATCGATGGTGGTCGCCAGCAGGGCAATCTTTCCTCCGCGATCCGGCTGTTCGTGCTGGACTACTTCCGCTCACGCGCGACACCGACGGCTGGAAACGGCAGCAGCCGGCTGCAGGCGGAAGGTCCTCATCCGTAATTCTCCGCATCGGACAGTTACGATCCTGACTCCGTCATAGGTTTTCGCACGAATACCGCCGGTAGCTGATTTCAGTTACTATGTACCCGTGTCTCGAAACGCATACCGTTTCGAGACCGGCTGCGGGGGCGGCTGTATCCTGATCCGTGCAGCCCGATCAGACATCGTGCCAATGTGTCAGCCTCATCATCGGCGAGATCGCGTCTCGCTGCGCGCGGTCGCTTGGCCAAAATGGGGGACCCTTCGATGCAGAACGACACCATCGTGCAGAGTATGGACCGGACGGACGGCGGCCTCGTGCGCAGCGTGAAGGAATTCGCAGTGGTCAAGCGCTCCGTCGTCGTCGGCGGTCACAAGACCAGCGTCAGCCTCGAAGACGCCTTCTGGAGCAGCCTGAAGGACATTGCGACACGCCGCGGCCTGCCGCTCTCGACCCAGATCGACGCTATCGACCGCACGCGCAAGACCGCCAACCTGTCGTCCGCGATCAGGCTGTTCGTGCTGGATCACTTTCGCACCCGCGCCGTCACGTCGGTGTTCATCGGTGAACGGCAGCCATCGCCGAGCATCGTGCCCGGCTAGAACGTCCCCGCCGGCGCGACGGGCCGCTGCTTCTGCATCCGCATGACGCCGGGTGCCGGCTTGATATCGATCGGCGGCGGCAACGGCTGCACCACCGTGCTGCCGCTCGGCAGACTTGACGACGGACTTGACGGTGAACTTGGCGGAGGGCTCACCGCAACAGGCGCGCGCGGCGCGACGGGGGCGCCTGCCGGTACCGCCTTCGCTCCCGAGCTCTTTCGCCGCGGATCGCGAATGGGAATTTTCACTTCGGACGACGGAATGGGTTCGGCAGCCGGCAATTCCTCATCCCACAGTTCATCCGTCTCCGGTTCCGGCGCAACGCCGCGCTCGAGCTGATCGAGCCGCCGGGTCTCACGATCGATCGCACGCATGCCGAGCCACGACGACAACGCCGCAACGTCAACCGCGCGCGACATCCCGTCGGGTGACCCGTTCAGGTCGATACGGATTTCGGGACGGCCGTTGATCGGCCTAGTAGTCACCGGCGACATGATGGCCCGCAGATCGGCCTGATCGGCCATCAGGTCGTAACCACCTGCAATCGCAACACGCGCCCGTCTGGCGTCAAACGTCGCCGCCTCAATCCGCAGCCGTCCCTCCTTGATGCTGAACGGAATTTGCGCGGATGGTACCACCAGCGTGCCGCCGGCCAGGACGGGCTCGACGATGTCCTTCAGCTTGATGTCGTCGGTCGCCTGCCCGCCATCGCTGGCGCGCATCGCAGCCTCGAATGCGCGCGGATCCAGCCCCGCGATACGTGCCTCCGTCAGTGTCAGCGTGCCCGCGCTCGACAGCGCGCCTGTGAGGCCGGCGGCGCTACGGCCCTGCCCTGCGAGCGTCATTTGCAGCGCTACCCTGCCGGCGGGCATCGAGAGGCCGCGGTAACGAAGTGCAGGACCATCGACGCCGGAGAGTTGGACGCGGGCGTTGAAAGACGTGCCTTGATTAGGCCCATGCGCGGTCTGCCGCGCATCGAGATCGATCGTCGCTTCGCCGCCGCCAATGCCGGCTTTGACATTCTCGAGCACCAGCGACTGGCCGTCGCCCTTGAGGACTCCGCTCAGCGGACGCAACTCCGTGCCGCCCGGCAGGGCTCCGCTCAGCGCCTGAAACGCCAATTTGCCGCGCCAACCGCGCAACCAGCCCCGGTCGAGCGGCGACGATGCATCATGACCCGCTGCGCCGAAAGCCAAGCCCGTCACGGCTGCAAGATCGAGCGTGTCGAGTCCGATCTCGCCATCGACACCGGTCTCATCGCCACGCGTCAGCACCAGCCGTCCGCGTATCCGCGATCCCCCCACCGTGGTGTCGAGATCATCGAAGGTGAAGATGTTGCCAGCCACGCCGAGGCGCGACGACAGGGCGATTGACGGCATGCTCGCCGGTTTCAAACCGAACAATGCCGCGAGATCGGTGCGGCGCACCGCAACCGTCAGCGCCGCCGTCGGTTGATCCGCCCACGGATTGCCTGTGCCCTGGATGTCGCCATCGACGCCCGTGCCAATCAGCCTGGCCTTCAATTGCAGCGGCGAACCCCAGATGCCGGTTGCCGATGACTCGAATTGCGCCGGGCCGTCACCTGCGGACACGATGCGGCCGAGGCCCAGCGCCTGCACCAGGCTTGCCGTGTTGTTCGCAGCCAGTTTCGTTTCAACGTTGAACTCGCCTCCGCCCAGCGCGGCAAGATCGAGTCCGCTCGCGATATCGATGTTCGGCGCCGCCGTCAGCGTGATCGCGCCTCTCACCTGCGGGGCATCAATGTCGAGCACCGCGCGGGCATTGGTGTGGCCGGCGCGATCCTTCGCCCTGGCAAAATCGGCTTTCAGTTGCATGCGCGCGGCACCGGGAGCCGCCGCCAGCGCGTTCACCCGTTCCGCGACAGCGGGCGCAAACGGCGCAATGAAGCCGCCGATCTGCGCCAGCGACGGCGCTGCGGCATCCAGCGCGAGTTTGCCGTTGCCATCAATGCGGTCGAACGATCCAGCGCCGCTGACTGAAAGATCACCGTTGGCATCGACAATCTGAATCCGGTCAAATGCAATGGTCTTTGGTCCATAACTCAGAGTGGCGGCAACCGGACGCACCTCCTGTCCTGCAACGAGGGCACGTCCGGCATCAAGCGAGATCTGCGCCTCGTCCGGCCATGCGGATTGCGGCCCGGCCAGCATGCCGGCAAGCGACGACATCGCATCGACATCGAGGCTCGCAGCCTTCAGCGCGGCTTCCAGTCGCGTCTTGCCGTCGGCGATCGTCAACAGCGCGAGGCGGCCTTCGATTTCGCCGCCGTTGACCTCGGCTTTCATGCCGTCGATCCCTATGCGATCCGCCGCGACAATGGCTTCGCCGCGCAAACGCAGCGGCTTCTGATTGCGGTAAGTGGCGTCGGTGCGTCCCTGCAGCCACGCCGCCAGCACATCCGGATCGGAGGATTCGATATTGACCGGCCCGGTGAAGCGGGCCGACGGTCCGGGCTCGGAGATCGTGCCGCTTGCCGTAACCCGCGTCGCACCGGGCGCGCGCATCTCGAATTTTCCGATGGTCCAGGACTTGTCGTCCCCGCGCAGCTCAGCGGCGACGTTCTGAAGCGGACGCCCGCCCAGCGCGATCTGGTCCGAACTCAATTCGATCTGTGCCGGAAGTGGCAACGCTGGCAGCGATGTCACCAGTGTCCGCAGTGCAGGGAGCAGCCGCAACGGCTCCATGCTCGTGGTGCCTCTGGCCAGCAGCCGGTCGGCATCGAGCTGCCGCGCCGACAGCGCGAGACGCAGCAATGGCGACGCACCGAAACGAATATCGCCGCCGCCGGTCAGCCGCAGCGCGTTGTCGTCGGGGCCATACGCCGCTTCGACCTGTTCAAACGCCGCGGATGACGGATTGGCCTTCACCCGCGATGACAGCTTCCATATCTGCCCGGGCTCGGTGGATTTCACATCCGCCGGCCGCGCCAACGTCAACGCGCCCTCGAATTTCGGCACTGTATTGTCGAACGTCAGCGTACCGTCGAGATCGGCCAGCAGCGGACGTTCGCCCGGCTCGGCGGTGAAGTGCACGCGCGTCCCCTTGCCGTCATTGCTTTGACCCGACGAGATGCGGAACGGCGTTCGTGCTCCGAGCAGCGTGAACGAGCCCTCTCCGCGCATGCTGCTGGCAAGCGCGCGCACGTCGCCGCTAAATTTGAGATCGTCGATCCGCAACGTCGCGCCGCTCGACGCTTCATGCAACGCGATCCGTCCCGCGACATTCATACGATCGATGGCGAGCGACCCGAGATTGAAACGGCCCGCGGTGGACGGCCACTGAAAGCGGCCCTGACGGTCGAGGCCGAGATCGAGCGCGAAACCATCCAGCGACAATTCGGTGGCACGCCATTCGCCCCGCATCAGCGCACCGAGGTCGAATTCCACGTCCAACTTGCCCGCGCGGATCTTGGCCGGGTCTTTGTCGCCGCCGACGGCAACATCGCGCAGCCGCAGCGTCGGTGTCGGCAGCAGCCGTGCGTCGAGCTTGCCGGTGACCCGCACCGGCGTACCAATGACGCGGGACGCCTCCGCCTCGAACTGCGGGCGGAACTGGTTCCAGTCGACGAAATACGGCCCGACCAGCGCCGCGATCAGCGCAAGGATGAGAGCTATCGCCAGTCCGAGCAGCGTGGTCTGCAAGGTCTTTCCTCTGTGGGGTCGGCCGATCTTATGACGGCAGCCGCGCCATATCGCACAGCAGCGCGATGGGACACCGGATGCACGAATATTGAACCTGTCGGCTGCTTCGAATACTAAATTTAACGTCCCCTGTTCACAACCCTGTAACACCGTGAGCACGATGTCCGAAAAGCCCGCGCGGCCCGCGATACGAACGGGCGCCTCGCCCGAGGCGATCATGTCGCATTACGACATGGGCAACGATTTCTTCCGGCTCGTTCTCGATCCGGAGATGATCTACTCCTGCGCCCTGTTCGAGGGTGACGACGATCTCGCAACGGCCCAGCGCCGCAAACTCGACCATCACATCCACGCAGCCGGCGCTGCGGACACAGCGCGGGTTCTGGACATCGGCTGCGGATGGGGGGCGATGCTGCGACGGCTGGTCAATCACGCAGGCGTCGCCCACGCGGTGGGGCTGACGCTCAGCCCGTCACAGGCCCAATGGATTTGCGATAATGGGAGCCCGAAGATCGAGGTGCGCGAGGAGGACTGGCGCGATCACAAGCCGGAACGCCGTTACGATGCGATTATCTCGGTCGGTGCCTTCGAGCATTTCGTCCAGAAAGGCCTCGATCCCGCGGCCAAGCTCGACGCCTACCGCGAATTCTTCGCCTATTGCGACAGCGTGCTTGCGATCAACGGAAAAGTGTCGCTGCAGACCATCGCCTATTCCGAACGGCACAAGGTTCTGCCGTTGCTGGAAAAGACCTTCCCCGAAAGCGATCTGCCGCTCGAATGGGAGCCGATCGCAGCCGCCGAAGGCACATTCAGCCTGATCGCCGCGCGCAACGATGCCGACCATTACTATCGGACGCTGGTGATGTGGGAGAAGAATCTGCTCGCCAATTATGACAAGGCTGTTGCGCTCGTCGGCGAGGCGCGTGCGGCGGAGTTCCGCCGCTACCTGAAACTGTCGGCCACCGGCTTCCGCATGGGCATGGTCAGCCTGATGCGCTTCAGCTTCCTGAAAAAATACTGATCGCCGTGATCAGGTGAAGCGGACGCCGATGCTGGCGAGCGGGATGCCGGACACCGTTGTGGTCCATGTCTCGCCCGGCTTGATCGGCATGGCGCGCGTCAGCGTACCGGTGGTGACAATCTCTCCCGCCGCGAGGCCCGGGTTCAAGTCGTCCTTGGCCAGCACGCCCACGAAATGACGCAAGGCCGACAGCGGGCCACCGAGCACGTTGCGCGCATGGCCGCGATCCACGACAGCGTTATTGCAGGCGAGTTCGACATCGAAACTCGAAAGCTGGTTCAGCCATTTTTCGGAATCGCCGGAAATCCGATGCTGCTCACCGATCAGCATCGCGCCGTGCAGGCCGAAGGCCGCCACCGTATCGGGCGCAGCGAATTTCCAGTCGGGATAGATCGACTGCACGACCTCGTAACCGAGCGCCAGCCAATCGATGCAGGATAACAGTTCGCGCTCATTCATCGCCGCATCGGGCGCCGCCGACAGACCGAATACGATCTCAGGCTCGATCCGCGGATCGGTCAGTAGCGCGAGAGATGCGATCCCGCCGATGTCGCCGAGATTGCGAACCGTGCGGTCGTACATGTAGCCCCAGATCGGGCCGTTCACGTTGTACTGCGCCCAGATAGTGCTGTTGGTGAAGCCGATCTTGCGGCCCAGCACCTTTTCACCCCGCGCCTCGCGCATCTGCCGGACGATGGGCGTGACCTTGTAGGCCTCGTCGAGACCGAAGCCCGGATCGCGCAACGAAAACGGCGCGATCTGGCGGCCCTGACCGAGCACCGACAGAACCTCGGTGGCGATATCTTTTGCGTCCATTGCCGTCGTCGTGATCATGACGGCAGGATCTTGCCTGGATTCAGGATGTTGTGCGGATCGAGCGCTGCTTTCAATGCGCGCATGGCTGCGACGGCCTCCGGTCCAAGTTCCGCCTCAAGATATTTCTGCTTGCCCTGGCCGATGCCATGCTCGCCCGTGCAAGTACCGTCCATCGCCTGCGCTCGCTCCACCAGCCGATGCAGGAAGCCTTCGGCACGCTGCATCTCGTCGGGATCGTTGACGTCGCAGAGCAGAGAGCAATGGAAGTTGCCATCGCCGACATGGCCAACGATGGGCGAAATGAGACCAACCGTCGCCAGATCCTTCTCGGTCTCGACCACGCACTCCGCCAGCCGCGAGATCGGCACGCAGACGTCGGTCGCCACCGCCTGTGCGCCGGGGCGAAGTCCGCGCACCGCCCAGTAGGCATCGTGCCGCGCCTGCCACAGCCGGTTGCGATCTTCCTGCCGCGTGGTCCATTCGAACGCTCCGCCGCCGCACTCGGCGGCGATCTCGCCGAACATCCGCGACTGCTCGGCGACATCGGCCTCGGTGCCGTGGAATTCCAGCAGCAGCAGCGGCGTTTCCGGGAGCGAAAGTTTTGAGTAGGCGTTGCAGGCCGCGACCTGCGCTGCGTTCAGCAGTTCGATGCGCGCCAGCGGAATGCCGGTCTGAATGGCAAGAATGGTCGCGTTGCAGGCGCCCTGCACGCTCGTGAACGAGCATGACCCGGCCGCGATGGACTGCGGAATGCCGCGCAGCCTGATCGTCAGTTCGGAAATGATGCCGAGCGTGCCTTCGGCGCCCACGAACAAATGCGTGAGATCATAACCCGCCGAGGATTTCTTGGCGCGCGTGCCGGTGGTGATGATCTCGCCATCCGCGCGCACAACTTTCAGCGCGAGAATGTTGTCACGCATGGTGCCATAGCGCACCGCGTTGGTGCCGGACGCACGGGTCGAGGCCATGCCGCCGATCGACGCATCGGCGCCGGGATCGATCGGAAAGAACAGTCCTTGATCGCGCAGGTGTTCGTTGAGCGCCTTGCGGGTTACGCCCGGCTCGATCACGCAGTCGAGATCGTCGGCATGGACAGCGAGAATGCGATTCATCTCGCGCAGGTCGATACAAATACCGCCCGCAGGCGCGTTGACCTGCCCTTCCAGCGAGGTACCGGTGCCGAACGGAATCATAGGAACGCGATGCTTCGCGCAAATCCGCACCACGTCCTGAATGTCCGCCGTGGTCCGCGCCATGATCACCGCATCCGGCGGCTGCATCGGCAGCCAGGTGGTGGTATGAGCGTGCTGTTCGCGCACCGCCTGCGAGGTGATGAGATTGTTGCCGAACCGTGCGGCGAGCGCTTCGATGGCGCTCGAAAGCGCCGACGGTGCCGGACGTGTCAGGGCTGCGTTGGAAAAGGCCACGGTCGCTCGTTTCGTTCGATGCTGGTTCGTTTCGATGCTGGTATGGCGCGAAGCGTGGCAAAGGATGTATAGCGGGTCAAGTGACAGGGCTCAGCGAACCGGGATTTGAGATGACATCAAGCACGCTTCCGAAAAACAATGCGGCGCAACATGTGGCCGCCCCGTTCCTCACCACGGTCATGCAGATCGAACCCCAGTGGATCGACTACAACGGCCATCTCAACATGGCGTATTACAATGTCCTGTTTGACCGCGGCATCGACCAGCTGTGGCTCGAACTCGGTATCGGCCCCCAGTATATGAAAGAGCGCAACGGCTCGACCTTCACCGCCGAGGCGCATGTGCGCTATGTGCGCGAGGTGCATCTCGGCGATCCGGTGCAGGTGTCGGTTTATCTGGTGGCGGCTGACGAGAAGCGCATTCACACGTTCGAGGAACTGCGCCATGCCACCGAGGGATGGATTTCAGCCACATCGGAAAACATGACGCTCCACGTCGATATGAACGCGCGCAAAACCGCGCCGTTTCCGCCGGATATCGCCGCGCGCATTCGCGAGATCGCCGCGGCTCATGCCGCAGTGCCGCGGCCGGATGGCATCGGCCGGCGCATCGCCATGCCGGTCAAATGACGCCATCGCGGCACTGATCGCCATCAGGGCTCACGGTCCGCTGCTGCGGCGCGCCAGCCCCACCACGGCGGAAATCAGGAACAGAATAAGGGCGACGAAGAACACGATCTTGGCGATTTCGATCGACGCGCCCGCAATGCCACCGAAGCCCAGAAGGCCCGCGACCAGCGCGATAATCAGAAATGTAACCACCCAGCTCATCATGGCTCGCTCCTGCGGTTTGTTTCGGGGGAGCGCAGCGCGCTCCTGCTGCAAAACCAATCCTGCACAGGAACGAAAGTTCCAACCGCCAAAGGCGCCAAAAACCCTGAAAATCGCCCGCCGACCGGAACAATTCCGCCGATCTCCGCAAAATCGTGCCATTGCGCCTGTTCCTGCCTCCTGGGGATGATGCTGTCAGAAGTGCCTCGGAGTGCCTATATCTCCGGTAATCCTGATATGCAGGCTCCCCTTCCCGGCCTCGGCGCACGATCCGCCGAAGTGTGAAGCGGTTCGGCGATAAGATCGTGCGCAAAATCAATATTTTGGAGCGCGATCGGACGCAAAACCGGTTTCCACTTTTGCTGATCGCGCTCCGAAGTGTCATCGTGGCCGCAAAGACGAATCGCATGACCGAACCGAACAAGCTGCCGCCATTGGATCCTGCCCGCGACGTACCGAGCCACCAGCCTGCCGCTGGCGGCATTGCCGCGCGCGCCCGTGCCGCCGCAGCCCCGCAGTATCTGACCGCGCTCAATCCCGAGCAGCGCGACGCGGTGGAAACCCTCGACGGGCCGGTCCTGGTTCTGGCCGGCGCGGGCACTGGCAAGACGCGCGTGCTGACCTCGCGCATCGCGCATATCCTATCGACCGGACGCGCGCGTCCCCACGAAATCCTCTCCGTCACCTTCACCAACAAGGCGGCGCGCGAGATGAAGCACCGCCTCGGCCAGATGCTTGGCCAGGCGGTCGAGGGCATGCCGTGGCTCGGCACCTTCCATTCCATCGGCGGGCGGATCCTGCGCTATCACGCCGAACTGGTGCAGTTGAAATCCAATTTCACCGTGCTGGATGTCGACGATCAGATCCGTCTCCTGAAGCAGCTCCTTCAGGCCGAGAACATCGACGACAAGCGCTGGCCGGCGCGGATGCTGGCGGGACTGATCGACGGCTGGAAAAATCGCGGACTGACGCCATCGCAGGTGCCCGCCGGCGAAGCCGCCGTGTTCGGCAACGGCAAGGGCGGCAAGCTCTATGCGACCTATCAGGAGCGGCTGAAGATTCTCAACGCCGCGGACTTCGGAGATCTTCTGCTGGAAGACATCCGACTGTTTCGCGAACACCCCGACGTGCTGCGGCAGTATCAACAACGCTTCAAATACATTCTGGTCGACGAGTATCAGGACACCAACGTCGCGCAGTATCTCTGGCTTCGTTTGCTGGCGCAGGCGCCTTCTTCCTCAACCTCGCCCCGTCCTTCACGGGGAGAGGTCGGATCGCAACGCGATCCGGGTGAGGGGCAAATTTCAAACATCGCGCACTCGGATTCAGCCCCTCACCCCACCCCTCTCCCCGCAAGCGGGGAGAGGGAGCAGTCGTCATCCCTCGCCGCGCCGAAGAACATCTGCTGCGTCGGCGACGACGACCAGTCGATCTACGGCTGGCGCGGCGCGGAGGTCGACAACATCCTGCGCTTCGAGCACGATTTCCCCGGTGCGAAGGTCGTTCGCCTCGAGCGCAACTACCGCTCGACCGGCCACATCCTGGCCGCCGCCTCGCATCTCATCGCGTACAATGAAGGCCGTCTCGGCAAGACACTGCGCACCGAGGATGAGGACGGCGAGAAAGTCACCGTCACCGGCGCATGGGACTCCGAGGAAGAGGCCCGCGGCATCGGCGAGGAGATCGAGCAGCTTCAGCGCGCTGGCCACAAGCTCAACGAGATCGCCATTCTGGTGCGCGCCTCGTTCCAGATGCGCGAGTTCGAAGATCGTTTCGTCACCCTTGGCCTAAACTATCGCGTGATCGGCGGGCCGCGGTTCTACGAGCGCGCGGAAATCCGCGACGCGCTGGCCTATCTGCGTGTCATCAATTCACCCGCCGACGACCTCGCCTTCGAGCGCATCGTCAACACGCCCAAGCGCGGCCTTGGCGACGCCACGGTGCAGATGTTGCACGACATCGCCCGCAAGCGCCGTATTCCGCTGACCGAAGCCGCGCTGTCCGTGATCGAGACCGACGAATTGAAGCCGAAGGCCCGCGGCAGCCTGCGGGACGTGATGATGAATTTCGACCGCTGGCGCGCACAGCGCGACATCGTTTCGCACACACAACTGGCTGAAATCGTGCTCGACGAGTCCGGCTACACCGAGATGTGGCAGAAGGACCGCTCCGCCGACGCCGCGGGCCGCCTCGAAAACCTCAAGGAGCTCGTGCGCTCGATGGAGGAATTCGAAAACCTGCAAGGCTTCCTCGAACACATTTCGCTGGTGATGGACCGCGAAGGCAATGCCGACGACGATGCGGTCTCACTGATGACGCTCCATTCCGCAAAGGGGCTGGAATTCGACAACGTGTTCCTGCCGGGCTGGGAGGAAGGCCTGTTTCCGAGCCAGCGCACACTCGATGAACAGGGCCGCGCCGGACTCGAGGAAGAACGCCGCCTCGCCCACGTCGGAATCACGCGCGCGCGCAAACGCGCCATGCTCTATTTTGCCACCAACCGGCGCATTCATGGATCGTGGACGACCACCATTCCGTCGCGTTTCCTCGATGAGCTTCCAACAGCCAATGTCCAGATCACCGAATCCAAAGGCGGCTCGGGATGGGGCGGCTCAGGCGGCTACGGAGCATCGCGCTTCGACAACGTGGAATCGTTCGGCTCGACCTACACGACGCCGGGCTGGCAGCGCGCGCAGGCCAATCGCGCCCGCAACGGCGGCAAAGGCTTCGATGAAACCGGCGCACGCTACGACTCCAGCTCACGCAGCAGCAGCTTCAGCCGCAAGGCGACGGTGATCGAGGGCGAACTGATCGCCAAATCCACCGGCGCCAGTTCCGACTTCTCGCCCGGCGACCGGGTGTTTCACCAAAAATTCGGCTACGGCCGCGTCGCCAAGGTGGACGGCAACAAGCTCACCATCGCCTTTGAAAAGGCCGGTGAAAAGAAGGTGGTCGACAGCTTCGTGACGAAGGCATAGCGGGCGCGCCCGTAGCGCATGATAAATTTGAATTCGTCGCAATAGAATTTTCGATCCGCGTAGCAGCTACCCGATAGGCATTATGTATTGCGCAGGGGCTCTCGCGCGCCTATCTCATGCTCCCGCCTCTGCAGATTGCGCCCATGTCCCCCATTATCTCCGTATCCAATCTCTCGAAGACGTATCCGTCCGGCCTGACCGCGCTAAAGAATATCAATCTCGATATTCGCCGCGGCGAGATCTTCGCGCTGCTCGGTCCGAACGGCGCCGGCAAGACCACGCTGATCAGCGTGATCTGCGGCCTCGCCGTGCAGACCGCAGGCACGGTGACGGTGGATGGGCATGACATCGTCAAGGACTACCGCGCTGCCCGCTCGATGATCGGATTGGTGCCGCAGGAACTGCACACCGACGCCTGGGAAAGCCCGTGGTCGACCGCCTCGTTCAGCCGGGGCCTGTTCGGCAAGCCGAAGAACCCTGCGCATATCGAAAAGGTCCTGAAAGATCTGTCGCTATGGGACAAGCGCAAGAGCCAGATCATCACGCTTTCCGGCGGCATGAAGCGCCGCGTGATGATCGCCAAGGCGCTGGCGCACGAACCGCAGATTCTGTTTCTCGACGAGCCGACCGCGGGCGTCGATGTCGAATTGCGCAAGGCGATGTGGGAGGTCGTGCGCGGCCTGCGCGACGCCGGCGTCACGATCATTCTGACCACGCATTACATCGAGGAAGCCGAAGAGATGGCCGACCGCGTCGGCGTCATCAACAAGGGCGAGATCGTGCTGGTCGAGGAGAAGGCCAAGCTGATGCAGAAGCTGGGCAGGAAGCAGCTCAAGCTGCATCTGCAATCGAAGCTCACTGAAATCCCCGCCTCTCTCGCTGCGCACCATCTCGAACTGTCGCCGGATGGTGAGGAACTGGTTTATACTTACGACACCAAGGGCGACCGCACCGGCATCACCGCCCTGCTCAACGACCTCAATCAGGCCGGTGTCCGCTTCAACGATCTCAATACGACGCAAAGCTCGCTCGAAGAGATTTTCGTCAGTCTGGTGCACCAATGAACTTTCACGCGATCGGCGCCATCTATAAGTTCGAAATGGCGCGCACCTTCCGCACGCTGCTGCAGAGCGTCGTCTCGCCGGTGATTTCAACATCGCTGTATTTCGTGGTGTTCGGCGCGGCCATCGGCTCGCGCATTACCGAGATCGACGGCATCAGCTACGGTACCTTCATCGTGCCGGGCCTCATCATGCTGTCGTTGTTGACGCAAAGCATCGCCAACGCGTCGTTCGGGATCTATTTCCCGAAATTCTCCGGCACCATTTATGAGTTGCTTTCCGCCCCGGTCTCTTCGTTCGAGGCCGTGGTGGGTTACGTCGGGGCTGCGGCGACCAAGTCGATCGTCCTCGGCCTCATCATTCTCGCCACTGCCGGCTTGTTCGTGCCGCTGAAGATCGCGCATCCATTCCTGATGCTGACCTTCCTCGTGCTGACATCGGTAACCTTCAGCCTGTTCGGGTTCATCATCGGGATCTGGGCCGACGGCTTCGAGAAACTGCAGGTGATCCCGCTGCTGGTGATCACACCGCTGACGTTTCTCGGCGGCAGCTTCTACTCGATCCACATGCTACCGCCGATCTGGCAGACCGTGACGCTGTTCAATCCGGTGGTCTATCTGGTCAGTGGCTTCCGCTGGAGTTTCTTCGAGATCGCCGACGTCAGCGTCGGCCTCAGCCTCGGCATGACGCTCGGATTTCTCGCGCTCTGCATGATCGCAGTGTGGTGGATCTTCAAGACCGGCTACCGGCTGAAGACCTGACACCAAACGAAACACGCCCCGCAAGCGGGGCGCGTTGGACGGATCACGACACGACCGGTACCCGTTCAGTTCGGACGCCAATTTCCGTTGCTGTCATAATAGCCGCTAGGGCCGCTGCCGGGCGGCGGCACCTGCGCCGGTTGCACGGCACGACTGGCCCCCTCGCCTATGACATTGAGCGTCCCGGCAACCGCGCCAACGCCGGCGCCGAGCGCGCCGCCGACCAATCCGCCAACTGGTCCGGCAGCCGTTTTACCTTGATACGTCCCTTGTGCCGCACCGCTGATGGCGCCGTTGATGGGATCCTGCTGCTGAGCGTAAGATGCCGCAGGCATTGCCAAAAAAGCGAGCGCCGCTGCCGTACGCGCGACACCTGAAACGGATATGAACGAAGCTGCAATCGTCATGTGAGGAAACCTCCCTGCCCGGCCGAATCCCGGCCATGCCTCGAAGCAAATCAGCAGGCTAGAAGTTGCGTCAGGTTCGGGGAAAATACAATGCGCGACAGCGACACATCTGGCGCGTTTCTTATTTCAAATTGGTTCTAACGAGACCGCCAACCCGCCCTCGCTCCAGCACCGGGCATGAGAAATGGCGCATCCGTTTCTGGATGCGCCATTTGGAAAGCTTGCACCGTGTAATCAGCGATGGCGCTTGTGACGGTAATGGCGATGACGGTAGCTGCGGCGATTGTCGATCCCGAGCACGCCGTTCACGCCTCCAACGATGCCACCGACACCTGCACCGACCGCACCGCCTACGGCACCGCCGACCGGGCCAGCCGCACGGTTACCCTTGCGAACGCCCTCATTTGCGCCGCCTTCCATGCCCCTGATCACGCCCTGTGCATGAGCCGCGATCGGCAATGCGAGGATGGCCAAGGCCGCGGCCACGAACGTGAAACGCCGATGCGCCGAATTGAACATGAACAAGGCTTCCGTCTTCATCCTGAAAATCTCCATGAGCGAGCGAGCTTTTTGACCCGGAGCACAACGCAGTCGGCGCCGGAAAGTTGCGTCAAGTTTGGCGAAAACCCGCCACAAACAAGCGCCGTTCACGAAACTGTATGGCCGCTCCCGTCAACCTTAAGACGAAGCGGCTGTTAAAAAAGCCACTTTCCATGCTTTATTGCAGACAGAGAGGCAGAGACGAGGCGAGTGTCATGCGTGCGATATTGATTTCGGTGACCGGTTTGATGCTGCTTTCAGGCAGTGCGCAGGCTGCGGTCTCCATCCTGGTCAACAAGGACACGCAGCAGATGACCGTCTCGGTCGACGGCGCGCCGCGTTACACATGGCCCGTCTCCAGCGGCAATCCCTCGCATGAAACGCCAAACGGCAGCTTCAAGGCCTTCCGCATGGAAGAGGATCACTATTCGAAGGAATTCGATGAAGCGCCGATGCCGAACGCGATCTTCTTCACCAAGCAGGGTCACGCCATTCACGGCACCGACGCCGTCAGCCGTCTCGGCAACCCGGCCTCGCATGGCTGCGTGCGGCTGTCGCGCGCCAATGCGTTGAAGCTGTGGGATCTCGTCAAGTCCGAAGGCCTGCTCACCACCACCGTGACCCTGACAGGATCGTCACGGGTTGCACTGGCGCGCAATCCAAGGAGCCGCACGACCGTTGCACGTGGCGATGCGGATGCGATCGGCCAACCGGTCCAGATCGCGCCGCAGAGCGGATACAGTGAGGACCTCAACGCCAACACGCGCTCGCGCCAGCCCTCTCAGGATCGGGCCTATCGCGATCAGACTTATGCGCAGGACCAGGCTTACTACGGGCCGGCGGACGCTGGTCCGATGCAGCGCCGCATTTATCAGAACAGCTACGGCTATCAGAACGGATACGGTTACGAGCCCCGCCCCAGGTATCAGTCACCGCGCGGCGGGTATTATTACTACGCGGACTAAGCGCGACGACTACTCGTCGGGTTTGCTGAGCCGCCGCCAGACCGCGCCAAGCACATTGGAATAGTCGTCGGTCCAGACCCGCTGACCTTCGGTGGCTTCCGTCAGCACCCACTTCTCGTCCGACGCGATCTTGCCGACGTCGGCTTCCTCTCGCGCGGAGATCACGACATTTGTCGTGAAGATGTAATCGACGTCGCGGCCGGAATCCTCGTTGAAGACCCAGCTCATCAGGTCGTTCTCTTCGGCGATGCCAACGACGACACTCGCCAGCTCGAGATGGCGGTTGGACACATGCATCACCACCGCGCCCTGGGGCGCGAGCTTGGCCTTGTAGATCGCCATCGCTTCTTCCGTCGCGAGGTGAATCGGAATCGCGTCCGATGAATAGGCATCCACGATGATGAGATCGTAAGCGCCGTCCTGCTCCTTGGCGAAGGTGAGCCGCGCGTCGCCGATGACCGGCTTCATATTGGGATCGCACGCGCTGACATAGGTGAAATACTTGGGATCACGCGCCGTATCGACCATGGTCTGGTCGATCTCGAAATATTTCCAGTCCTCTCCCTCCATTGAGTGGCAGGCGAGCGTGCCGGTGCCAAGTCCGATCACCGCGACGCGGATCGGACCGCCCTTGCGCTCGCGGATCGCAGCGATCGCGCGGCCCATGCCGCCATCCTTGTGGTAGTAGCTGATCGGCTCCGGCCGCCCCTTGATCGGCGTCCCATCGTCTTCCTGGAATTTTTCCGCGCCGTGGATCGTCGTGCCGTGCATCAGCACGTGATACTGGCCGTTCGAGGTCACCACGATCTTGTGGACGCCGAAGAAGCTGCGCACCGTTTCGACGCGACCGTCATCGGCGGGATAAACACGGATCAAAATCAATCCAAGCACCACCAGCGCGGCCACGCTCCAGCGGTCGATCCTCCACAGCACCGCCAGCAGCAGCATGACGGAGGCGAGACCGGCGACAACCCAGATCCGGTTGGTTGTAAGGAATTCGGTGACAGTTCCTGCCTGGTAAGCAAACCCGATAAGGATGAGCGCGGCGACAACGGCGACCAGCCATAATACCAGCCCGCCGCGAACGGTGGATGTTCCGGCCGGGCGGCACAGCGCGGCCAGCGCCAGCAGGATCGGATACTCCGCAATCCATGAGAACGCGTAAGGCGCGATCAGGCCCGCGAACAATCCGCCGACCATGCCGCCGAAAGACAACGCCACATAGAAACCGGTGAGGTAGCTCGCTGCCGGACGCGTGCGCGCAAGTTCGCCGTGGCAAGCCATGGCGATGACAAAGAAACAAAGCAGATGCCCGCCCAGCGTCAACAGCAAATTCTGTTCACCGCCAACGGCGAGCAAAACCATCACCCCCGCGATGGCGAGCGGTTGCAGTTTGAGCATGAACCAATGCGGCAACAGCGGTCGCGATTGGAACACCAGCACCCATGTCAGCAGGTACAGCGATAGCGGCAGCACCCACAGCAGCGGTGCCGCCGCGACGTCGGTCGAGATATGCGCCGTCACCGCGATCAGCAGGCCGGACGGCACCGCGGCAAGGAATATCCAGCGCAGCCGCGTCGTCCATGTCGGCGCCGGCGCATCGCCCTCACTGGCGCTGATGGCCTCAACGGTCATCGGCGGTGAGCGCAACAGCAACACGCCGCACGCCGCGATCAGGACGATCAGCAGCGCATAGCCGCCGGTCCAGATCAGGTTCTGGGTCCGCAGCGAGAACATCGGCTCCAGCAATACGGGATAGGACAGCAGCGCGAGGAAGCTTCCGATGTTTGACGAGGCATAAAGAAAATACGGATCGGGACCGTCGGGATGTCCGGTGCGCACGAACCATGCCTGCAGCATCGGATTGTTGGCGGCGAGCGCAAAGAAGGGCAGCCCGATCGAAACCGCGAACAGGCCCAGCAGCCAGAACGCATAACCACTCGCCGGCGGTTCGCCCCACCCGCCCGCAATCGACAGCGGCAACGTGAGCAGCGCGATCGTCAGCAGCACCAGATGGATGACCACGGGAGCAACGCGGCTCTTCAACGTCATCAGATAGTGCGCGTAGGCGTAGCCGCCGAGCAGCAGCGACTGGAAGAACACCATCGCCACCGACCACACCGCGGGCGAGCCGCCGAGCCGCGGCAGCACCATCTTCGTGAACAGCGGCTGGACGGAGAACAGCAGCAGGGCGCTGGTGAAGATCGCGGCAGTGTAAACCACCAGAACGAGTGTGTTCCTCGCGCCGGTGGACTGGCTCGCGGTGTCGGACGGCACTGAAGTCATGGAAGCTCCGGGATGATTCCGGCAAATCACCGGACGCGGGCGGAGTGGAGCATAGCCGCCAACGACGGGCAATAACATGCGCGTGACAGAAATCACTCGCGCGTGACGCTACCCGCGATTATGACTGAGCAATGTCTGATTACGATGCACTCATCATTGGAGCGGGCCACAACGGTCTGACCTGCGCGGCCTATCTCGCGATGAATGGTCTGCGCGTAAAGGTGGTTGACCGCCGCAAGGTAGTCGGTGGCGCGGCGGTGACCGAAGAATTTCATCCGGGGTTTCGCAACTCGGTTGCCGCTTACACGGTGAGCCTGCTCAACCCGAAGGTCATCGCGGATCTCGACCTGCACCACCACGGTCTGCGGATCGTGGAACGCCGTGCGCAGAACTTCCTGCCCGCACCGGATGGCCGCTACCTGCTGACCGGTGATGGCCGGACGCATCAGTCGATCGCAAAATTCAGCGAACGCGACGCGCTGCGGATCGACGATTTCAACCGCGAACTGGAAACCATCGCCGATGTGCTGCGCAAGTTCGTGCTGCGTGCGCCGCCGGACATGGTCGAAGGGTTTGGCCTTCACGCCATGCGCGAGGCGTTCAACGCGCTGACCAGCGCCAATATCCTGCGTGGTCTGACACTGGAAAACCAGCGCACCCTGCTCGACCTGTTCACGCGGTCCGCCGGCGATATGCTCGACGACGTCTTTGAAAGCGACCTGGTCAAGGCGCTGTTCGGGTTCGATGCCGTCGTCGGCAATTACGCCAGCCCCTACGCGGCAGGCTCGGCCTACGTCATGCTGCATCACGCCTTCGGCGAGGTGAACGGCAGGAAAGGGCTGTGGGGCCACGCCATCGGCGGCATGGGCGCGATCACGCAGGCGATGGCGGCATCGGCCCGCGCCCATGGCGCAGAGATTGAGACGGGCGCCGGTGTGCGCGAAGTCATTATCGAGGGCGACCGCGCTGCCGGCGTCATTCTCGACAACGGCCAGACAATCCGCGCGCGCTATGTCGCCTCCAGCGTCAATCCGAAGCTGCTGTATACCCGGCTGATCCCGGCGGACGCACTGCCGAAGCCGTTCCTCGATCGCATCACAACCTGGCGCAACGGGTCCGGCACATTCCGGATGAACGTCGCTCTGTCGGCGCTGCCGTCGTTCAAGGCGCTGCCCGGCCAGGGCGATCACCTCACCGCAGGGATCATCCTCGCGCCGAGTCTCGGGTATATGGACCGCGCCTGGCTCGATGCCCGTCAGCAGGGCTGGAGCCGCGAGCCGGTGATCGAGGTCCTGATCCCCTCCACGCTCGACGACTCGCTGGCGCCATCAGGCAAGCATGTCGCCAGTCTGTTCTGCCAGCATGTCGCGCCACAGCTGCCGGACGGCCGGTCATGGGACGACCATCGTGACGAGGTCGCCGACCTGATGATCGCCACGGTGGAGCGCTACGCGCCGGGTTTCGCCCGCAGTGTCATCGAACGGCAGGTGCTGTCACCACTCGATCTCGAGCGCGACTTCGGTCTCCTAGGAGCCCGTCCAGATAGGGTTGGCGACCGGGCATTTATTGCAGGTTGGCCGGCTCAGGCTGCGGTTGCGAGGGTGAACAGCTTCAGGAGGTTGTGGGCGGTGCAGATCATGGCCCATTCGGCACGCACTTTTTCGA